>JAYWAM010000001.1:0-2997 GCA_043782425.1 Betaproteobacteria bacterium
ATAGGTGAGCGCTTCCGGGCTTTGCTTGAGTGTCGCGTGATAGTAGTCGATGACTTGATTTAAGAGCGCTTGATCGTCGGCCTCCAAACTCACCGGGGCAGGGAGTTTTGGTACGGTGGATTGTTTCACTGGCTTAGCACCGGCAGCTAAGGAAGAAACCGGCACGCCTTCGCGCAATAGCTCGGCTGCGTGGCGGAAGCTGACACCCTGGGTTTTGATAACCCAGTCGATAGGGCTACCCCCTATACCGCACGGCGGACAGCGCCATAAGTTGGTGCCAGGGCTTACGCGTAAGCTGGGATCATGGTCGTCATGGAACGGGCACAGTCCCACTAAATCTTTGCCGGATTTTGTCAGCAGAATACCGGCGGCTTCGACCAGGCGTTGCACGCTGACTTCACGCTTGATGCGTTCGATTTCTGCTTCGGGGATGCGTGCCATAAATCAGCCTCCACTAAAAACCTGTCAATAGACATTATTAGATAGTATACTATACCCATTATTGGTGTTTAACAATGCGCAACTAAAAAAGGACTCGTAAAATGGATCGCATCTCTTCTTGGTATGCAGGTCTTAATATGTCGGAATTTTCGGAACGCTTGCGCTTGCTGCGCGAATCGCGTCAATTGATGCAGGTGCGCTTGGCTGAGTTGGTCGGGGTGAACCCGCGTGCATATAATCGATGGGAGCGCGGCACAATTGCGCCTCATCTCGATACGCTAGTCAAGATTGCGGATGTGCTACAGGTATCTCTTGATGAGTTGGTTGGCCGTAAACCGATCTCTAGCGAGGTGCTTATCCGTAATCACGCGCTGAATTCACTCTGGCGGCAGGCTGATACCTTGCCAGACGAAGAGCAGCAGGCCCTCATTCTTGTGATTGATAGCTTTGTTAAAAAATCTCAGGTCGAGAAGGTGGTCGGCAAGCGTTCCGCTAAACGATAAAAGCCGCTTAGTTTCACGAATTTTTCTTACAAGCTGCAAATCTGAATCTCACGCGCTAGCCGGGGTTGGGCGTGGTTTTCTTTTTTAATTAAGAACCACCGTTCACAACTCCGACAAGCTATAAACGAAGCCCCATTCAGTTCATTATTTCAGCCGGATGCACGGCACATTTCCCACGCAATTCGCTGTTTCAAATCCTTTGCGCACCAGAATAAAACGGCCATCTCTGCCTTGCGCATAGCGTACGCCGCCAGTGCGCTTTTCCAGGGCCGCCAGCGTGCTTTGCGCTGCGGCTACCTCATTGCTTATCTGGTCGCGTTCCGCCTTCAACTCGGCAAGCTGGGTACGCTGCCACCACACCGCGCCCCACGCCGCCAGCGTCACCGCCAGGATCGCGCCGCAAGCCGTGGCGCCAGCCAGGGCCGCCCAGCGCCAGCCAAACCATTTCACCGCGCCTTTGAGGCGGCCTTCGGCGGCCGCTATCTGAACCGCAACCCCGGCTAAGCCGCTCAGTAAGGGCTGGCAGGCTTGCGCTGCCGCGTCGGTCGCGGTTTGACTCGCGTTTTCTAGCGCAACCTTGACGCCTTGCGCTGCCCCGGCGCTGGCGGCAGCACCTGCCGCTGGCAGCATTTTCTGCATGACGGTTTGTAACTGCGTCGCGCTTTTCGTCAGTTCGATTTGGCGCGCATCCAATCCGGCTAAAGCTGTGTTGATCGCCTCTTGCTGGCGCTCGGCAATGTCTACCATGCCACATAGTTTTGTTTCAAGTTCGTCCATGTCTTACCTTTAATTGTCCGGGTTGATCGCCAATACCTCATCGTCCTCTGCCGGGGCCATCTCTGCCCCGTTTCGGGCGGTTGTCATCCCCTATGTCCAGGTCGTCCCGCTCACCCCGTTTCGGGACAGCCAGGCCCTCTCTGCCGCCTCTTTCCAGTTTGGGCTGGGTCTGTTTCTGTTGGTCTGCCTGGCGTTCTCGTTCGGCCTGCTTTTGAGCCTCTCTTTGCCGCTCTAATTCGCGTTGCGCTTCCACCAATTGACGCGCCTTTTCTGCTTCGGCTTGGGCTTGCTTGTACTGGGCGTACTTGGCGCGGAATTGGGCCTTGCCGTCCGCCACGGCTTGGTGCAGGGCGGTACGTTCTGTCTGGGCCGTGGTCAGGTCGCCGCTGATGTCGATGATGGAGCGTTCGAGCTGCGCCGATTGCCGTTCCAGTTCGCCTTGCTGGCGCGCACCGCGCAGCCGCTCGCTAATCTCTTGATCGAGTTCTTGCCGCCGCTGGGAGGGCTTGCCGGTGCGTCGCTCATAGTTGGTGGCCGCTGGCCCTAGATGCACGGTCGGTATGCGCTCGATGCCTTGTTCTTCAAGGCTGCGGTGATCCACCCGCTCGCCTTGCCCCGCCGCCTTTAAGTGCTGGTTCTGTAAGATGGCGAAGCGTTCCCGCCAGTGCACCACTTCGCCTTGTTTGACTTCGTCCAGTTCGCGGGTTTTTTCGTGGAAACCGTCCGGGCCTAGCCGCCGTGTGCTGCATAAAACATGCGCGTGGTGGTTGCGGTTGTCGCCGCCTCGACCAGGTTCGTGGATGGCGACATCCGCCGCGCAATGGTGCCGGTCGACGATTTCGTGAGCCAGTGCCAGGGCAAGTTGGTGGCGTTGCGGCTCGCTTAGTTCGGCGGGCAGCGCGATCTCAAATTCGCGCCCGACGGTGGAATTCTTGCGCGTTTCGCTTTGCTCGGCGGCGTTCCATAACTTTTCTCGATGGGCGGCCCAGGCGGGGGCGCCCTTCGGCAGGATGATGTCTGCCGATTTGACGCCTTGTTTGTGGCTGTAGTCGTGGATTTCGCCGGTGTGTTCGTCGGTGATCTTTTCGCCAGCACGATACGCGGCGGCTGCCGTGACGCTGCGCCCCGCTGAGCGCGAGATCGTTTTGACGCTGAGATGGTAGATCGCCATTGGAATCGATTGCTTTTCGCTGTGAGCGGGGTTAGCCTACCGCAGGTACGCACGCTAACTCAACGAGTTTGCATAAGTGCGCCCTTGCATCTAACAAACCGTAGC
>JAYWAM010000002.1:0-2990 GCA_043782425.1 Betaproteobacteria bacterium
GGCGCACCGAATACTCGCCGAAGCGGTCGATCACCACCGGCCATCGAGCCGCCGGATCGGCCTTGATGAAATCGCGCAGCGGACCCAGTGCTACGTCCAGCAGTTGCTGCGAGGTCTGGCCCGCCTCGCCCGCCGGCAGCGGGAAGTTCAGCTGACCCGACGTGTAGGCGCTGCGCCTGATCTTCACGCCATTGACGAACAGATACTCATTGTTGCGCGCCACCGGATCGGCGGCGTCGCGCGTGGCCGGGTCGATATCGACGTTGAAGAAAGGCTCGCGCGGTAGCTTGAACATGTCGGCGAATGTGGCCACGAGTTCGTGTTGGCTGGGGATGCGCATGGCGCCGGCTTCGGCATACAGATCGTTGGTGAAACAGCGAAAGGTGTGGACGCGACCGCCGACGTACTTGTTGGCTTCCAGGATTTGCACTCGGTGCCCGGCATTTTGCAGCAGATAGCCGGCCGTCATGCCGGCGATGCCGGCGCCGACGATAAGCACATCCTGCGCGCGCGACGCTCGCGGCAACCCGCGTCGGATGATCTGGACGTACTCCTCGATCACCTTGTCCAGCGATTCTTCGCCGAGATCATGCAACAGGGACTCTTCCATGTGTGTTTCCCCTTTCAGGTTTCTTGCAGCAGTGCGCGGGCTTCGTGCAAATCGACCTCGTCATGGCCTTCGGTGAAAGCGGCATACGCGGCTTGCAGCTCGCGGGCGTCGCGTCCACCTCGTTGATCACGGTCGAGGCAGAACAGGCTCATGGCAGCGCGCAACTCAAGTGGCCGGTTCTTCTGCTGACGCGCCACGGCCAGCGCCTGGCGCAGGCAGGCTTCGGCGGCATCCGCCGCGCCCGCATCTTCGGCCAGCAGCAGGTGAGCTTTCAGCCGCATGAGTTCAGCCTGCCAACGACGCTCGCCGGTATGCTCGATCCGCTCCATCGCGTCGTTCACGGCACGCAGTGCGGCCGGCGCTTCGCCGTTTTTCAGATACAACTCGGCCAGCATGGCGAGGTAATTGGGCTGCGCCAGTTCGGCTCCGGTGGCCTGCACAGCCTCGATGCCGCGCAGCATGGTGCGGATGCCTTCGCCGGCCTGCCCTTCTACGCCGAGCAGCCAGCCTTGAAGCACCGAGCCCCGCGCTTCCCAATAGGAAAATCCGCGCTCGGTGGAACAGGCCATCAGCTGCTGCAAGCAATCGCGCGCCGGGCCGGCCGCGCGCCTGAACTGATGCAGCAGAGCGGCGTAATATAAGGCGTGGGCGAGGCTTGGCAGATGCGACAATTCTCGTGCCGTGAATTGCGTGTGACGAAATTGAAGAGGCGGTAATGAAGAATGACTCGGTGAGTAGCGTGGTGGTATGGCGGCCAACTGTTGGCATTTGGATAGTTGGCGCTGTTTTATTCTTATTGATCGGTGTGATCTATTTAGAAGGTCTAAAGGCGCTGGTCACGATGTGGGATACAAAGGAAGAATATAGCTATGGCTATATGATTCCTTTTATTTCGTTGTTTCTGATTTGGCAGCGCAAAGACTTGCTTGAGCGGATCAATTTCAACGGTTCTTGGGCGGGGTTTGGATTGGTAGCACTCGGCTTTGCACTATTCCTGCTTGGCAATCTGAGCACCCTGTATTTGGTCGTTCAATATTCTTTCCTAGTGGTTTTACTGGGAATGGCCCTGGCTTTTTGTGGCTGGCGTGGATTTAAGATAATCGCCGTGCCACTGCTATTTCTGGTGTTCATGATTCCATTGCCCTCCTTTTTTCTAACTGAAATCTCTACTCGTTTACAATTCGTCTCCTCGGAAATGGGTGTATGGGTAATCCGGCTGTTCGGTATCAGCGTGCATCTTGAGGGGAACGTGATTGACCTGGGTACCATGAAATTGCAAGTCGTGGAGGCGTGTAATGGATTGCGCTACTTGTTTCCTCTGATGACGCTTGGATTCATGGCGGCTTATTTTTTCAAGGCCGCATTCTGGAAACGTGCGCTAGTTTTCCTGTCCACCATACCCATTACTGTGCTAATGAATAGTTTTCGAATCGGCATGATAGGAGTGACGGTGGAGTATTGGGGAAAGGAGATGGCAGAGGGCTTTTTGCATGATTTCGAAGGATGGGCAGTCTTCATGGCATGTACTGCGGTACTGGTTGGAGAAATGTGGTTGCTCTCGCGAATTGGCAAGGAACGTCGGCCTTTGCGCGAGGTTTTCGGATTAGATCTCCCGGCACACACGCCCGTTGATGCGCAGGTTAAAGATCGCACAGTGCCTAAACCTTTCTTGGCATCGATAATTGTGACGCTGGCCGTGGCCGTCGCCACCCTGTCGATGCCCGAGCGGGTTGAAATCCAGCAGCAACGCAAGACCTTTGCCGAGTTCCCCATGGACCTGGGCAAATGGAAAGGCAAGGAGGATCGCCTTGAGCAGATTTATCTCGACGCGCTGAAACTTGATGATTATCTGCTGGTAGATTTTGTTGACGACAAGGCAAGACTCATCAATTTTTACATGGCCTATTATGCTTCTCAGCGCAAGGGGGAGTCGGCACATTCTCCGCGAACATGTATGCCGGGTGGCGGGTGGGAGATCACCAGCTTGACCCAGCATAGCGTGGCCGGTGTCAAGGTTGGCATGACACCATTAAGCGTGAATCGAGCGGTTATTCAGATGGGGGAACAAAAGCAGTTAACCTATTATTGGTTTCAGCAGCGTGGGCGGGTAATTACTAACGAATATCTGGTGAAATGGTTTATTTTTTGGGACGCATTGACACGCAATCGTACTGACGGTGCTTTGGTGCGATTGGTTACACCGCTGGGCCTTGGTGAAACATTGGATGATGCCGATAGACGCTTGGGAGCTTTTATTCGAGCGGTAAATCCCGTTTTAACAGAATACGTTCCAAACTAAATTTAACAATCAATGTTCAATGCATAAGTGGATGGGTGGCACTTGAATTTCCTTTTTGTATTGCTTACTGCGCTGCTTATT
>JAYWAM010000003.1:0-2971 GCA_043782425.1 Betaproteobacteria bacterium
ATAGGTGAGCGCTTCCGGGCTTTGCTTGAGTGTCGCGTGATAGTAGTCGATGACTTGATTTAAGAGCGCTTGATCGTCGGCCTCCAAACTCACCGGGGCGGGGAGTTTTGGTACGGTGGATTGTTTCACCGGCTTAGCACCGGCAGCTAAGGAAGAAACCGGCACACCTTCGCGCAATAATTCGGCTGCGTGGCGGAAGGAAACACCATTCGTTTTGATCACCCAGTCGATCACGCTGCCGCCCATGCCGCACGGCGGGCAGCGCCACAGGTTGGTGCCCGGGGTGACGCGTAAGCTTGGATCATGGTCGTCATGAAACGGGCACAGCCCTACTAAATCTTTGCCTGACTTGGTCAGCAGAATGCCCGAGGCTTCGACCAGGCGTTGCACGCTGACTTCGCGCTTGATGCGTTCGATTTCTGCTTCGGGGATGCGTGCCATGAATCCACCTTTCGTAAAAAACCTGTCAATACCCGTTTAATGTTTTATTTATATCCCTTATACTGTTGCTATGTCAAATACTTTTGGAAAGAGGGAATACAGTATGAAGCCGATCACACTCTGGTTTTTACCGATGAACTTCCCCGCAAGACTGATCCAACTCCGCAGAGCCCTGGGCATGACTCAGCAAGCGTTCTCCGAGGCTGCGGCGCTACATGTTAATCAGATTCGACGGTATGAGGCAGGGACGGCACAACCAACCTTAGAAGCCCTCATCCGGCTTGCTAAGGTGTTGCATGTCCGTCTGGATGATTTGGTGTTTGCCGAGAACGAACGCGGCCCAAGCGATGACTTGGCGCTACAGTTTGAAGCAGTGAGCCAGTTTTCGGTGGAAGAGAAACACACTGTGCGCGAATTGCTGGAAGGCTTGATTCTCAAGAATGCGGCACGACGTTGGGATTCGTCACGGACGGCACCCGCAGCACCGGCGAAGAAGGCCGCCAGCAAGCGACAGGCGCATACCGCCAGATAAACAAGGGCCGCAATCGCGGCCCTTCTCTTTAGCAGCTACCCGCGTCAGCGGGTATGGGGGAGGTTTTTTATTTCATTCTGACCCCAATTTTTCGCTTCATCCGTCACGGCGAAAGCGCCGCCAATGCTGCGATGTACGAGTTTCGGGCGTTCGACCTGGCGCATCCGATTGCCAATTGCGCGAGTTTTCATGCGGTGCATGACGGCGACGCCTCGCGGCTCGTTTGAGTGCGGGCAATTACCGAAACCGGATTTAAATAATCACTTCAACCGAATGCACGGCCTATCCTCGCAAGTCCATGCGTCATAGCCTTTTCTCGTCACAATAAAACGGCCTTTTTTGCTTTCTTCATAGCGCACGCCGCCTGTGCGCTTTTCCAGTCCCGCAACCGTGCTTTGCGCTGCGGCTACTTCAGCGGTTATCTGGTCGCGCTCTGCTTTCAAATCGGCAAGCTGTGAACGCTGCCACCAGATCGCGCCCCATGCGGCCAACGTCACCGCCAGGATCGCGCCGCACGCCGTCGCTGCGGCTATCCCTGCCCAACGCCAGCCGAACCATTTGACGGCCTCTTTAAGCTGCCCTTCGGCGGTGGCTGTCTCGCCCGTAATCCCAGCCAATCCGGCCAGTAGTGGCTTGCAGGATTCGGCTACCGCATCGGTCGCGGTTTGACTCGCGTTTTCCAGCGCAACCTTGACGGCTTGCGCCGCTCCCTCGCTGGCGGCTTTGCCCGCGTTCGGCACTAGCTGCTTGCCGTATTCCTGCAATGCCGCCGCCGCTTTGGTCAACTCGTTTTTGCTCTTTTCCAAACCGGCCAGGGCGGTATTGACGGCCTGTTGCTGTCCCCGCGCAGCTTCCACCAGTGCGTAAAAAAATTCCTGCTCGTTTTCGTCCATTTTTTACTTTCGATTTTTGCTGTTTATCCAGTGCTGCATTATCGTGTCGGCCCGCCATGATCAAGGTCTTTCTTCTGCTCCTTCTTGACCTGCTCACTCTCCTGCTTTTTGCGCTCCATCTCGTCGCGCTTTTCGATGTTTGTCTGGCGCTTCGTTTCCTGTTGCGCCTGGCGCTGTAACTCGGCCACTTGACGGGCATTTTCAGCTTCGGCCTGTTGCCGCGCCTGCTCGGCTTTTTGCTGTTCGCGCTCGGCCAGCTTGGCGTTGAATTTGGCTTGACCGTCAGTGATTTTTTGTTGAACGTCGGCTCGGGCCTGTTGGGCTGCGATCAGGTCGCCGGTGGTGTCGATGATGCTGCGTTCGAGCTGGGCCGATTGTCGCTCTAGCTGGCCTTGATTGCGGGCGCTGCGCAGGCGGTCGTTGACTTCCTGTTCGAGTTCTTCCCGCCGATGCGATGGCTTGCCGGTGCGCCGTTCGTAGTTAGTAGCGGCGGGGCCAAGGTGGAAGGTCGGCATGCGCGCAATCCCTTGGTCTTCGAGGCTGCGGTGATCGACTCTTTCCGGGTGGCCTGCTTCGCGCAAATGCTGGTTCTGGATGATCGAGAAACGTTCGCGCCAGCGCACGACCTCGCCTTGTTTTACTTCGTCCAGTTCGCGGGTCTTTTCATGAAAGCCGTTCGGGCCTAGCCGCCGCGTGCTGCACAGGACGTGCGCGTGATGGTTGCGGTTGTCGCCGCCTTTTCCGGGTTCGTGGATGGCGACATCGGCTACACAATTGTGGCGGGCGACGATTTCTTCGGCCAGGGCGATGGCTAACTGACGGCGTTGGGATTCGTTGAGTTCGTCGGGCAGGGCAATCTCGAATTCGCGGCCTACCGTGGAATTCTTGCGCGTCTCGCTTTGCTCGGCGGCGTTCCACAGCGCGGCGCGTTCCTTGGCCCATTCGGGCGCGTCTTTGGGCAGGATGATGTCGGCTGAGAGCACACCCTTCTTGTGGGTGTAGTCGTGAATTTCGCCGGTGCGCTCGTCCACGATCTTTTCGGCAGCGCGATACGCCGCCGCTGCCGTGACGCTGCGTCCGGCTGAACGGGAAACCGTTTTGACGC
>JAYWAM010000004.1:0-2958 GCA_043782425.1 Betaproteobacteria bacterium
TGCGACTTCACACGGCATTGGCGCTTCGTTCGCGCGTGGCCAGCTTCAGCCATTCGCGTTCATCTGCCAGCATATTCTTGTTGCGCTGTCCGGCCGTGATGACAGCATCGAAAAGTTCATTGGCCTGCGCCGGGCGCCCGCTGAGCTTGAGCATCATCGCATAGCGGTATTTGGCCTCGAAGCCGACGTAATGGTCTTTCAGCTTTTCGTAATAACGCTCGGCTTCCCCCGCATTGCCTAGCGACTCGTAACAGCGCGCCAGCATCAGCTCGACTTCATTGCGATGGAAGTCGCTGCGCTCGCCATGCAGGCGCTCGAACAGAACCTTGGCGTCGGGGAAATTGCCGTTGTAGAAATAGGTGCGGGCCAGGCTGAACATCAACTTGGGGTCCTTGGCGAAGGGCCCGCTCATGGCGCTCAGATACATCGTGATCGCCTCGTCGAACATGCCCTTGGCCAGGCATTCATCGGCCAGGGCCGTTTTGTTCTCAACGGTGTCGCTGACCTGCAGCTCGGCCGCGCGCCGCTTCAGCTCGCCATCGGGATTCAGGGACTTGGCGATATCGCGGATGCCCTGGCGCACCTTGCGCTCCTCGCGGGAGTTCGGAAAGATTTCGACGAAGTAATAGGCGAGGCAACCGATCACCGGCGCGAACATGATGATCCAGATCCACTTCTGATCGCGTCCCGATTTGAAGACATGGATGGCGAAGGTGATCTGGATGATGAGGATTAATGGGGCGAGGAGTCGGATCATGGGCGATTGTTTCTTGATTAAGGCGAAGCTTGAAAAAACTCGCTGGATGTTTATCAATCCCGCAAGAGGAAATTGAACTCTTGGCAGACTTTAAAATTACGACCCGGCGGCTTACCATCCTTGGTTTCAAATTCAAATTCCAATACTGTATTTTGAACTGTTGCGTCAAACGTGCGATAGGGAATGGAGTAAGTAATCATTGGGTCTGCAGTTTTGCCGTCCGCCTTAATCGTGAAGTTGATAACCACAAGCCCCTGCAGGCCCTTTTCAAGTGCGGTTTTTGGATAACGTATATCCATCGCTTCTTTGTTTTTCAATTGCAGCCCGCTGTTTTTGACAAGAACAAGGCGATTGTCATCGCTATTACCAGGTTCGACGTAAGCGCCTTTTACCAATTCTGGGGGCGGCTGCAACACAGGCTCAAGTGCCGGTACGTCTATTACTTTTGACATGCTTATGCCAGGCTCGCCCTTTTCAATCTCGAACCATAACTGCTGGCGAGAGCGTCTTTCAGAGACGCTGCAGGGCAGCGCCATGTTGGGCAAATAGTGCCAGGAGGAGATTGCTGTTTTTACTGCTTCGTCGAATACGCCATTCGGTTCAGACTCAATAATGGCAAGATTTTTTGGGGCACCTCTGGAGTCAAGACTGAATTCAAATTGGACTCTGCCAACAATTCCTTGCTTGAAAGCGCTTGATGGGTAGTCGGGCATCGTTATGGCGATATTCCGATTACCGCTCTGAAGCGCCTTTTTGAAGGCCGACTCTTCCGCGCTGGCAGAATTACAAATACACAGGCAAAGAGTTATCAACGCAAAATTGCGCATATCAGGCATTTCCATTATGTTGAATATCGAATTTGATCAACGGGCAAGTATTTTGCGAAATGGACGGGTAGCGTTTCAACAGTTTCAGGACTAAGGCGCCTGCAATTCCCTTGCAATCACCAACCTCTGAATCTCGCTGGTCCCCTCGTAAATCTGCGTGATGCGCGCATCGCGGTAGTAGCGTTCCACCGGATAATCTTCGAGATAGCCATAACCACCATGAATCTGGATGGCTTTGCTGCACACCCATTCGGCGAGTTCGGAGGCGTAGAGCTTGGCTTGGGAAGCTTCCGACAGGCAGGGCAGGCCCTCGGTGCGCATGCGGGCGGCGTGCAACACCAGCAGGCGCGCGGCGTTGATGCGGGTGTGCATATCGGCGAGCATATTGGCGATGCTCTGGTGTTCGACGATTTTCTTGCCGAACTGGGTGCGCTCGTTGGCGTAGGCGAGGGCCGCATCGAAAGCGGCGCGGGCGATGCCGAGCGCCTGCGCGGCGATGCCGATGCGGCCGCCTTCGAGGTTCGATAGCGCAATGGCGAGGCCCTTGCCGCGCGGGCCGAGAAGATGATCTTCGGGGATGCTGCAGGTGTCGAGCAGGATGGCGCAGGTGTCGGAGGCGCGGATGCCGAGCTTGTGCTCCGGGCGCTGCACATTGAAGCCGGGCGTATTGGTCGGCACGATGAAGGCGGACAGGCCTTTCTTGCCGAGCTCGGGGTCAGTCACCGCAAACACGATGGCGATATGCGCGCGCTTGCCATTGGTGATGAATTGTTTGGCGCCGTTCAGCACCCATTTGCCATCAATAAGTTTTGCGGTAGTCTTGAGGTTATTCGCTTCCGAGCCGGCCTGCGGCTCGGTCAGGCAAAAGCAGCCGATCTTCTTGCCCTGCGCCAAATCGCGCAGATAAAGTTGTTTCTGTGCCTCGCTGCCCCAGGCCAGAATCGGCCCGCAGCCCACCGAGTTGTGCACCGACATCATCGTCGAGGTGGAAGCGTCGCCCGCAGCGATTTCCTCGATCGCCAAGGCGTAAGCGGTGTAGTCGGAAAACGAGCCGCCCCATTCTTCAGGCACCACCATGCCGAGCAGGCCAAGTTCGCCCATTTGTGCGACCACCGCATCGGGAATCCATTTGTCCTTTTCCCATTGCGCGGCATGGGGCGCCAATTCGTGCTGCGCAAAATCGCGCGCCATATCGCGGATCATGCGCTGGTCTTCGGTCAAAAAATCGTGGCTGGCTTTCATGAGCATGGTGACTCTTTTTGGCGGTATTGCGCCGCCTTGGATTGTGTCTGCAGGGCGCAAGGGTTGACGGCGGGCGGCACGTAAATGCCGGTGCGGTTATTTGCTGCTGTCTTCGATTTTTTTGCGCGTATC
>JAYWAM010000005.1:0-2948 GCA_043782425.1 Betaproteobacteria bacterium
CAGTGAATCGTAAAATCTTACTTGATCTCCGTAAGAACATTTCGGTAAATTCGATCATACAAGGAGCGGGCTTGCCCGCGATACCAGCCATCGCGGGCAAGCCCGCTCATTCTGTAGAACTATTGACGTTAATAACGCAATTGGAATGTCTCCACATCGGTTGAGATCGTAAGCCTGTGTATTAAGTCTTTGCGTCCTTTGTGTGCTTTGTGGTGAAAGCCCTTGCGGCAGCAAAATGACGCAGCGCAGCATTGCCTATTTTTGCAGGCTGCCTATAATCCTATAATGCGTCCCCGAGGAGATTTTCGTGCAGAAATCGCTACACAACGACCCCGCCAAATGAACCGGCTGTTTGCAATGCGAAATGGCGTGCTCTTACAAGTACTACGGGGTGTTCAATCCCGCCAAGTCGCGCATCAAGGTTTTCGAGTTTCACGATAGCGGTCGCAAAGTTCCCTACACCTGTCCCAATGCGATGAGGCGTGGTGTCTACACGCCTGCCCGGTGGAAGCCATCAAGGTCGATAAGACCACCGGCGCCAAGATTGTTCTCGATGACGTGTGCGTTGGCTGCAAAGTGTGCACCATCGCCTGCCCGTTCGGCACGGTGAACTATGTGCAGGATACCGGCAAGGTGCAAAAGTGCGATCTGTGCGGCGGCAATCCCGCTTGCGTCGAAGCCTGCCCGACCAGCGCCATCACCTATGTGGATGCCGATTGGACCGGGATCGACAAGATGCGTCAATGGGCGCAAAAACTCGATAACCAGCCCGCTGCGGGCCACGCAGCTTAGGAGGAGAAAATCATGTCCTGGGCTAAAAAAGTTTTGCGCGTCAATCTCAGCAAAGGCACTTGTGTCGCTGAGCCTTTGAATATGAAGTGGGCGGGCGAGTATCTCGGCCAGCGCGGCCTCGCCACCAAGTATTACGTTGCGGAAGTAAGCCCCAAGGTTGAGCCGCTTGCGCCCGAAAACAAACTCATTTTCGCCACCGGCCCGCTCACCGGCACCATGGCTTCCACCGGCGGGCGTTACTCGGTCATCACTAAGGGGCCTCTCACCGGTGCAATCGCGTGCTCCAACTCCGGCGGCTATTGGGGCGCGGAATTGAAGATGGCGGGCTGGGACATGATTATCGTCGAGGGGAAATCACCCAAGCCGGTGTATCTGCATATCGAGGACGACAAGGCCGAATTGCTCGATGCGTCCGGCCTGTGGGGCAAGACCACCTGGGACACCGAGGGTCTGCTGAAAAAGAAACATCAGTACCCGCAGATGCGCGTCTGTAGCATAGGGCGCGCCGGCGAAAGCGGCTGTCTGTTCGCCTGCATCGTCAACGATCTGCACCGCGCGGCGGGGCGCTCGGGCGTCGGCACGGTGATGGGTTCCAAGAACCTCAAAGCCATTGCGCTGCACGGCACTAAAGGCGTGGGCAATATCAAAGATCCGGCCGCATTCATGAAAGCCACGACCGCGGCTAAAAAAGTGCTGGCCGATAACGCCGTCACCGGACAAGGCCTGCCCAAGTACGGCACGCAGGTGCTGATGAACGTCATCAATGAAATGGGCGCTTTGCCGACGCGCAATCATCGCGAGGTGCAATTCGCAGGTGCGAAGGATATTTCCGGCGAAGCCATGCACGTGCCGCGCAAAACAGACGGCAAAGCCAACCTGGTCACCAATCAGGCGTGCTTCGGCTGCACCATCGCCTGCGGTCGCATTTCCA
Source organism: Betaproteobacteria bacterium (assembly GCA_043782425.1). Classification (GTDB taxonomy): domain Bacteria; phylum Pseudomonadota; class Gammaproteobacteria; order Burkholderiales; family Usitatibacteraceae; genus JAYWAM01. The sequence continues at coordinate 1,724 of JAYWAM010000005.1, forward strand.
AGATTGACGAGAGCCATTACACGGTGGTCAACAAGCCCGAATACTGGGGCGCATCCGGCGGCCTGGAATACGAAGCCGCGTGGGCGCTGGGCTCGGCCAATGGCGTGAACGATCTTGAAGCCCTCACCTATGCCAACTTTGTGTGCAACGAAGACGGCAATGACCCGATCTCTTTCGGCGCGACCATAGGCGCGGTCATGGAGCTTTACGAAATGGGTGTGCTAAAAAAAGAACAGCTTGGCATCGAAGCGCCATTCGGCTCGGCCCAAGCGCTCACCTACTTTGCCGAGCTGGTAGCAAAGGGCGAAGGCTTCGGCAAGGAAATCGGCCTGGGATCAAAACGCCTGTGCGAAACATACGGCCACCCCGGCCTTTCCATGTCGGTGAAGGGTCAGGAATTTCCCGCCTACGATTCGCGTGGGATCCAGGGCATGGGCCTGGCGTACGCCACCAGCAACCGTGGCGCCTGTCATTTGCGCGGCTACACCGTCGCCTCGGAAGTGCTCGGTATCCCGGTGAAAACCGATCCGCTCACCACCGAAGGCAAGCCCGGCTTGGTAAAAGCCTTTCAGGACGCCACCACCGTTTTCGATTCCTCCGGCCTGTGTCTGTTTACTTCCTTTGCGTGGACCTTGCAGGATGTCGCGCCGCAGTTGCAAAGCGCGTGTGAAGGCGACTGGTCGCTGGAGAATCTGAATCTGATCGGCGAGCGCATCTGGAACATGGAACGTGAATTCAATCTCGCCGCGGGGTTCACCATGAAAGACGACGATCTGCCCGCCAGGCTCAAAACCGAAGCCGCCAAATCCGGCCCCGCCAAGGGGCTGGTCTCGGGCATAGAAAAAATGCTGCCCGAATATTACGCAGCGCGCGGCTGGAACAAAGAAGGCGTGCCCACCGCAGACACGCGCAAACGCCTGGGCACCAGTGCGTTGAAATAGTTGGAGTATGGAGGGGGAGTAAGAGAAGGGAAAAAGGCCGGGGCGGCGCACGACATATGCCGCCCCGCTTTTTTTTGTCTTTTCAGTTTGTCTTGATTGCTCTTCATGCATCAATTCCTATGATTTTCGAGACAATAAATCCGCACATTTCGAATTATTGATTATATAAGCATGAATTTATCCATAAATCGAGACAAAAATATCGGCGACTTTTGTTTTAATGTGCTCGTTACCTTGTCGTTCGATGTAAAAAAACGACATCCCAATAAATCCTGGTGGAGAGG
>JAYWAM010000006.1:0-7768 GCA_043782425.1 Betaproteobacteria bacterium
ATGGCTACATATTGCATTTAAATACTGGCGATATTTCCTTCGCCTTCGCTCTAGCGGACACGTTGAAAAAAAGGATCGGAGTCAGGGAACTTCAGTTTAAAATTGGGTGGGTGACGGACTTGACTCCTCCGTCCTCGCATCCCACCGAACATGCGGTTCCGCTTCCGACAGTTGAACCAGCTACGCCGACGCATTGTACTGAGCCGAGAGTTGGGTCGTTGCGAATACAATCTCGTTCTAATCTCCCGCAGGCAGTGGAATCATTCGATTATGCCACTCGCTTTCTCGGAGCCATTAACCAAAGCAACCCGTTTCATGCGAGCGCAAAAAATTTTGGTGGGTTGTTTGGGGGGGTATAGAGATTTTATTACAATCTCTCATAGTGAATTTGGCGGAAAGGGTGGGATTCGAACCCACGGTAGAGACGAGCCCTACACCGGATTTCGAGTCCGGCGCTTTCGACCACTCAGCCACCTTTCCGTGGAGGCGAAATTATACCTGCGGCGCAGGCGACGCGCGAGCTTTTTTACCTCGGCTTTTTTACCTCGGCAAGCTATTGCGCCGCTGTGCGCTTGGCTTCCAGCATTTCCCAGCGCACGAAGGCTTGCGCCAGGTGCGCTTCAACTTCTGTCAGGCGGCTGCCCAGGCGTTTGGCTTCATCCGGTGCGCCGCCGCTGTAAAGACTGGGATCGGCAAGGCGCGCGTTGAGGTCGCGTTGCTCGGTTTCCAGCGCTTCGATTTGCTGCGGCAATTGTTCCAGTTCACGCGCTTCCTTGAAGCCGAGCCGCGTTTTACGCGCGGCGGCGGAGGGCTTGGTTTCACTTGCGCTTGCAGATGCGGCTGCACTCTGTTTCCCAGTTTTAACGTTGGGGTTGACGGCACGCTGTGCGAGCCAATCGTCGTATCCTCCTGCATACTCGCGCACTACGCCTTCGCCTTCGAAAGCGTAAACCTGTGTGACAACGTTGTTGAGAAAAGTGCGGTCGTGGCTGACCAGCAGCAAGGTGCCGCTATATTCCTGCAATAAAGTTTCCAGCAGCTCCAGTGTTTCGATATCAAGATCGTTGGTTGGCTCATCGAGCACCAGCAAATTGGCGGGGCGTGAGAACAGGCGCGCCAGCAACAGACGATTGCGCTCGCCTCCCGACAATGATTTGACTTTGGCGCGCGAGCGCTCGGGCGGGAAAAGAAAATCCTCCAGATAGCTGATGACGTGCTTGCGCACCGCGCCGATTTCAACATAGTCCGAGCCTTTGCTGATCACGTCAGACAAAGTGGATTCAGGATCGAGCTGCACACGGAACTGATCGAAATACGCGATATCGATCTTGGTTCCCATTTTCACCACACCCGAATCCGGCGCTAGGTCTCCCAGGATAAGACGGATCAAGGTAGTCTTGCCGATGCCGTTGGGGCCGATAAGGCCGATGTGATCGCCACGCTGGATAATGCACGAAAAGTTGCTGATTAGCGTGCGCGCGCCGTAGGATTTTCTCACCATTTCCAGTTCCACTACCAGCTTGCCGGAACGCGTTCCGCTGTCTAGCGCCAGGTTGACCTGGCCGATGCGTTCACGCCGCGCCGCGCGCTCGCGGCGCAGTGCTTCTAGGCGTCGCACCCTGCCTTCGTTGCGCGTGCGCCGCGCTTCGATTCCTTTGCGTATCCACACTTCTTCCTGCGCCAGCAGCTTGTCGAATTTCTGGTTGCGTCCTGCTTCGTCGCGTAGCTCGGCGGCTTTGCGTACTTGATAGGCGGCAAATGTGCCTGGGTAGCTCGACAGTCGCCCGCGGTCCAGTTCCACAATGCGTGTGGCGACGCCCTCCAGAAAACGCCGGTCGTGGCTCACCACCAGCACCGCCCCATTAAAGGCGTTTAATGTACCCTCCAGCCACTCAATACCGGCGATGTCGAGATGATTGGTTGGCTCATCGAGCAGCAACAGATCGGGCTCGCTGACCAAAGCGCGACCCAAAGCCACACGTTTTTTCATACCGCCGGAAAGAGTGGCTAGCGTTGCCTGCGCCGGTAACTCAAGCAGAGCCAACTGCTGCTCGATGCGCGACTGCAAGCGCCAGGTTTCATCATCGCCTGCCAGCTCTCCCAGTGCGTTGCTCATGGCGTCGAGCACCGTCAGCGTCTCATCGAACGCCGGTTCTTGCGCCACATAAGCGACGCGGCAGTGCGAAGCGCGCCACAGCACGCCATCATCGGGTATGGACTCTCCGGCTAGCAGTTTCAACAGGCTGGATTTGCCTTCACCGTTGCGCCCGATCAAGGCGACGCGCTCAAAGTTGTCGAGCACCAGATCGGCGTGATCGAGCAGCGGCCAATGGCCGTGGGCAAGCGAGACAGCGCGTAGTTCTACTATGGGCATGGGTATTTTAGTAACTGTTCAGTGTCATCAGCGTTCTATTTTTGTCCGCTTAAGTGTTACGCGCTGTTAGGCCGGGAACAACCCAGTAGCGCAGCAAACCTAAAGAAAAAATTCCGATGACGCCGCCCACTGCAAATGCAGTGGCTGCGCCGAAAAATTGCCACAACCCGCCAAACATCAAGCCGGCGGGAATCGCGGCAAAACCTATCAATGCGTAATACCAGCCATACAGCGTGCCGCGTTGTTCGGCATGCGCGTGGTCGCCCAGCACCGCGCGCTCCACGCCTTCAGTGAAAGCCAGCGCCACGCCAAGAAAAAGTGTTGCGATCCACAACGAGGCGAGATCATCCACCCAACAAAACCCGAACATCGCAATGCAATGCAGCGCCCAGCCGGGAACCATGACTTTCAGCTTGCCGAGACGGTCGGACAGCGTCCCGCCAATATAATTGGCCACTATCTTCACGCCATTCATCGCCGCCCACAGCAACAGCGCGGCCACCACACTGGCGCCTAACTCATGCGCGCGCAGAATGATAAAGGTTTCTGCCATGCGCGCAAAGCTAAATAACATCAACACCAGCAAATAGCGCCTTAACTTGGGCGGCACATCTCGCCAGGCGAGGGTTTTAAATACTATTGCTACATCGGCGCTGGCGGGCTTGTGTTCCTTTGGCTCGGCCACGCCCCAAGCGAGCAACCCCACTGCCAGGAATCCGGGTAGCGCCGATATTAAAACGATCTGCGAAAGATTGAAGGAAAAAGCGTAAATAACCGCCGCTGCGACCAATGCCCCCAGCAGCGCGCCGCCATTATCGAAGGCGCGATGGATGCCAAAGGCCACGCCGCGCAAGCTTGCAGGCGCAATGTCAACGATCAACGCATCGCGTGGCGCACTGCGTATGCCTTTGCCGACGCGATCCAGCGCGCGTAGCAGCAGCACCTGCCACCAGCTCGCCGCGAGCCCGAGCAGCGGGCGCGCGAGGTTGGAGATGGTGTAGCCCAGCAGCGCCAGCGGTTTGCGCTTGCCTCCGGAAGCATCGGAATGGCGCCCCGCCCACAAGCGTAGAAATGCCGCCACAGCATCGGACAAGCCTTCGACCAGCCCCAATACCCACGGCCCCGCTCCCAATGTGGCCGTCAGCAGAATCGGCACGAGCGGAATCACCATGTCGGTGGCGATATCGTTCAGCATGCTCACCACACCGATGATATAAATGCTGCCGGGGAGTTTACTGCGCGGGGCGTGCGTTTGCGGGCCGGGTTTTTTCATGCTGGAATATGATAGATGTTAACCGCGTGGGCACAAAAGCGTGCCCATCTACGATTCTGCGGCGACTTACCGCCGCGCTTCAGATCAGCCGACTCAGGGCGTGCGCACCATCTTTTCAATGTTGTGAGCGACATAACGCCCGCATTCAGTGGCGCTAGAAGTACGCCTCTTCCATCTGCAACACGCTATCCGCGCCCTGTGTCACCGCATCAGCCAGAGAAGTCGCCAGCGTGAGAATGTGATCGCCGTAGAAGCGCGTAGTGATGATTTTGGCTTTGAGGAAATCGCTGTCGCCCTCTCCCGCCGCAAGTTGTTGCGCCGCTACCAAGGCAGCGCGACCCATCATCCAGCCGCCGATCACTGTGCCCATGAGCTTGAGATAATGCACAGAACCTGCACCCACCGCGCCTTGATTGCTGGGAAAGGTGAGCACTATCCATTCGGTCGCGCGTTTCGCGCTGGCGATACCTGCGGCGAGTGTGCTGGAGAATTTTTTCAGATTGGCATCGCCGCTGGCGGCAAGCTGCGCGATCAGTTTTTCCATGTTTTCGATTAACGCCAGCGCTGTCTGCCCGCCTTCTCGACCAACCTTGCGACCGACCAGATCGTTAGCCTGGATACCCGTTGTGCCTTCGTAAATAGCCGAAATGCGTGCATCGCGCAGATACTGCGCCGCGCCGGTTTCTTCGATATAGCCCATGCCGCCATGCACCTGGATGCCGAGCGAGGCCACGTCAATGCCGACTTCGGTGCTCCAGCCTTTTACAATCGGGATGAGCAGATCAACCAGCGCCTGATTGAAACGTTTCTGTTTCTCATCGCTGGAACGCTCCGCGATATCGAGGCACGCTGCGGCCCAGTAAGCCAGCGCGCGCGTGGCTTCGGCATAGGCTTTCATGGTGAGCAACATGCGTTTTACATCGGGGTGGTGAATGATCGCCGCAGCTTTGGGATTGCCGGGCAGCGCCACCAGCGGCCGACCCTGCACGCGCTCGCGCGCCCACACCACCGCGTGTTGATAGGCGCGCTCGGCGATTGATACGCCTTCCAGGCCCACACCGAGGCGCGCCGCATTCATCATGACGAACATGTATTCAAGACCGCGATGTTGCTCGCCGACGAGATACCCCAGCGCGCCGTTGTCGCCGTCTTCGCCGTAGAGCATGACGCAGGTGGGGCTGGCGTGTATGCCCATCTTGTGTTCAATGGAGGCGCATTTCACCTCGTTGCGTTTGCCTATGCTGCCATCGGCATTGATGAGCATTTTGGGCACCGCAAAAAGCGAAATGCCCTTCACGCCTTCAGGCGCGCCTTCAATGCGCGCCAGCACCAGGTGAATAATATTTTCGGTGTAATCGTGCTCGCCGTAGGTGATGAATATTTTCTGCCCGAAAAGACGGTAGCTGCCATCGGCCTGGGGTAGCGCCTTGGTGCGCACCTGGGCCAAATCCGAGCCGGCCTGGGGTTCGGTCAGATTCATGGTGCCCGTCCATTTGCCCGAAACCATGTTGGGCATGAAAGTTTCCTGTATCTGCTTCGAACCGTGGCGCTCCAGCGCCACAATGGCGCCGTGCGTCAGCAGTGGGCAAAGCTTGAACGCCATGTTGGCGCTGCCTATCATCTCGCCGATGGCGGTGGCCACCAGGTTGGGCAGATCCTGTCCGCCATACTTGACGGGAGACGACACCAGTGTCCAACCGGCATCGACAAACTTCCAGTAAGCATCTTTGAATCCCGGCGGTGTTTTGACCACGCCATCCTTGAGTGTGGCGCCGTGCTCATCACCCACCCGGTTCAGCGGCGAGAGCACTGCGGTGGAGAACTTGCCGGCCTCATCGAGTATGGCCTCAACCACATCTTCGCTCACTTCCTCGCAGCCGGGCAGCTTGGCGACTTCCTCAAGCCCGACGACGTGCCTGAGTATGAAATTCATGTCTTTCAACGGGGCGTGATATTCGCTCATAAACAGTTTTTTCCTTTGTGTTTTTCTTTGACGACTAAAGCGCTGCAATCAACTCCGGCACGATTTTAAATAGATCTCCCACCAGCCCATAATCCGCCACCTGAAAAATAGGCGCTTCGGGGTCCTTGTTGATGGCCACAATCACCTTGCTATCCTTCATCCCGGCCAGATGCTGGATCGCGCCGGAAATGCCGATGGCGATGTAGAGCTCGGGCGCGACGATCTTGCCGGTCTGACCAACCTGATAATCATTGGGCACAAAACCTGCGTCCACCGCAGCGCGCGAGGCGCCGATGGCTGCGTTGAGTTTGTCAGCGAGCGCTTCAAGCATTTTGAAATTATCGCCGCTTTGCAGACCGCGACCGCCGGAAATAATCGCCCGCGCTGCCGTGAGCTCGGGCCGGTCCAGCTTGGTCAATTCCTGGCGCAGCACTTTTGACAACCCAGCATCCACGCCGCCGGAAATTGACTCAACAGTAGCACTGCCCCCCTGCGCTGCGGCGGCATCGAAGCCGGTCGTGCGCACGGTGATGACCTTGATTGCGTCGCTTGAGCGCACCGTGGCAAAGGCGTTGCCGGCATAAATCGGGCGCACGAAAGTATCGGGCGATTCCACCGCTACGATGTCGGAAATCTGCGCCACATCGAGCAATGCCGCAACGCGCGGCAACAGGTTTTTGCCAAACGCTGTGGCAGCGCAAACTATATGCGCATAGCCGCCCGCCACAGATTGCACCAACGGCGCGAGGTTTTCCGGCAGCGCGTCGGCAAACATTGCGGCGTCGGCGTGCAATACCTTGGCCACCCCGGCGATGCGGGCAGCCGCCTGGGCGGCGGCGCCACAGCCCTGCCCTGCCACCAGCACATGAATCTCGCCGCCCATTTTTGTAGCGGCGGTGACGGCATTGCCCACACCCGATTTAAGGCTGCTGTTGTCGTGTTCCGCGATAACTAGAACCGTCATGATATTTTTCCTTCGCAGCGCATCAAATCACCTTTGCTTCATTTTTGAGTTTATCCACCAGCGCCGCCACATCGGCAAGTATCACGCCGCCCTTGCGCTTGGCGGGTTCAAGCACTTTGAGTGTTGTCAGCCTGGGTGTGACATCGACGCCCAGCGCATCCGGCGTGAGTGTAGCGAGCGGTTTTTTCTTGGCCTTCATGATGTTCGGCAGCGTCGCATAACGCGGCGTATTCAAGCGTAGATCGGCAGTAATAATGGCCGGCAGCTTGAGCGACACGGTTTCAAGCCCGCCGTCAATTTCGCGCGTGACTTCTGCCGTAGCGCCGCTGATGGCGACCTTGGAAGCGAAGGTTCCCTGCGGCCAATTTAGCAGCGCGGCGAGCATCTGGCCGGTCTGGTTGGCATCGTCGTCTATGGCCTGCTTGCCGAGAATGACGAGCTGCGGTTGTTCTTGGTCTACCAGCGCCTTGAGCAGCTTCGCCACGGCCAGCGGTTGCAGCTCGACGCTGCTCTCCACCAGAATCGCCCGGTCAGCGCCCATCGCTAACGCAGTACGCAAGGTTTCCTGGCATTGAGTAGTACCGAGTGAAACCGCGATGATTTCCGTCACCACCCCGGCCTCTTTCAATTTGACCGCTTCTTCGACGGCAATTTCATCGAACGGATTCATCGCCATTTTGATGTTCGCCAGCTCGACGCCGCTTTGATCCGCCTTGACGCGAATCTTGACGTTGAAATCGACCACGCGCTTGACCGCAACTAACGCCTTCATTGCTCCTCCTTGAATCAAGGCGCGGAGCTAGAAATCTCCGCGAAGCGCAATATTACCCTAGGCGCGCACGGCCTGAAGAAATCATTGCCTACATGACTTTTTGATTTTTAATTACGATCAGCTATCCGGCCGGGTCAATATCACTGACGACGTGACTGACAAGTCAGAGGGAATGGTCATGATGGCGGACCTATGAACAGCGTGGGCACGCGTGCCCACGCTATTTTGGAACACAGATCAATGGCAGGCGACACCATCATCCCAATAGCCTCCGTTAGAAGCATTCCAGCTCCAGTTAAGTGGAAGGAAATCCAAGCCGGGGGAGAAATTTGAAGTCACGTAGGGAACAGCGCCGCTACTCGAACTTGATTGTTGCTGGACGCTCGCCAAGGGCACATAGCTGATGCCAGTTTCATATCTCA
>JAYWAM010000007.1:0-7761 GCA_043782425.1 Betaproteobacteria bacterium
GACGCCGAGAACACAAATTTGCCGCTGGTGGTATCGACCTGACCACCGCCAAAATTGACCGCGTAAAGACCACGCTTGACCGAGGCGACAATTTCGTCGCGCGTTTTGTCGCCGCCCAGCATGAAAGTGTTGGTCATGCGTGGCATGGGTATATGCGCGTAGGATTCGCGCCGCCCGTTGCCGGTGGAGGTCACGCCCATCAAGCGCGCGTTGAGGCTGTCCTGGATATAACCCTTAAGAACGCCATCCTCTATCAAGACAGTGCGTTGTGTGGGATTGCCTTCATCGTCGATGTTGAGTGAGCCGCGGCGATCCTTGATGGTGCCGTCGTCAATTACCGTCACGCCGGGCGCAGCAACGCGTTCGCCGATGCGACCCGAAAACGCCGAGCTGCCCTTGCGGTTGAAATCACCTTCGAGTCCATGACCGACGGCCTCGTGCAGCAGTATGCCCGGCCATCCGGGGCCTAGCACTACCGTCATCACGCCGCCGGGCGCCGGGCGCGCTTCGAGATTTATCAATGCCTGTTTGACCACCTCTTCGGCGTAGCCCTTGAGCACTGCATCGCTAAAATAGCGGTAATCGTATCTTCCACCCCCGCCGCAATGGCCTTGTTCGCGCCGCCCGTTTTGCTCGGCGATCACCGTTACGCCGATATGCACCAGCGGACGGACGTCAGCCGCCATCGTGCCGTCATGGCGCGCAATCAGTATCACCTCGTATTCGCCGGAAAGATGCGCCATGACCTCCTTGACGCGCGGGTCTATGGCGCGCGCGAAACTTTCCAAACGCTCGAGTATGCGCACCTTGTCGGCATCGGAAAAGTCAGATATGGGATCGGCAGAAGTATAAAGCGCACGGCTCTCACGCGCGGTAGCAAGCGCTGTAACGCCGTTTGCGCCGGCTTGTGCGATGGAGCGCGTCGCCCGCGCCGCCGCTTCGAGCGCTGCAAAATTGATGTCATCCGAATAGGCGAAGGCGGTTTTTTCTCCGCTCACAACGCGCACGCCTACCCCCTGGTCGATATTAAAGCTGCCGGATTTAACGCGCCCCTCTTCCAGCGACCAGCCTTCCGAGCGGCTGTACTGAAAATACAGGTCGGCATAGTCGGCGCGGTGGGTGAGGATAGTGCCAAAAACGCGCTCTATTGTGTTTTCATCCAACCCAGTTGGGGAAAGCAGCGTGTTGCGCGCAATCTGCATTGATGGTGTAGCAATCATGTTAACAATATTCCTCGCTGCCCAATCCTGGGAAGCAGTAAGCTCAAATGTGCCTGAGCGTGCGATGGGTAAGTGCGGGCAGGCTTTGGCGCACGGTCTTTAAGTAATTGGGATTGATTCCGGCCACTACTACGCCCGAGCCGCGCGGCAGACGGTCAAGAATAACGCCCCAAGGATCGACAATCATACTATCGCCGTGCGTTTCGCGTCCGTTTACATGGTAACCGCCCTGCGCGGGCGCCAGCACATAGGCGAGATTTTCGATGGCGCGTGTGCGCATCAACGGCTCCCAATGGGCTTTGCCTGTGGTGGCGGTAAAGGCCGAGGGAACCACAATGATGTCCACGTCGCCCATTGCGCGGTAAAGCTCTGGGAAACGCAGGTCATAACAGATAGACAAACCGATACGCCCGTAGGGGGAATCGAAGGTGACCACTTTGTCGCCCGCTTCTATGGTGCGTTCCTCGGCGTAGTTTTCTGCACCTAGCGCCAGATTAAACAAATGAATCTTGTCGTAGCGTGCAACCTGCTTGCCGTGGTTGTCAAACACCAGGGTGGCATTGCGCACCTTGTGCGGCACCGAGGCCTCCAAAGGTACCGTCCCGCCTATAATCCAGACGCCGTGTTTGCGCGCCGTTTCCGCGAGAAAAGTTTGTATCGGCCCGTCTCCGGGGTTTTCGCGCACCGCCACCTTGTCGGTATCCTTCATGCCCATGATGGCAAAATATTCGGGCAGCGCCACAATGCGTGCGCCGCTCGCTGCGGCAAGTTCGATCAGACGCCCGGCCTCTTGCAGATTGCCTTTGATGTTGGGGCCGGAGGCCATTTGTACTGCGGCAACGCGGAAAAATGATTGGCTAGTCTGTGCCGATTCTTGCAATGCTCCGGGCTGCGAGTTGTGGTTACGAGTGATAATCATGGTGTATTCTTTTGTGGATCTACGATCACATTGGTCGCTGGTGCAGCGTTTCGAGCCAGACGAACCACGTCGGGGTTATCCCAGGTTCCCGTCACGTTGTATTGGTAGCCCGCTACGCGCCCGATGGGGTCCTGGAGCAGCTTCTGCACCAGTAGTGTAGTCAAGCCAACAACCGGCCCGCCTATCAGCGCAGTAATAACCGAAACGCCCTCCCCCAGAGAGGGGATGACAGTCATACGCAGGTTTTGCGTTTCGCTGGGCAGAGAAACTTCACCTTGCATGGTGACGAACGCGGATGACCCGGCAATTTCAAAATCTTCGGTGCGCATGATGCCTTTATCTATCTTGATCGTTCCGCCAATGCGATCAAAGCCAAAACCCTCGGAAAAAATATCGCGAAAATCCAGCGTGACACGGCGCGGAATGGCCTGGAGGCTGATCAGCCCGAGCAGCCGACCAGCGCCCGGTTCGATCTTGGCGAACTGGCCTTTGCGCGCATCCAACTTGAATTCTCCAACCAGATTGTTAAGCGCAAATTCATAGGGATAACCCGGCCAGCCTAGCGTGCCCTCAAGTTGCCCGGCGCCGCGCTTGAGCGTATCGGCATGACCAAAAGTGCGGAACAAACCATTTAAGTTATTGGATTCAACTTTCACCTTGAGTTCGGTGTGCGATTGGCCCTCGGCGCGCGTCCAGCGCCCGCTGGTGTCGAGCTTGGATCCCGAGCCTTCGATGAGCAGGCGGTCAATGCGCCAGTCCATACCGTCCATAGCGGCCTTGAATTCCAGCTTGCCCAGTTCGTAACCACGGAAAGTAAAATGTTCGGCTTCGATATCGAGCGACGGAAACTCTACTGCCGTGCGTTCGCCGCTGTCTGCGGGCATGACAGCAGCTTGTGCTTGTTCCGCGTTGAGCACGAAATTGTTGAGCCTGGCGCGTATATACCCCCTGCCCGCATCGGCGGCAGGCCGCCATAGCGCATCGCCTGCCAATTCCGGACTGGAAACCGTGACACGCCAATCATCGCCAACTCGCCGCCCCTTTAATTGCAACGATTTGAACTCGCGCCCAAATGCCAACATGCGCGTCACAGCCAGATCGAACCCGGTGAAAGTATTCGATCCGGGACTGTCGCCTGCGCTTGCGGCGGGCTGACTGGCTGCACCGAAGGTGGCCTTCCAACGGTCGATATCGAGTTCAGGCATATTTCCCACCAGCCATAGTCCTTCTGGCAAGGGCTGGGAACCAATCGGCCTCTCAAGACTTATCAGGCCCCCTGCCAAACCGCTGGGCTGACCCTTGTCATCGAAGCGCCGCGCAAAGCGGCCATAAGCAATTTCTCCCAACTGGACATGGATAGTTTCGCTATTTTTTCCCAGCTCGCTAAATTCGGCCACCAGCTTCAACGGCTGCTCTGGGCGTTTGGCGAGGGGAGAGGGAAGTCCCGAGGTAACGCCAAGCAACTCGGAGGTAAAGGTCATGTCAACACGCGAGGAGCGCGCCACGATACGGCCCTTCCAGTCCGTTACCCCCTCAATCTGACTGGGCAAACGAAACGGCAACACGTCGTTGAGATTAGTGATCTCGGTACGTCCCGACAAATCGATTGCGACACCTTCCTCGCCTCCGCCTGACAGGGTAATCTGTAGTGGGTTTCCGTACACCTGCCCCGACAGCCCCTGGCTTATTACACTACGCTCGGTGAACTGAATAGACCCGCTGACGTTGGTCACCATAGCTCCCAGCGGCGGCTTGATGCGCGCCTGCAAAAACTCATAGCGCCCTGAGACACGTAACGGCGGGCGCTCCTTGGCTGGGGCGTTAGCGTTAGACACGTCGGCTTTACGCGATCCCAGCGGCACAGATAGTTTCAAATCAAGCCTGCCCGGACCGTCCATGGTGATGATCTGGGTAAACTTGCCGACGCCTTCAGCCAGCGGGCTTTCCTTCAGGTAGCGCGCCACGTCCTGCGCGGAAGCGTTCACCATTCCATTAACCGTCAGTAGCGGAGTCCAGGAGGTGGTATCGTCTACCTCGACAATCGTAGTACGAGCAATTTGTGAGTCAAAAATTGTCGCGCTTTCAGGTTTTACGCTGATGTGCGAACCGGCAAACACGATATCGCCCTTGATGTTGTCAATAGTCGGCCAATCGGGCAGGAACTTGAAACGCACATCTTCGGCTTTGACGGACAGCAGAAACTTTCCGTCCTTATCATCTTTGAAAGGAAAATCCCACAAGTCGCCGCGAAGTTCAAACTGCGCACTATTGATCTTGCCCGCTGGCAGCGCGTTTTCCAACCAGGTACGGGTTTTTTGTGCGCTGTTGGGCAGATAGTTGGCAATCTTTGCCGCATCGCCGCGCGCCAGCGTGCCCTTAAAATCGACCATGCCCGGGCCTTTACCGCCGCTGCGATAGGCGCCGTTGACCTCGCCGGCCACTTCGGCGTTGGCAAACATGATTTTGCTAAATTCGAGCGCCAGGGCGTTGGTATTCTTATCGGTACTCTTCTTCCACTTTGCCCCCGCCTCAAGCGTTTCAAAAAATAGCGGCGCACGGAATACCTGTCCGATATCCAACTTTATATTCTTTGACGCCACACTAAACTGTCCGCCGCTCTCGTCGCCTTCGATGCTGCCGCTCAAGCCCTCGACGCCGGGAATTTTGCCGTCGGCGTTAAATGCCAGATCGGCGAAACGGCCTTTCACGCGGTAACTTTGCAACGCAGTGAACTCGCCACTCCAGGAAACGCTCGCCTGATTGATGGCGCCGCGCGGCGCGTAGCGCGCCACCGCCTCACGCACTCCTTTGCCTACGGGGAAAAAATTAACCAAGGCCGCCACCACCTTGAGGTCAATACCATTGCCTGTCATTTCGCCTCGCGCAACTTTTCCCGGCTCGGCGATGAGAGAGACAGAAAAGTCAGCAGGCGTCAGTTGAATGCCTGCACTGGTGCGAAATTGCAGCGCGCGGCTGCCGATATTGAAACCGCCCGGTTCGGCGCGATACTCGACGCGGCCTGCCAGTCTCGGCAAAGCAAGCGGCGCGAGGTCCTTGGAAAACTGCGCAATGACGTTGACCACGTTAACGTCTGCGGTAATGGTCTTCACGCCATGCGGCTGCGCAGGGTCAAAATCGATCCAGGCGCGCACATTGCCCGTGGCCTCGCGTATCGTATCGGGGATGGGCAAATGGCGGCGCCATTGCGCCAGGCTCGCCTGCGTGGTGTTGGCATACAACGTTCCCGACAACTCCCATTGCGCCTGGTTCTTGCTGATCTCAAGCATGCCCTGCGCTTCCAGGCTGGTGGCTATGTCGCGAGGCGGCGTGGCGCGCAGTCCGATACGGTGGCGTCTGCCGCTTTTTTCGATACGCAAATCGAGTTTTGTGAGCCGCAACGCAGCTGCGCCAGTCATATCGTCCTGCCATTGCAACGCGGCGTCATGTATCACGAGCTGCGGTTGTTCAAGCAGCCAGGGAAGCAGCCGAGCGTCGTCGTTAGCGCGTTTCTGATTTAGCGGCTTCCCGGCGAAATAGATAACCCCATCTTGCATACGCTGCAATACCAGTTCCGGCGCGTCTAGCGTCACTTCATGAAAGCGCACCTCCCCCAGCAGCAGCGCCCACCAGGAAAGCGAGGCGTGTAACGCCGGCATCACCAGCGCAGGAGCATCAGTCTCGGTCTTGGGATCGGAAAAGCGCACATCCGCCAATTCAACGAAAGGACGAAAGCCCTCCCAGCCGCCACGCAATGACTTGGCGCTCACAGCCATGCCCGAGGCGTTCGCCACGTTGCGTACGATGTCCGCGCGATAACTCTCGATGTTGGGCAGCACGGCAAAGCGTAGCGTGAGCACGGCTACGGTCAACAGCACACTGAGGAAAATTACGAGGAAAAAAGCGAAACGCGACAGCGAGCGGACCATCTTGATTGGTATCGTCTTAGTTGGTTATAACTTGTTGCTAAAGCTTGTGTGGTCAAGGGCTTGCGCCGGATGAGACATAATATCACCTGCCCGGACAGCCCATGAATAACGACACACCCCCTTTCGACACCTGCCTTGAAAAAACGTTGCGCTGCTCACGCTATGCGCAACGTACGCTCGCCGCCCAAGCAGCGCTCATCGACGAACTGCGCGCCACCTACCTCGAGGCGTTTTCGCGCCAACATATGCTCGCCTACCTGGCAGCGCTGCCCGCCAGTGATGAAAATGCGCTGAAAGCCGCCCTGCGCAAGCTACGCACGCGGGTATTGCTGCGCACCCTGCTGCGTGATCTGAATGGTCAGGCCAATCTCGATGAAGTGGTGAGCGTCACCAGCGATCTTGCCGAAGTCGCCATCCAGGCCGCACTGGCATTCCATCACAGCGCGTTGCAAGCGACGTTGGGCGCACCGCACGGCGCGCAAAGCGGGGCAGCACAAGAACTCATCGTCGTCGGCATGGGCAAGCTGGGCGGACGCGAGTTGAATGTCTCTTCCGACATTGACCTGGTCTTCATCTTTGCTGAAGAAGGAGAAACCACACCTGTTGCATCTGGAAGGAGCATATCCAATCAAGATTACTTCACACGCCTCGGGCAGAAGCTCATCGCATCTCTGCACGATATAACGCAAGACGGTTTTGTGTTTCGCGTCGATATGCGCCTGCGCCCCTTCGGCGACAGCGGGCCGCTCGCGGTAAATATTGAAAGCCTGGAACACTATTTCATCACCAGCGCCAGCCCGTGGGAACGCTATGCGTGGCTCAAGGCGCGCGCCATCAGCGGCGGCGGCGCTGAACTTCTGGCGGTGACGCGGCCCTTCGTTTATCGCAAATACCACGACTACGGCGCGCTACAGGATTTGCGCGACCTGCACGCTAAAATTCGTGCTGAAGCACAGCGTAAAAACCGTCAGGGCGACATCAAAGTCGGCAGCGGCGGTATTCGCGAAATCGAGTTTATCGCCCAGCTTTTCCAGCTCATACGTGGCGGGCGTGAAACAGACTTGCAGACTTGTTCGACGCGCGCCGCGCTGCAACGCATCGCCGAGCGCGATCTTCTGCCGTATGAATCCGTGCGTGGCCTGCAAGCTGCCTATGAATTTTTGCGCAATCTCGAACATCGCCTGCAATACCTCGATGATGCGCAAACCCAAGCCTTGCCCGTCAACGCTGCGGATCGCGCCGTGATTGCCGAGGCGATGGGATTTGCCGATACCACCCGCTTTGAAAACGCACTGCAAAGCCATCGTGCATTTGTGGCGCGTGAGTTTGATGCGCTTTTTGCTGCTGCGGGCGGAAAGCAAGCGGCCTTAGCGCTGAATGAAGCAGACCCTGCGCCCGGCCTATGGTCAAGCGCATGGTCAAGCGCATGGCTCGATGAAGATGAAATGTGCGGCCCCCTGCTCTCACACCTGGAGAGCCTGGGCTTTGACTCTGAAGCGTCACACCTCATCGCCACGCGTCTGCAACAATGGCGGCAATCGGCGCGCTATCGTTTTCTCACCGCAAAAGGCCGCAGCAAACTGGATCACCTGATTCCAACTGCTCTACAGGCTGCCGCGTTGCAGGGACGGCAGGCTGGCGCTTTCCTGCGCGTGTTCGATGTGCTCGAAGCGGTGGACCGGCGCGACGCCTACCT
>JAYWAM010000008.1:0-2934 GCA_043782425.1 Betaproteobacteria bacterium
CAAAACTAGAAGCGTTCGGATTTGGCAGTCCACACGGAATGTTCAAAAGGTATCTCGAAGAGCGGTGCCAACACCATCAGGGAAACGCAAAGAGTTTTGTGAGTATTGGTTCGGGCAATTGCGATCTGGAGATTGATCTGGCTTCGCACCTTCGCTCCAAGGGATATGCGGATTTCGTTATCCACTGCCTCGATATGAATGGCTCCATGACGAAAAGAGGGGAATCATGCGTATCGTAAAACTCATCGCTGCTGCGTTGGTGTTGGTGGCGATTGCGCCCATCGGCTTGGTTTATTTGACGCCGGCAAAGGCGCTGCACTTCGCCATCGATGCCGAACGCCAAACTGCCGGTCTCGTTCGCAAGCAGATCGATTTGCCCGGCGGCTTGCACTACGTCTATCTGGAAGGCGGGCAGGGCGAAGCATTGATGTTGCTGCACGGCTTTGGCGCCAACAAGGATAACTACACGCGCGTGGCGCGATTTCTGACGCCGCATTTCCGCGTGATCGTTCCTGACCATATCGGGTTTGGCGAATCATCGCATCCGCAGGATGCCGATTACGCACCGACTGCCCAGGTAGAACGCTTGCGCGTACTGGCCCAGGCGCTGGGCATCAAGACTCTTCACCTTGGCGGCAGCTCCATGGGCGGACAGATCGCTTTGACCTACGCTGCACTTCATCCTGATGAGGTCAAAAGTCTGTGGCTGTTGGCGCCTGCGGGGGTGTGGTCGGCGCCTGAAAGCGAGATGCGAAAGGTGGCCAGGGAGACCGGGCACAACCCACTGATGGCAAAGAACGAAGAGGAGTTCGCTGAGGTATTTTCCTTTGTGATGACCGACCCGCCCTACATCCCAAGGCCGATGCTCAATGTGATGGCGCAGGAACGGATTGGGAACTTCGTGCTGGAGGAGCGCATCCTCAAACAGCTTGGCGCCGATGCGGTGGAACAGCGTGTCACCGGTTTGGCCACGCCGACATTGATTGTGTGGGGCGACAAGGACCGCGTGCTGATTCCGGCGAGCGCCGATATTCTGCACAAATTGATGCCGCGCTCCCAGGTCCTCATCATGCCCGGCATCGGCCACTTGCCGATGCTCGAGCGGCCGCAACAGAGCGCGCAAGACTACCTGCGGTTTCGCGTGGCGCTTTAGTCGGAATTTATAAGCGACACATGACAAGTCCTGATTCCGCAACACCGTTACGGTTGTTCTGGTTGGTGCCACGGGTGCGGTCGGCCGGCAGGTGTTGACGGCAGCGCTCGCCCACCCGCGCATCGCACGGGTGATTGCGCCGACCGTCGCCCGTTGCCAGCCCATGTAAAAACGGCGAGCGCATTGTCGAGTCCGAAGAACTGTAACGGCAGCGCATCAGCCTTCCGTATCATGCTCCCTTGTCATCACGACTTGAATCCGGCATAGACAACCCAATATCCGTTTTACTGATACTGGAGTTCATCATGGCCGATTCGCTGCATGTCGTCTGTCCCGCCTGCCACGCCGTCAATCGCGTGCCTGCTGGCCGTCTTGGCGATGCCGGCATCTGCGGCATTTGCCAGGCGCCGCTGTTTACCGGACAACCGGTTGAGCTGGATGAAGCCGGATTCGACAAGCACGTGAGCCGATCCGACCTGCCGCTGGTGGTCGACTTCTGGGCGCCGTGGTGTGGGCCGTGCCGCATGATGGCGCCGGCTTTCGCCGAGGCAGCGCAACGTTTGGAGCCGCGCTATCGGCTGGTCAAGGTGAATACAGAAGCAACGAAAAACCTCGCAGCACGATTCAATATCCGCAGCATTCCGACCATCGCGATTTTTCGCGGCGGGCGCGAGATCGCTCGTCAGGCCGGTGCCATGGATGTGGCTGGGATTCAGCGTTGGGTCGACAGCAACAGCTAGTTGCTGTCGCAAAGGTAACCTGCTACCTGCTGCTTCTGCGGTCCATTGATTGTCTGCGTTCTACTGATTGAGATTGACCGTTTTGTAGCTTGCTTAACCAAAACAGGTGTTCACCATCGGCGAAACGTGCGCATAGGTATTCGAATCGTTGAAGTGCCTGAGTCGCCAAGGCACGGGCGAGTTCCGCGTTCGGTTGATTGAGTTCGGCCGTTTTCATGATATTTTTCTTCATTCAAGTTCTCCTCGATTTGAACCGCGATATAGAGACATGTTTGAGCACAAATGACTTAAGCGATTTTTCCAGTCGACTCTCTGCTAGGCGAGTTAATTAAAGAGACCGGTACCGAAACCCCAAAGGACCTTGGTTTCCTGCGCAACCACAATTCGCCTGTTAATTGGTGTATCAGCCAAGCTCACTCGCTTTGGATTTGTCATACGTCGATTTAGCGCTAGTCTTGATAAATACCGTCCTGACTGCAGCCGCGTATGAGGTCAGTTATTCACGTTAAATGTGAAAACGCAGACTACGCTTTTGGACATAAAAAGCTACCTGATTAAATAAAATAAATACCTTGAAATCTTGAAATGTCGCTACGAAACTATTGATAGGAGGTGGACCTTTGCGGGGAGTCGCCAAGCAAGGGAGGTATGGATTTGTGGTAAGAATTACACAGTGATTTTATCGATCCGATTAATCGATGGAGTGAAAGAATTCCAGCCTGGAAGCGAAAAAAGACGGCCTACGCCAAGAAAGTCATTTGTCGCCGGGCACGTGAGTACAACTTGCGCCAAGTGGCAATGGCGTGCAGTGCCGCCGACCAGAGTGACGCAACCAACTTTTGGTGTCTGTTTTTTGCCGCTATTTGCGGACCTGGAAATCACCGAAACGTCGGACAATGTCCCGATTTCAGCGCCGGACCTTGCCCCGCCTGGCTTTGAACTGAGTAAGGGCAGCCCTGGTTGGCAGGGCTGCCTGGTCAATGCGCAGACCGAGTGATTACGACGTTTTCTTGGAATGTGAGGCAACCGAGGCCGCGGTTT
>JAYWAM010000009.1:0-2924 GCA_043782425.1 Betaproteobacteria bacterium
GCCGCAGGCGGTGACGGCGCTACCAACGCAAGGCAGATTGATCCTCTGGGTGTCAGCGACATCGCTGATATTTCTCACCTTGCTCGGCGTGGTCGCCGCAAAAGTTGGCGGTGCCGGTGTGATGGTGAGCGCGGCGCGCGTCACGTTCTGGGGGGCGCTGGCGATGGCGATTACGGCGGGCGTGGGGAAAATGTTTGGTGCGGTGGTTTAGTGACGCGCCAATGCACGAATGAAATGCTTCTAACGCTTGGGGTTTATTGAAATTCGAAATGTTGGTTTCTTGTTGAGCCTCCGCTGAGCACTTCCTCCTTTTCTAAAGGGTGAAGCAGGGAATTCGCGTCCCGTGGGACGCGCCTGCTGAACGACCGGGCAATGCAGTGCCCGGCGCGCCCTGCAAGGGGATTGAGGAGGATTTTGTGTCGTTGGGATGCGTTGACTACCGAACCCCCTCGCTTCGCTCTCCCCCACCCCCTCCCCCGCAAGCCGGGGAGAGGGTGATGAATAGTGGGCTGAAGCGCAAGCCAGCAATAATCATTTTGGCTTGTGGCCAGCCGTTACCTCGTTCTTATGCGCTGCGAAGGCGGCCAGGACTTCTCCCTTCTCAAGTGCAGGCACTTTGGCGAAGTCAAGGCTGCGCCCCAGCTCGGCTGCTACCTCGTCGAATTCTTCTGGCGAGATCTTGAGATTACGATGCGCCTCCTCAAGACCCAAATGAGTTTTACCTGGCTTTGTTGGCGAGAATTTGAACGGCCCGCCTGAAACCTCGCAGACCCACAGGGTTCTCTCGAACTTGAGGCCCGGCAACCTGCCCAGGTTCTTCGTGTGCCATTCTCTCAGGGCTGGGTTCTGCGAAGTCTTCCCGACGATGGGGTTCTGCACCACCGCATCACTAAAATGGTCGATGACTGCAGCGATGGCGAAGACGCCGCCGAGCCGCTCATACAGACTCTTCTCGGCTTTTGGCGCAGCTTGAAGTGGGAGTGTCAGTGCGACGATGACTAGAGACAATATTGCCATTAAGAACTTCTTCATAAAAAATCCTTAGATGTGAATTGTTGCGCCGCAAATTCGACGTGCGAAGAAGGTAACGCGTGAGGAGAAGGCATGTCTGTACGATAGCGCACGTAGGTGATAGCCATGCGCAGGCCTAACGCCTTGTTATTCGGCGAGCCACCGCGTTGGTAACAGATGGCGCGCCACTTCCGGCCCACCCGCACGAGCGTATGCGCAACGGACTCAGACGGCGCGTGTGCAGGCTTCGCTCATATTGACACTATGCATAAATGAGAGCACCGACAATGACCGCCGTGTCCAGGCCAACCCATCCGACGCACGGTAGGTATATGTTCTTGTCGCGCTTCTGAAGCCCGTACCAGAACCAGAGAATAGCGGAGAAGAGATATGCACTCCACGACACGACGGAAACCCCGGCGGCTTGATGGCCGACCCATATGGTGAGAACTTGCGGAACCGTCATAAGCATGGTGAAGACAGACATGGCACCTAACAGGCGACTCATCGCCGTTTTCGATTGTGCAGCGGCAGCGGCGGGAGTCGCAGGATCTGGTGCCATGGTTGCCTCCTGGTGTAGTGTTGCATTCTTGAGTGAATTTATCATCACCACCCCACTTCAATGGTAGTTGATATGATTGTTGGTGAAATTATGCGAGTTGCCCCAGAGATTGTACGGACCGACAAGAATGGCTGGGGGAGAGCGACGCGAGGGGGTTGGGCGTGCCATCAAGTACCACAGGTGTCTTGCAGTTATGCAATTCTCAATAGGTTGATTTTCCCGCCCCGGCGCTTGCCTGTCATTTGTCCTTTTCCTTTGGGCGGCGCAGCAATAGCGATGGATTGTCTTTCACCTTCTCGGTGAAGCTGCCGACATCTTTCAGGACTGTCTTGGCCTGGTCTTCAATGGCGGTAAATTTTTCCACCACGCGTGGCAATTGATCGATTGCGGCGGTGAGGCTGCTCTTTTCGGAGGCGATTACCGGTATCTCGCCAACTGCAGTCGCAGCCAGCAGCGACTCTGCTTTCGGATTGCCGGTATTGAGTTCAACGAACATGCCGCCGGTGACGCCTTTGAGCTTGAGTATCGCCTTGGTATCTGTTTTTACCGGCGCATCTTTTCGCAAGCTCACGCCGACATGGACGATACGCGGGTCGGCCGGATCGAGTGCCATCGTCTTTACGGTGCCGACATCGACACCGCGGTATTTGACCGACTCACCCAGCGCCAGGCCGCTCACAGACTCGGTGAAGCGGATGCGGTACAGCACGTCATCGCGCCGCTCTGCACCCGCGAGCCAGATAAAAGCCAGAGCTACGCCCAGTGAAATCACGATGATGAACAAGCCTGTGATGAAATAGCGTTTGTCAGTTTCCATATTGTTCCTTGTCTATTTTATTTGTGGCCAGCAGCTCGTGTAGCCATCGCCATTGCCACCTCGGCGCGCGGACCCGCCAGGAACTCGTGAACGCCGGCCTGTTTGCTGTGCATCATTTTTGCCGGGGTGCCGACGGTGAGCTTGCCGTCGGCCAGAACGGCTACCCGATCACATACGCTGAAGAGGGTGTTGAGATCGTGTGTCACCACTACCACGGTCACGCCGAGGGTTTCGTTCAATTGCCGGATGAGCTGATCGATTCCATCGGCCAGATTCGGGTCGAGGCCGGCCGTGGGCTCATCAAGTAGCAGCACGCGTGGATCGAGCGCCAGCGCGCGTGCCAGCGCCGCGCGCTTGACCATGCCACCGGAGAGTGCGGCGGGAAACTTGACGCGGGCATCGGCATCGAGTCCGGTGAGTGCAAGTTTCACCGTTGCCAGCGCTGCCTGTTCGTCGCGTGACAGCGTGGTGTGTTCGCGCATCGGCAGCATGACGTTTTCGGCAACCGTCAACGAGGAAAATAGCGCACCGTGC
>JAYWAM010000010.1:0-7704 GCA_043782425.1 Betaproteobacteria bacterium
GACTCAAGCTGGGAGCCGGATGGTGTAACGCTCCAAGTCCGGTTCTGCGAGGGCGGCAAGCCTACCAGATCATCGGGAGGCTCGCGGCTACTCTCCCAACAGGCTCATCGAGTATCAGTAATTCCGGGTCATGCGCCAGCGCGCGGATGATGGCCAGGCGCTGTTTTTCGCCGCCCGACAGTTTGCCTATCATCAAATGCACGGGAATTGACCAACGTTCTAGCAAGGCGCTCACCTTGGCATCGTTCCAACGCACGTAAAACGCCTTGAAGAACGCCAGCATCTGTGGCGGCGTCAGCCACTCGAACAAGTCGGTCTGCTGCGGCACATAGCCGATGCGCGCGCGGCTGGTCTCGCTCAAAGCGCGAGGCGATTCGCCGTACAGTTCGATCTGTCCACGATCAATTTCGCGCAATCCCAGGGCGCATTCCAGCAAGGTGGTTTTGCCCGCACCATTGCGACCCAACAGCCCCAGCACCTGTCCGCCCGATACAGAAAAATCCAGGCCATCCAAGGCGTATTTGCCGGGGAAATGCTTGTACACAGATTGCATCTGTAGCAGCGGCGCATTCATTTTTTTCCTTTAAGCAATTTTTCAAACAAGTTCAGCGCGGTGTTGGAATCGATTTCGAGCTGCGCCGCCTCGGCCGCAGCACGCTCAAGCGTGGGGCGTAGCAGGTCAATACGCAGCGCCTTGGTGTGGGCGCGGGTATGCTGCGACGCCACCGCCATCCCCACGCCGCGGCGGCGTTCAAGCACGCCACTTGTTTCCAACAGGCTATAGGCCTTTGATACCGTCATGGGATTGACCGCCAGCGCTTGCGCCACCTCGCGCACCGAGGGCAGTTCATCGCCTGCCGCCAACTGTCCGCCCGCCACCAGGCGACGTACCTGATCGACAAGCTGCCTGTAGATCGGCTCGGATGAACCGGTGGACACGCTGAACAAAAGCGTGGCGGGAGAGGGGATTTTTGAGGTCATGTCATCGTGTCTATGTGTATTAGTACAATAATACACATAGAAACAATAGGCAAGGACTATTTTTTCGAACCGGAATTACTTATGACAATCTCCAGAGCGAGCATCCTCGATGTCACAGACTTGATCAAAGATGATCGTAGAGAGGTGGGCACAAGCAGACTTCACCGTATTCCAGTCGTGCCACTGCGCGGCTAGGTTCTTGTATTCTGACAAACCAGGCGAAACATCGTCGAGATCGTAGGGAAGTGCATTCGCAAGCTGCACTTGCAATTGTTGCAGCGGCGACTCTCCGCTGCCCTGCTGATACAGCTTGTCGAAGGATTGCAAGGCCTGCGCTACTTGTGCATCGCCCATGTGGTCGGCAAGCGCCACGAAATCGAGGTAGTCTCGCGTGGCGTTGCGCGTGAGGATGAGCACGCCCTTAATGCGCAGAATTTCGCCTTCAGTCGGCACTGTCAGACGCTCACCGTGGTATTCAAGAACCATGGTCTCCAAAGGCTCTTCACGGATCAATTGCCGCACCCCGGTTTCAATGCCATCCAGGCTTCCAAGAATCTGCACCGGACGTTGCACGCGGGCGGTTTTCCAGCCTGCCACCGCTTCGAGTTCGGCAAGCACTTGATCGAAGCGCGAGCGCAGATCGGTCAGCACATGGTCGGCGTCGCGCGAGAAACGATGTTCTGCGTGGATAGCCGATGCCGTCCCGCCAACCAGCACCGCATCGGGCAGAATCCGTTGCAGGCGAGCTGCGGACGATAGAACAAGTTCCCAATCAGGAAGCGCTACCGTGTTCTTCGGCATAGTGCATCCAGAAGTGATAACGCTGCGCGTAGGGATCGGAGATGCGAGGGCGGCAGATGTGCTGTACTTTTTCCAGTAACGACTGATCGTGAAGCACCGCGCGGCGCAAGGCGGCCCAATCCTGCCAACGACCACGCGAGATCACATCGTCGATGGCGGCAAGGGTGTAGCGCTGATGGTTGAGGTGACGATGTAGCATGGCGAGCAACTCTGCTATACGATTATAGATAGGTGGATCATATCCAGCGTATCACTCTCTTGCAACACACTTTTGTGATTTCGCATGTTGCGACACGATGCGGCTGCTACTACTTTCCAAAAACATTTCCCTGCCAGCGTTCTCAGCGTACTCTGTCTTCCGGGTTTCCTATTCCGAACTCGCAATCAAGCTCGCATTGCCGCCTGCTGCTGCGGTATTCACCGTGAAGGTGCGTTCACTGGCGAAGCGCATTAAATAATGCGGGCCGCCGGCTTTGGGGCCGGTTCCAGACAGGCCTTCGCCGCCGAAAGGCTGCACGCCCACCACCGCGCCGATCTGGTTGCGGTTGACGTACACATTGCCGACCCTGGCGCGCGCGCGAATGGCTTGTATGGTTTCTTCGATGCGGCTGTGTATACCTAGCGTCAGCCCGTAGCCGCTGGCGTTGATGGCGTCAACCATGTCCATCAGTTTGTCGCCGTCGAATTGCACGATGTGCAGGATCGGGCCGAACACTTCGCTGGTGAGAATATCGAGGCGCGGAATTTCAAATGCACAGGGGGCGAAAAAATGTCCGGCGGGAATGTCGTGCGGCAGGCGCACTTGTGCAACGCTGGTGAAGTCGCGCGCCATGCGTTCGCGATGGGCTTGGAGCATGGCAAGCGCTTCGGCGTCGATCACCGGGCCTATATCGGTTTTCAGTTGCGCCGGATCGCCTACGCGCAGTTCGTGCATCGCCCCCTTGAGCAGCTTGAGCACGCGCGGCGCAATATCGCGCTGCACGCACAAAATGCGCAAGGCGGAGCAACGCTGCCCCGCGCTGTTGAAAGCGGACGCAATCACATCAACGACGAGTTGTTCAGGCAGAGCAGATGAATCGGCGATCATGGCGTTCAAGCCGCCGGTTTCGGCGATGAAAGGCAGCAGCGCACCAGGGCGCGCCGCCAGTGTGCGATTGATGGCTTGCGCCGTCGCCGTGCCGCCGGTGAACACCACGCCGCTCACGCGCGCATCGGCGACCAGCATGGCGCCTAGCGTTTCACCACGGCCCGGTAGCAGTGCGAGCGCTGCGTGCGGCATACCGGCCTCGTGCAACAGGCGCACGGCGGCGGCGGCGATCAGCGGCGTCTGCTCGGCGGGTTTTGCGACGACGGCATTTCCGGCGGCAAACGCCGCGGCGATCTGGCCGGTAAATATTGCCAGCGGAAAATTCCACGGCGAAATGCATGCGAATACGCCGCGCGCGTGCAGGCTGAGCTGGTTGCTTTCACCGGTCGGCCCCGGCAGGTCCTGTGGCGCGCAAAAATGGCGGCGCGCAAGCATAGCGTAGTAGCGGCAAAAATCTGCCGCCTCGCGCACTTCGCCTAGCGCGTCGGGCAGCGTCTTGCCGGCTTCGCGCACCAGCAGCGCCATCAGTTTGGCGCGCTCTTTTTCCAGCAAGTCGGCGGCCCGGTCGAGAATGGCGGCGCGCTCCGGCGCCGCCACGCCGGGCCATTTGCAGGCCAGATCAAGGGCGAGATTGAGAGTGGCAGTGTCGGCCTGCTCCACTACGCCGATTTTAATGCCGCGCGCAGGATCGATTATCTCAAGCGGCACGCCGCGCCTGGCCTCACCGCCCACGATGGCGTTGGAACGAAAATCGCTGCGCGCCAATTCGCGTTGCATGTCTTTATACAGTTGCTCGACAGCGGGCGCCTCGCTGAAACTGAATCCCGAGGAATTGACACGCTCCACTCCGTAAAGGTTTTTTGGCAGCGGAATTTTTTGATTGGCTTTGTCGGCCAGCATTTCTACTGCGGCAACAGGGTCGGCGATCACCGTCTCCAAGGCGACATTGGGATCGGCAATGCGGTTCACAAACGAGCTGTTGGCGCCATTTTCCAGCAGGCGGCGCACCAGGTAGGGCAGCAGATCTTCGTGGCTACCCACCGGCGCATATACGCGGCACGCCGCCGCATGCTGGGCAATCACGGCGTCGTACAACGCTACTCCCATGCCGTGCAGACGCTGAAACTCGAAGTCAGTGCGCAGGCCGTCGGCATTGCGGGCGCGCTCGATGATGGTGGAAATGCTGTGCGCGTTGTGCGTGGCGAACTGGCAATAGAACACCTGCGGTGCCGCTAGCAATTTCGCTACGCACGCGAGGTAGGCGACATCGGTGTTGTTCTTGCGCGTGAATACCGGGTAGCCGGATAGTCCCTGCGTCTGCGCGCGTTTGATTTCGGTGTCCCAATAAGCGCCCTTTACCAGCCGCAGCATGATGCGTTTGTTTTTATGTGTCGGGCGCTGCGCCAGTGAGGCCAACCAATCTATGACGTAAAAAGCGCGCTTTTGATACGCCTGTAACGCCAGCCCGAAACCTTCCCAATCTTGCAACGCGGGCGAGCTATACACCGCAGCGAAAATCTCCAGCAAAATTTCCATGCGCTCGCTCTCCTCGGCATCGAGCGTGAGACCGACGCCGCCATGCATCGCCTGTTCGGCAAGGCGCTGCACCTTGGGCAGCAACTCGGCCATCACGCGCTCGCGCTGCGCATATTCGTAGCGCGCATGCAGTGCGGAAAGTTTGATGGAAATTCCCGGCGCTTCGAACACCGACTGTCCCGCTTTCACTGCCAGGGAAATGGCGGCGATGGCGTCCTGATAAGCCTGGAAGTAACGCTCGGCATCTTCTGCGGTAATAGCCGATTCGCCCAGCATGTCGAATGAATGGCGATACTTCGAGTTATCGCTGTCCTGCGTGCGCTGGAGAGCATCGTGGATGTTGCGCCCCATTACAAACTGCTCGGCCATCAGCTTCATACCTTGGCGCAACGCCATGCGCACCAGCGGTTCTCCGGCACGCGCGGCGAGACGAGCAAGCCAGCCGCCCACGTCGCTCACGCCATCGGGCGCGACGCTGACCAATCCGCCGGTGAGCATCATGCCCCAGGTTCCGGCGTTGACTAACAGCGAATCGCTTTGCCCAAGATGCTTGGACCAATCGCCCTGCGAGAATTTGTCTTTGATGAGTTTATCGGCGGTGGCGGCGTCAGGAATGCGCAGCAGCGCTTCGGCCACGCACATGAGCAACACGCCTTCCTGCGAAGACAGATCGTATTCACGCAGGAAAGACTGCATGCCGCCATCTTGCTTGTGCTGCTGACGCACCGCTTGCACCAGCCTGCGCGCCTCAGCGCTGACACGCGCATCAGCGTCAGGGGCAAGCCTGGCGGCGGGGATCAGGCTGGCGAGCGTTGTATTTTCGTCGACAAGAAAGGCGGCGCGCAGGGCGCTGAAGGAAGGGGGCATAGTAGATCACGGGGCAGGATGTGGCCCCGACTCTACTATGCCTAGCGAAGCGGAATCAAGCGTTTGCGGCAGACGACTTGTCTTGCGAGGCCAATTCGGCATGCACTTTGGCCATGTCGATTTCCTGCGCCTTTTTCACCACCTCTTCAAGCCCTGACTTAGGCAGCGCGCCCGGCTGGGAAAAAACAATCACCTTTTCGCGGAACACCATGAGCGTGGGGATGGAGCGGATATTGAAGGCCGCGCCGATTTCCTGCTGCTCTTCGGTATTCACCTTGGCAAATACAACTCCGGGATTGGCCTCGGCAACCGCCTCGAAAGTGGGTGCAAACGAGCGGCAGGGAGCGCACCACGGCGCCCAGAAGTCGATGACCACCGTATCGTTACCGGTGACGATTTGTTCAAAATTTTGCTGCGTTAATTCAACTGTGGCCATGAGAAGCTCCGTGGGTTTTAATATTCAAGAGGTATGGGTGAGTCGCAAATTAACAAGCCGACTGACGAGTCGGCTCAAGTTTTTTTTGCACGCAAAGCGCAAATCTACAATCAGGCGGCTTGCGGAAGAATAGAAAAATCGAGCTTGCGCGCTTGACGCAGCACCGTGATAGAAGTTTTCAAATGGCTTTCATAACCGGTAAGCAGACGATGCATATCGTCCACGGCGCTGACTGCGGTTTCGCCCAGGGCGATGATGATGTCGCCGGATTTGAGCCCGGCCCGGGAAGCCGGGCTGTCCGGCTCAATCGACAAAACGCTGACGCCGTTTTGCGAAGCCAGACCGAAATGCCGCACCAGCTTGCGCTGAATGGGAGAATTTTGCGCCGCCAGGCCCAGGCGGCTGCGCTGTACGCGGCCTTCCTTGATGAGCCAATCGGCAACCAATTGCGCGCTATTGCTGGCAATGGCGAAACACAAGCCATGCGCGGGAGCAATGACAGAGGTGCTCACACCAATCACGTCGCCTGCGGAGTTCACCAGCGGCCCGCCGGAATTACCAGGGTTGAGCGCGGCATCGGTTTGAATGACGTTGTCCACCAGGCGCCCGCTTTGCGTGCGCATCGATCCGCCCAGCGCGCTCACAACGCCGGAAGTGACGGTGTGCTGGAAGCCATACGGGCTGCCAATAGCGATAGCGACCTGGCCTACTTCTACCTGCGAAGAATCGGCAAGTTTGCAGAATTTTTCGGTATCGGAGGCGAGCTTGATAACCGCAAGATCGGTATCGGGATCATCGCCCACTAATTCAGCTTCGACTTCGCGACCGTCTGGCAGGCTCACCTCAATGGAGCGCGCGCCCGACACCACGTGACTGTTGGTGAGCGTGTATCCGTCCGCAGAGATGACGAAACCTGAACCGCCGCCTGATTTTGGCAGTACGCCGCGCCGCGCCACAGTTTTTTCCATTGCGACATGAATCACCGCCGGACGCACGCGTTTGACCGCGCGCATGACAGCGCGCGAATAGGCATCGTGCAGGGGGATTTCACCACGGCGCGACAGCGACGATGATCCGAAATCGGAAACATCACCGCCATCGTTCAACACCAGAGTAATGCCAGGTTGTAGCGCGTCGAGCATATTAGCCGTCTGAGAGTGAAGTTTGCTGAAATAAATGGGGGCTGCAAGTACCCTTGCACCCCCCTTTTTTATTGCCTCTAGTTTAATCCGGAACGCGCCGGAAGGCTAGACCCACAGCGAAAATTCTCTCTAAGTCTTTAATTTAATTATTGTTTCGGCAACCCTCTTACCCAGACTGTGGACAGTTTCATGCGTCTGTTGGTGTGAAATTGTGCCATCGGCACCCAAAAGTGAGGCCACTTTAGGGACTGCCAGCACCGGTAAAACGAAAACCCCCAGGTTGCTCAGAATGTAGGACACATGCGGCAAAGCGCGAATCGTGCCGAAAGCGCCGTTGGATGCGCCCATCAAGCCGCATACTTTGCCGCTAAACGGCGCGCTGCCGCTTTCGCCGTTCACTTCCTGCGATAACCAATCAATAGTGTTCTTAAGCAACGGGGTGATCGAGGTGTTGTATTCCGGACTGGCGATCAGCAGACCTTGGCTCGCCATCATCAGCTTGCGCAGTGGCAACATCTGCGGCGGCACGCCGTGTTCGGCGTGCCAATCGGCATCGTAAATCGGCAGAGGAAAGTCGCGCAAATCCGCGAGCGTGACCTCGGCGCCCGCAGCGCGCGCGCCTTGCACAGCGACCGCCAGCACCTTGCGATTGAAGGATTCTTTGCGCACGCTACCGGCAAAAGCGAGAATTTTTACGGACATGGTTTTCCTTTTTAATTGAGTGTTTCTAAATTCAATTCACTACAGTTTCTTGAATCCACCACCCCCTCACCCCGACCCTCTCCCCCGTTCCGGTGGAGAGGGAGAAAACTCCCTCTCCCGCTTGGGCGGGAGAGGGCGGGGGTGAGGGTGGG
>JAYWAM010000011.1:0-20312 GCA_043782425.1 Betaproteobacteria bacterium
TTGTCTGAAATGTTATGTATCGCTGCCGACAAACACATGATTTTCGTGGTCATTGTCACCAAGCCTAAATTGAGTGGCGCCAATTTTGGTATAGCCATGCTTTGCATAAAACGCAATTGCGCGATGGTTCTTGGCATTGACGGTGAGCCAGAGTGGTTTGGTCGCATTCTGGGCCGCCAGCGCTTCTGCCATTGCGAGTAGAGCGGAGCCGACCCCCTTGCCGACAAAGTGTTCTTGAACATAGAGCGTTGCGAGTTGAGCTTTGGAACTCGTAGGCTCTGGGCGCGACACCCCGACATCGATAAGAGCGTAGCCGACAAGGTTTGCGTTCACCTCAGCAACAAGGATGGTAGCCGACGTGCTCGTGAGCAAAGTTATAAATTTCTCCGCTGTGAATTCCGACAGCACGTAGCCGGAGATAGTGGACGAGATACCCTCTTTGGCGTAGTTGTGCAGCCACACCTGCATGGCTAGAGCGGCAAGATTCTCCGCGTCTGCTCGCTGGCCTTTGCGAATGATTGGTTTAAGACACATACGTAAAGTTTCAATCATAGAAGATGCAAAATAATGCGTCATGCCGGCGTATTTGATTCTTAAGGGCCTCACCATGTGGCGAGAATAAATCATTAAGAAAACACAATGCAATGTGGGAGACTTAGCCCTGTTGTTCTTGAAAATAATTACTTTGATGGAGCGACTTGAGAGGTTTCACCGGCCGTGCCCGCATACTTTCGAAACTCTTCAAGTTGCTCAGGAGCTGTGAACCATCGCTTCGGATATAAGTGCCACAACTGGTCAGTTACATAGAGAAGAAACACTTCGTCATTTTCTTTGAGATGAGCGTAGTCGCGCCAATTCCGTTTGCCGTGGCCGCTTGTACTTGTTCCCTCAATTTGCTCTGAATCCCATCCAAATGTGATGGGGTCCGAGATTCCTTTGTATTGGATATATAGCTTCTGCACTTTCGCGGGAATTCCGACTCGATCCTCCCACCATTGCCCCAAGAGGCCGCCTATTCCAGCAAGGGTTGCGATGGGCGCCCAAATTATTACGCCAGCAAACGCCAACCCAATGCCTAGTCCAAGAACTATCACTGAAAAGAGATAGAGAATTTTCCTTGGCGCTGATGATGAAGGCGGTGAGCGGCAATGTAGTCTTCGACAGTGACGGTGGCAGTGATCACGGTAAAACCTAACGTTCGAGCTCAGGGGCGCGCCGCTTTTGGCGCGTCCCTTGGAGCGACTTGTTGGGCGCTACTTTCTGAATAGGACACACGAACGCCATCAATCTCTGCCTCTTTTTTAAACACCCTCGCATTTGGGTGAAACGATAACAAAACCGAATCCTTACTGTGCCACTCTACTGATAGGGCTGGCCCTCCACCTTGGCCCGAGGGCGCAGCCCCATGATTAGTGTCAGAAGCAAATAAATTACCAGATTCATTTTTCAATACTTGGTCGTTACCAAGTATTGATGCCTGTGTACTGAAACCCGTTGTTGCCCCACAGTCGCGTTGAAAAACAACCACCTTCTTATTTCCTTCTGGCGATGGAAATTCAGAAATAATTTCGTTCCCACACATGTCTGGCGCAAAGAACCAAAACAACCCTATGGCCGCAATAACCAAAACTCCTAGAGCGCCTCCCACGATCAGGAGAATGCGAAAGAAAAAACGTAGCGGTGTTTTCATTGTGCCCAACGTTTGACATGAGGGGCGGCCGCAAGCTGGCGAAGCCTGATTGTGGACGTCCCCTCGATGGAAGGGTTAGGCCACACTGCGCACCGATGCTCACGACGCAAGCTTGTTGACACCATACGGATCAATTTCAAAGCCCAACTGGCCTGTCATGAATTCGCAAACCACGCGTGCGTCTTGTTCCGATGCCACGGGAATCTCGCTGCAGCGAAGCGAAGTCTTGAAGAGCATCTCGTTCTTGCTCTTGACGGCATAGTGGCTTACTTCGTGGACGATGACGGTCACGGATGCATGGCGCGCAGGTCCGATGGGTGAGATCAGTTTGAACTCGAGGTTCGATCCCTTCGCTTGGTGAAAGCTCAGCGTCTCTTCCATGAGTGGTTGCGTTGGCAACCGGTGATTCGCAAAGAGCGTGCAGATGGCTTCATTGCGGCCACCGCCTCGGCAAACAACGTCGATCCAGATCTCGACTTCGTACATGACGTGTCCTGTGTGGCCTAACGTCGAAGTTGAGGGGCGCGCGCCCCGGTGATTAAAGGAAATGAGAAGGCGCTTGTTCGCGCGTCCCTCTCGAACGCCCGGTTAGGGCGATGATGCCACGGTGACAATTCGATAACAAGCATTGATCAATGAATCATTGAAAGAAAAAAGAGGAGCATGATGGAAAGAATATTGACCATGCCTATTGCACTTGCGGCAACAATCAAAAAGGTGGGTAGAAGCGACCCACCTCCTTGCTCGGCCTTGGTCTGTTTGCGCGCTTTCGTGGCAAGATCAAGCGCAATCGTCCAACAAACACACGAACCCCCCAAGGCTGAGAGCAACATGGCGTAGTAGATCTGTAAAGACCACTCACCATATGCCCCAAGTCCGCGTTGGAACACTACGAATGCAATGACTTCTAAGAGGAAACTTAGAGCGACCAATGCGAACGCTATCGCGCCGTTTCCATGCCACCTTCCAGCAAGCGGCTTACGATCTAAGTTGCCTGCGAGTTCATCAGAGGAGCGATTTGTATTCATGCGGTGGCGTGAGGTCTGTGCCCTAACGTAAAGTCTCAATCCTAAAAGACGCAAAATAATGCGTCATGCCGACGTATTAAGCATTTCAGGAAAAATAATACATCTTAAAATCAGCAGTTCATACATTATTTTACGTCCTATTGGGAGCAGGGAGCACGTCAAATACACGCCTTTCCTAAGGTCCCTCCCGAAGCCCCGCGTTTCTGAGCCAAGTCGGGGACAAGATTAGGGAACATCGGAACAAGTTCTGATCGGTATCCAATGAAATTATGACGCGTCACCGCTTACTTGCGGCCGCGCAAATGGATCAACTGAGAAAGCGTGGACGGTACAGCGGGCAATCGGCAGAAGCTTTGCTGCGACTTCATCGGGGCAGCCACAAGTGAACTGTTGCTATGCGCTGACACCCGCCTCTACAGCAGGTCTATTCACTTCCACATTTGCGGCGGCGAGTAGTGCGCGGATCGCGGTGACCGCGTCGGAGGGTTGCAAGTCGTAGACCCTGCGCAGCATCCACACAAATTCACACAGGCACGGCGTCGCTACCGCGATCAATTCGGTATCGGTTAAGACCTTGGCGGCACGCTCGCCTGCACGGGGTCGTCACGCACGACCGCTCTAACAAGTACGTTGGTATCAACAGCGACCTTCATTTTTTACCAGCCCAACCTTGTGCGGTCGCCGCGTTGATTTCTTCAATGGTGGCGACTTTCTTTGTCCGGCCTGTAAGCAACCCGACGAAGCCGTCAATCGTTCCGCTAAGCCGTGCCGCTTTGAGTAGTCCCCGGCCATCTGGCAATAAATCCAGTTCGATCTTTTCCCCCGGTCTGATGCCGAGGTGTTGCAGCACGTCTTTTCTAAGCGTCACCTGCCCCCGAGCAGTAACGGTCAATGTGGTCATGGCGATGTCCTCGTAGTCTCTTGATGTATCACAGCGTAATGCAAACCCACCTTACCTTCAATGCCTGTCGCGCAAATCCTGAGTTTTGCGACGCCCTGCCACCGCTCGGTTTCCTGGCTGAATTTCCGCTTAAGGTAAATTTACCGTCTGTGTAACGATAATGGTGAGATGATTTTGGGTGCGACATCAAACTAATGCGGCGTATTTCCAATTCTCGATAAAAACGTTAATAAGTTCGCCTGATTTGTCATTCCCGAGAAAGCGGGAATCCATGTTCTGCTAGCAAAAAATGGTTCCCCGCTGCAGCCTGCCCTCGAATGCTTTAATCGGGGGCGGGGACGACACTTGTTTGGAGGCTCCTTGAGGTCGTTTCACATCAGTTCGAATCTCACCTGAAATGTTTCATTTCGGTTGAATCGCGCTCCCTACTAGTGTAAAATATCGTCTCAATCGCACATGAGCGGGAAAGAGCCTTTCGGGTCTTTCCCGTTTTTTGTGACCCACGTCGCCCCGCGTTTTTACCGTCTTGGAGTTTCCCTTGAAAGAGCGCACCTCAGCCATGCTCGTGCTCGCCGATGGCTCGGCGTTCAGGGGTATTGCAATCGGCGCTGGTAAGGAAAACAGTCTGGCCTGCGGCGAAGTGGTGTTCAATACCGCCATGACCGGCTATCAGGAAATCCTTACCGATCCGTCTTACATGGGGCAGATCGTCACGCTCACCTATCCGCACATCGGCAATACCGGCGCCAATTCTGAGGACGCCGAATCGCGCCAGACTTTCGCTGCCGGTCTGGTGATTCGTGATCTTCCCAAGCTCGCGTCCAACTGGCGCATGCAGGAAACGCTGCCCGCTTATCTGCAACGTAACGGCGTGGTCGCTATCGCCGACATCGACACGCGCCGTTTGACACGCCTGCTGCGCGAAAAGGGCGCGCAGAACGGCTGCATTTTCGTTGGTGATTGCACGCCAGCGAATCTCGCCAGCGCGCGCGCCGCCGCGCAGGCTGCACCGAATATGTCCGGGCTGGACCTTGCCAAGGTGGTGAGCTGCGACCAAGCCTATGAATGGAATTCAAGCACCTGGGCGCTGGGCGTAGGCTACCGGCAAACGCAGAATCCGCGCTTTCATGTTGTGGCATACGACTACGGCGTGAAACACAACATCCTGCGCATGCTCGCCGACCGCGGCTGCAAGGTGACGGTGGTTCCCGCGCAGATGACGGCGCAGGACGCGCTTAAGCTCCAGCCGGACGGCGTATTTCTTTCCAACGGGCCGGGCGATCCCGAGCCTTGCACTTACGCTATCCGTGCAATCCAGGACATCATCGCCAAGGATGTGCCGCTGTTCGGCATTTGTCTCGGGCACCAGCTTCTCGGTCTGGCTTCAGGCGCCAAGACCCTGAAAATGAAATTCGGCCATCACGGCGCCAACCATCCGGTGCAAGACCTCGACAGCAAAAAGGTTTTCATCACCAGTCAGAATCATGGCTTTGCGGTCGATGAGAAGACGCTTCCCAGCAATGTGCGCGCCACCCACAAGTCGCTGTTTGATGGCACGCTGCAAGGCATGGAGCGCAGCGACAAACCCGCGTTCAGTTTTCAGGGTCATCCTGAAGCCAGCCCAGGGCCGCATGAAGTGGGCTATCTGTTCGACCGCTTTATCGGTCTGATGCAAAAGCGCCAGGGGTAACGGAAATGTTCGGCATCACAGACCTCGCCACCTACACCATCGGCACAATTTTCATCATCCTGCTTCCCGGGCCGAACTCGCTTTATGTTTTATCGGTTGCAGCGCGGCGCGGCGTGCGCGCCGGATACGCCGGCGCAGCCGCAGTGGTGGTGGGCGATACGCTGTTGATGGTGCTGGCCGCCGCCGGTGTCGGCTCGCTGCTGGCGGCTTACCCGAACGTGTTTACCGTCATCAAGTATGCGGGGGGCGCTTACCTGGTGTGGATGGGCATCAACTTGTTGCTTGGCGCGGTACGGCGCTGGAAGCAGGGCGCTGTTGCATCCGTGGCTGTAGAAACAGAGGCGGTGCAGGATATAAGCCATCCCTTTCGCCGTGCGCTGTTCATCAGTCTTTCAAATCCCAAGGCGATTCTGTTTTTTGTTTCTTTCTTTATCCAGTTCGTCGATCCCGGCTATGCACACCCGGCCCTGACCTTCTTCGTGCTGGGCGCAATCCTGCAATTTTTCAGCATTATTTATTTGAGTGTCTTGATTTTTGCCGGCGTGCGCGTAGCCGCTGCATTTCGTGCGCGTTATCGTCTCGCCGCCGCACTGAATGGCGGCGTGGGCGCGCTGTTCATCGGCTTCGGCGCCAAGCTGGCCACGGCGAGCGTGGAATAACCATGCCTAAACGCAGCGACATCAAATCCATCCTCATCATCGGCGCTGGCCCTATCGTCATCGGCCAGGCGTGCGAGTTCGATTATTCGGGTGCGCAGGCGTGCAAGGCGCTGCGCGACGAGGGCTACAAGGTGATTCTGGTTAACTCCAATCCGGCCACTATCATGACCGATCCGGACATGGCCGATGTGACTTACATCGAGCCTATCGCCTGGCGCGTGATCGAGCAGATCATCGCCAAAGAGCGCCCCGATGCGCTGCTGCCGACCATGGGCGGGCAGACCGCGCTTAACTGCGCACTCGATCTTGCCAAGAGCGGCGTGCTGGAAAAATACGGCGTGGAAATGATAGGCGCGAAGAAGGAAGCCATCGACAAGGCCGAAGACCGCGAAAAATTCAAGGCGGCGATGACCAAAATCGGTCTCGAATCGCCGCGCTCCAAGCTCGCGCATTCGCTGGAAGAGGCGTTGCAAGTGCAGGCCGCCATCGGCTATCCGACCATCATCCGCCCCAGCTTCACCATGGGCGGCTCGGGCGGCGGCATCGCTTACAACCGCGAAGAATTTCTGCAAATCTGCGAACGCGGTCTCGAGGCTTCGCCGACCAAGGAATTGCTCATCGAAGAATCGGTGATCGGCTGGAAAGAATTCGAGATGGAAGTGGTGCGCGACAAAAACGACAACTGCATCATTATTTGTTCCATAGAAAACCTCGATCCGATGGGCGTACATACCGGCGACTCGATCACGGTGGCCCCGGCGCAAACGTTGACGGACAAGGAATACCAGATCATGCGCAACGCCTCGATCGCCTGCCTGCGCGAGATCGGCGTCGAGACCGGCGGCTCCAACGTGCAGTTCGGCGTCAATCCGCAGGATGGGCGCATGGTCATTATCGAGATGAACCCGCGCGTATCGCGCTCCTCGGCGCTGGCGTCCAAGGCGACCGGTTTCCCCATCGCCAAAATCGCCGCCAAGCTGGCAGTGGGCTACACGCTAGATGAACTCAAGAACGACATCACCGGCGGGGCGACGCCGGCCTCGTTTGAGCCAGCCATTGATTACGTGGTCACCAAGGTGCCGCGCTTCGCCTTTGAAAAATTTCCCCAGGCCGATGATCGTCTCACCACGCAGATGAAAAGCGTGGGCGAGGTCATGGCCATCGGGCGCAACTTCCAGGAATCGTTGCAGAAGGCGTTGCGCGGGCTCGAAGTCGGCGTCGATGGTTTCAATCTCAAGACCGCCGATCGCTCAAAGATAGAAGACGAACTCGCCTATCCGCGCGCCGAACGCCTTTGGTATGTGGCCGACGCATTCGGTATCGGCATGACGCTTGAAGAAGTGCAGCATTTCACCAAAATCGATCCGTGGTTTCTGGCGCTGATCGAAGAGCTGGTGAGCATAGAGCTGGCCCTGGAAAAAAATACTCTGGAGAAAATTGGCGCCGATGAACTGCGCGCGCTGAAGCGCAAGGGTTTTTCCGACCGCCGCATCGCCTATCTTACCAAGAGCAGCGAGACCGAGGTGCGCAATAAACGTTATGCGCATGACATCCGCCCGGTCTACAAGCGCGTCGATACCTGCGCCGCAGAATTCGCCACCTCGACCGCCTACCTGTACTCGACCTACGACGAGGAGTGTGAGGCCAATCCATCCGACAACAAGAAAATCATGATTCTCGGTGGCGGGCCGAACCGTATCGGTCAGGGGATAGAGTTCGATTACTGCTGTGTGCACGCCGCGCTGGCGCTGCGCGAAGATGGCTTTGAAACCATCATGGTCAATTGCAATCCCGAGACCGTCTCGACCGACTACGACATATCAGATCGTCTGTATTTCGAGCCGGTGACGTTGGAAGACGTGCTCGAGATCGTGCACAAGGAAAAACCGCTTGGCGTGATCGTGCAGTTCGGCGGTCAGACGCCGCTCAAGCTGGCGCGCGCGCTGGAGGCCAATGGCGTGCCCATCATCGGCACCACGCCGGACTGCATCGACATGGCCGAAGATCGCGAGCGCTTCCAGAAACTGATTCACGATCTCAAGCTGCGCCAGCCGCCCAACCGCACCGCGCGCACTAATGAGGAGGCCATCATCAAGGCGCGCGAAATCGGCTATCCGCTGGTGGTGCGTCCCAGCTATGTGCTCGGCGGCCGCGCCATGGAAATCATTCACATCGAAAGCGATCTGGAACGCTACATGCGCGAGGCGGTGAAGGTGTCCAACGATTCGCCGGTGTTGCTCGATCGCTTTCTCAATGACGCCATCGAGGTGGATGTCGATGCGGTGTGCGATGGCAAGGAAGTGCTCATCGGCGGCATCATGGAGCACATCGAACAAGCCGGTGTGCACTCGGGTGATTCGGCGTGCTCATTGCCGCCTTTCAGCCTCAGCCAGGCGATGCAGGATGAGCTGCGCAAGCAGACAGTGGCGATGGCGATGGCGCTGAAAGTGGTGGGCCTGATGAATGTGCAGTTTGCCATTCAGAACGGCGATGTTTACGTGCTCGAAGTCAATCCGCGCGCCTCGCGCACCGTGCCCTTTGTGTCCAAGGCGACCAGCCTGCCGCTTGCCAAGATTGCGGCGCGCTGCATGGCGGGGCGTTCGCTCAAGTCGCAGGGGCTGGGCGGGCCTAATGGCGGCGAAATCACGCCGCCCTACTATTGCGTGAAAGAAGCGGTGTTTCCTTTCATCAAGTTCCCCGGTGTCGATACCATACTCGGACCGGAAATGAAATCCACCGGCGAGGTGATGGGTGTAGGCACGACGTTCGCCGAAGCGTTCGTGAAATCGCAGATGGGCGCAGGGGTGAAGTTGCCTACTGCGGGCAATGCCTTCCTCTCGGTGCGCGGCGAAGATAAGCTTAAGTTGATTGAAGTTGCCGCGACGCTGGTGAAGCTGGGCTTTACGCTGGTGGCCACCAAGGGAACCGCAGCCGCGCTTGACAAGGCCGGGCTGAAAGTCAAGCCAGTCAACAAGGTGATGGAAGGCCGCCCGCATATCGTGGACATGATTAAAAACAAGGAAATTGCGCTTATCATCAATACCGTCGAGGAGGAAAAGCGCTCTATCCAGGACTCCTGGTCGATCCGCAACGCGGCATTGCAAGGGCGCATCACCTACTACACCACCATCTCGGGCGCGCGCGCCGCGTGTGTCGGCATGCAACATCTGACGCAACTGAAGGTCTATGATCTACAGTCTTTACACAAAACCCTAGGGAACAGGAAACCAGCATGAGCGGAAAAATTCCATTAACCGTGAAGGGCGCGGAAATGATGCGCGCCGAATTGCAGCGGCTCAAGACGATTGATAGACCGTCCACCATCAATGCGATATCCGAGGCGCGCGCCCAGGGCGATTTGTCGGAGAACGCCGAATACGACGCCGCAAAAGAGCGTCAGGGATTCGTTGAGGGGCGCATTCTCGAACTCGAAAGCAAGCTCTCAACGGCGCAGATCATCGATCCCTTGCTGCTCGACGACGACGGTCGTGTGGTATTCGGCGCAACGGTTGATCTTGAGGAAGGCGAAAGCGGCGACAAGGTGACTTATCAAATCGTTGGGGACGACGAAGCCGACATCAAACAAGGCAAGATTTCCATCAGCTCGCCGATTTCGCGCGCCCTCATCGGCAAATACGCAGGTGATATGGCTGAAGTCAAGGCGCCCAGCGGCGTCAAGGAATACGAAATTATCGAAGTTCGTTATCTTTGATGGCCGCCCTACGGACTTTACTTCGTGCGCTTTGCAGTGAATGAGTCTGCGCTTCGGCTGTTGCTGCGCGCCAGCGCCTTGTTTACTTCCTGGCGCTTGGTGAGGGGGGCTTTTTTGCGCTTGGGTTTGGCGGCTGCGGGCTCTTTCTTGTCGGGATTTTCGCGGTATAGCACGAGAACCTTGCCAATATGCTGCACTGGCGCGGCGTTGAGCTCTTCGCAAATGGCGTCCAGCCAGACTTCGCGTTCATCGTATTCATCGCTAAAGACGCGTATCTTGATGAGTTCATGCGCATTGAGACTGCGATCAATTTCGCTCAGCACGCTGGGTTTCAATCCCTCTGCGCTAATCATGACAACGGGATCGAGGCCGTGGGCGGCGGCTTTGAGTTGCTGGCGTTCAGCGGTTGTCAGGTCAATTTTCATGGTGCGATTATAACCGGCTTCATCCGTGTCCCGTTCACTTAACAGCAAAGACTGGCTACGCCGCCACCTCACCGATCCCTACGTCAAACGCGCGGTCAAGGACGGCTATCGTTCGCGCTCAGCCTATAAGTTAATCGAGCTTGACGCGGATGGCAAGCTGCTCAAACCGGGTATGACGGTGGTTGATCTGGGAAGCGCGCCGGGCGGCTGGTCTCAGGTCGCCGCCGCAAAGGTGGGCAAAAACGGCTGCGTGGTCGCCATTGATCTGCTGGACATGGCCACTGTTCCGGGCGTGACCTTCGTAAAAGCCGATTTTTCCGAGCCTGAGGGCATGGCAGCGCTGAGCGCTGCGTTGCACGGACGCACGCTAGACCTTGTGCTTTCCGATATGGCCCCCAACTTAACCGGTATTGCACTCACCGATCAGGTGCGCATGTTTGGCCTGGCGGAACAGGCGCTGGAGTTTTCCCGGCAATTCCTCAGGCCCGGTGGAGATGTGCTGATCAAGGTTTTTCAGGGTACAGGCTATACCGAGTATGTGAAAGCCATGCGCG
Source organism: Betaproteobacteria bacterium (assembly GCA_043782425.1). Lineage (GTDB taxonomy): Bacteria > Pseudomonadota > Gammaproteobacteria > Burkholderiales > Usitatibacteraceae > JAYWAM01. Next base: position 10,660 of record JAYWAM010000011.1, read on the forward strand.
AAATGTTCGTCAAAGCAGTGGTCAAAAAACCCAATGCTTCGCGGGCAGAAAGCGGCGAATTGTATTTGTTAGGCAAGGCGAAGAAGCACTAAGGGTGTAAACTGTCAGCCTCGTTTTTGTATATAGCGTATTGATTGAACCGGGATTTCCCGAAAAGGACAGCACGTGAACAATTGGGTCAAGAGTATCGGTGTGTGGCTGGTCATTATCGTCATTCTCATGATGGTATTCATGCAGGTTTCCAACCGCCATTCCAGCCAGAACCTGCTCGATTATTCGGCCATGGTGCAAGAAGCCAAGGCCGGGAAAATTGAAAAGGTCAAACAGGAAGGTGCGCGCACGCTGAAGGTCATCATGCGCGACGGCACGATCTTTACCAGTTATATCCCTGGAGGCGATGTCTTCCTGTGGGACGATCTGCGCAAGGCTGGCGTCAAAATCGAAGCCAAGGCCGAGGAAGAACCCTCAGTCCTCATGAGCATTTTCATATCTTCTATCCCGATTCTGCTGCTCATCGGTGCGTGGATTTTCTTTATGCGCCAGATGCAAGGCGGCGGCCGCGGCGGCGCGTTTTCTTTCGGCAAAAGCCGTGCGCGCATGCTCGACGAAAGCACCAATCCGGTGACCTTTGCCGATGTGGCGGGCTGCGACGAAGCCAAGGAAGAAGTTTCCGAGCTGGTCGATTTTCTGCGCGACCCGTCGAAATTTCAGAAGCTCGGCGGGCGCATTCCCAAGGGCGTCCTGATGGTCGGTAATCCCGGCACCGGCAAGACCTTGCTGGCGCGCGCCATTGCGGGCGAGGCCAAGGTGCCGTTCTTCTCCATTTCCGGCTCCGACTTTGTCGAGATGTTTGTCGGCGTCGGCGCCGCGCGCGTGCGCGACATGTTCGAGCAGGCGAAGAAAAACGCGCCTTGCATCGTGTTCATCGACGAGATCGACGCTGTAGGCCGCCAGCGTGGCGCCGGCCTGGGCGGCGGAAACGACGAGCGCGAACAGACACTTAACCAGTTGCTGGTGGAAATGGACGGCTTTGAGGCGACCGCCGGTGTCATCGTCATCGCCGCGACCAACCGCCCCGACGTGCTCGATCCGGCGCTGATGCGCCCGGGCCGCTTTGACCGCCAGGTAGTCGTGCCGCTGCCCGACATTCGCGGGCGCGAACAAATCCTCATCGTGCATATGCGCAAAGTGCCGATTGCACCCGATGTCGATGCTTCTATCATCGCGCGCGGCTGTCCCGGTTTTTCCGGCGCAGACCTGGCCAATCTGGTGAACGAGGCCGCGCTGTTTGCCGCGCGCGCCAGCAAGCGCCTGGTGGACATGGAAGATTTCGAGCGCGCCAAGGACAAGGTCATGATGGGCGCCGAGCGCCGCTCTATGGTGATGACCGAGGAAGAGCGTCTTAACACCGCTTATCACGAATCAGGCCACGCGCTGCTGGGTTATCTGCTGCCCAAGAGCGATCCGGTGCACAAGGTCACCATAATCCCGCGTGGTCGCGCCCTGGGGGTCACCATACAGTTGCCCGAGCAGGACCGCTACGCCTATGACCGTCAATACCTGCTGAGCCGCATTGCCGTGCTGTTCGGCGGTCGTATTGCGGAAGAAGTGTTCATGGATCAGATGACCACCGGCGCATCCAACGACTTCGAGCGCGCCACGCAGATTGCGCGCGACATGGTGACGCGCTATGGCATGTCCGATGAGCTCGGCACCATGGTCTATGCCGAAAACGAAGGTGAAGTTTTCCTCGGTCGTTCGGTGACACGCCAGACCAACGTTTCCGAAGAAACCATGCGCAAGGTCGATGCTGAAATTCGCCGCATCATCGACGAGCAGTACAAGCTGGCGCGTAAACTCATCGAAGAGAATCGTGACAAGATTGAGGCCATGACCAAGGCGCTGCTCGAATACGAGACCATAGACGCCGAGCAGATCAAAGACATCATGGAAGGCCGTGCGCCGCGTCCGCCCAAACCTTCGTCCGCCCCGCCGCCGAAAGCGCGCGACAAAGACGGAAAAGACAGCGGTACAGCCGCCAAACCCGAAGCCACCACGCGGCCTGCTGAGGGCGCTTAAATAGGCATGGGTTGTAAATCTGTTTGCAAACCTCTGAATTAGCCCTCATCTGTCATTCCCGCGAAAGCGGGAATCCATTTTTTGCACGCGAAAATGGATCCCCGCTTTCGCGGGGAAGACACTTGTCCAGAGGTTCCATATGCCATACTGTGCTCGGCTGAGCATGAGAAAAATTACGCCGGGCAACACGCTATGACTCGCCTGCTATGCGGAAAGTACGCCCTCGCAGTTGAGCGCCCGCTGGTCATGGGCATAGTCAATGTCACGCCCGATTCTTTTGCCGATGGCGGACAGCATTGTGAGCCGCGCGCGGCTATTGCCCAAGCGCGCAAGCTGATCGAAGACGGCGCCGATTTGATCGACATAGGCGGCGAATCGTCGCGCCCCGGCGCAAAACCCGTCTCACTCAGCGAAGAGCTCGATCGCGTGCTGCCGGTCATCGAGGCGCTGGCGCGCGACGGCGTCCCCATTTCCATCGATACACAAAAACCCGAAGTGATGCGCATTGCCATTAGCGCCGGTGCTTCGATGGTCAATGACATCAACGCGCTACAGGCCCCAGGCGCGCTGCAAGCCATTGGCGCAAGCAAGGTGGCGGTGTGTCTCATGCACAAGCAGGGCAGCCCCGAATCCATGCAGCAAAATCCCGCCTATGCCGACGTGGTGGCCGAAGTACAGGCGTTTCTTATGGCGCGTACTGACGCGCTGCTGGCCGCAGGTGTCGCCGCCGAGCGTATTGTCATCGACCCCGGATTCGGCTTTGGCAAGACCGTTGCCCACAATCTCAGACTGCTGCGCGATCTCGACGTGTTTCTGCCGCTAGGATTTGTGCTTCTCGCGGGCATGTCGCGCAAATCGACCTTGGGAACCATTACCGGCAGGGCGGTGGAAGAGCGCCTCGCCGCCAGCCTGGCGGCAGCCTTACTCGCCGCGCAAAAAGGTGCGAAAATCCTGCGTGTGCATGATGTCAGGGAAACCGTCGATGTGATTAAAGTATGGCAAGCTGTAGGCGAGTGATTTTTCTTGTACTCACGCGTTACATTAGCACAAAAATAAATCCCCTCTCCCCGTTTTTGGGGAGAGGGCTAGGGTGAGGGGTGATTTAGCGTAGCCAGTTCCCCTAATATTGAGATTTCCTATATGGGCGACAAACTCGCGACTTGATGACACCCTCACCCCAACCCTCTCCCGCACTGCGGTAGAGGGAGTAATACTGTGAACTTGATACGCAAAACCACCACCGTCCAGCCAATGAAAAAAACTACCGTATGACCAGAACCTATTTCGGAACCGATGGCATACGCGGTCGCGTGGGAGAGTTGCCCATCACGCCGGATTTCATATTGCGGCTGGGATATGCGGCAGGGCGCGTGCTGGTGCAGCACGACGGAGCGGAAAAGCCCAGTGTGCTGATCGGCAAAGACACGCGTATTTCCGGCTACATGCTCGAATCCGCGCTTGAGGCCGGGCTGGCGGCTGCGGGCGTTGATGTGTTGCTGGTCGGCCCCATGCCGACGCCGGGTGTGGCCTATCTGGTCAAGGCGCTGCGTCTTTCCGCGGGCATTATGATTTCGGCCTCGCACAATCCTTTCGATGACAACGGCATCAAATTCTTTTCCGCTGCGGGCGCCAAGCTCGATGATGCCATTGAGCAAGCCATTGAACAGGAGCTTGAGCGGCCGATGCAGACGCGCTCTTCGGCGCAGCTTGGTAAGGCGCAACGCGTCGATGATGCGGAAGGCCGTTATATTGAATTTTGTAAATCCACTTTCCCGCAAGCGCTCGATCTGCGCGGTATCAAGCTGGTGGTCGATTGCGCACACGGCGCCTGTTATCACGTCGCGCCGCGCGTGTTTCAGGAACTGGGCGCTGAAGTCATCGCCATTGGCAATCAGCCCAACGGCGTCAATATCAATCATCAGTGCGGCGCGACACAGCCGCAGGCGATGCGCGCGGCAGTGCTTGAGCACCAGGTCGATTTCGGCATCGCCCTCGACGGCGACGGCGACCGCCTCATCATGGCTGATGGTGACGGCACGCTGTTCGACGGCGACCAGTTGCTCTACGCCATCGTCAAAGACCGGGTGCGCGCTGTGCCCGGCCCGGGCGGGGTGGTGGGGACATTGATGACAAATCTTGCGCTCGAGCAAGCGTTTGCCGCGCTCGGCGTCGCCTTCATGCGTAGCCGCATCGGCGACCGTTATGTACTGGAACTGCTCAAGGAAAAAGGCTGGTCGTGGGGCGGGGAAAATTCCGGCCATATCATCTGTCTGGACAGGCACACCACCGGCGATGGCATTGTTTCGGCCTTACAAGTGCTGGCTGCGCTGCGCCACTCCAGCGTTGCCACGCTTGCGCTGCACACGCGCGAGTTGACGCTGTTCCCCCAGGTGCTGGTCAATGTGCGCACCTCGAACCACATCGACCTTGCCGCAAACATCCCCATCCAGGATGCGCTGCGCGCCGCCAAGAATGAGCTGGGTGATTCAGGCCGTGTATTGCTACGCGCGAGCGGCACCGAGCCGCTGATCCGCGTCATGGTAGAGGGCAGGGAACGCGCGCAAGTCGAACGTCTGGCCGAATCGATAGCGCAGCGCGTGAGGCAGGCGGCGGGGTAGCGGATTATTGAGCGTTTCCTAATTCACGACAGTTTCTTGACTCCACCACCCCCTCACCCCGACCCTCCCTTGCAGGGCGCGCTGTCCAATGCACTGGGCAGCCGTTGCACAGGCGGTTGGCATGCCAACCGAAACCCCTGCGCAACCCCCCGTTCCGGTGGAGAGGGAGAAAACTCCCTCTCCCGCCTGGGCGGGAGAGGGCAGGGGTGAGGGTGGGCTGTTACAAATTAGGGAATTCTTAATAATTCACGGAACCCTCATGAGTCGGATATTAACGCTGCTCCTGTTTATTCTCGCGCTGTGGCCTGCCGCTGTGGTGCGTGCCGCAGACGCATCACTTTCTATTGTCGCTGCTCAGATCGCCGCGCATCCCGGACAAAGCGGCGCATTCGTACTCGATAGCGGCGAGCAGGCGCTGCTGGCGCGCGCCTGGCTCGCCGACCATGCCGTGCAATCCATCGAGGTGCAATACTTTATCTGGAGCACCGACAATATCGGCATCCTTGCCAGCGAGGCGCTGTTGCGCGCCGCCGAGCGCGGCGTTAAGGTGCGCGTCATCGTTGACGATCTGATGATCGCCGCACCAGATAGCTTTCTGCTCGCCATGGCGCGCCATCCCAACATCGATGTGCGCATATACAACCCCAAGCATTCCGTTGGCGTGCGCGCCGAAAAGCGCGCGCTCAATGTCGCCACCGATTTTCGTGGGGCGAACCAGCGCATGCATGACAAAACTTTCATCGTCGATGGCAGCGTGGCGATCACCGGCGGTCGCAACATGGCCGCCGAGTATTTCGACTACCACCGCGAATACAATTTCCGTGATCGCGATGTGCTGCTGCTGGGCGAAGTGGTGAAGGCGATGCAGGCGAGTTTCGAGGTATTCTGGGCGAGCGAGTTGTGTGCAAAGGTAGAGTCGCTTTACGATGGTGTCGGCTTGCTGGAAAAGAAGGTCAGCGTCGAAGATAAAGACGTACAAAAAATCTATCGCGCGCTGCATGACTACGCTCGCGCGCCGGATAACTTTGCACCCGAGGTGCGCGCCGCCATTTCGGCAACGCCCGCCACGTTTGCACGCCTTGCCGAACAGGTGATATGGGGTAAGGTTGAGTTCATCAGAGACCAGCCGGGAAAGAATGACAAGCGGCTGCGACTGGGCGGCGGCGGGCTGACGACGGCGGCGCTGGCTGCGCTGGTTGAAGACGCGCGCGCAAGCATCGTCATCCAGTCGCCCTATCTGGTGATGTCCGATGCGGCGCTGGCGCTGTTTCGCAAGGCCAGGGCGCGCGGCGTGCGCGTGCGCATCAACACCAACTCGCTGGCGTCGACCGATAACCTTGCGGCCTTCAGCGGCTATCGCAACCAGCGCGGGACGCTGCTGCAAATGGGCCTTGACATTTACGAGTACAAACCCGACGCCGCGCTGCAACAGGGCCAGTGGCGGCGCTCTCTTGCCGGGGGAAGAAGTCAGCTTCAAACGCAGCGTAAGCCGCCGCTGTTCGCCTTGCATGCCAAGACGATGGTGGTGGATTCGAGCGTGGTCTATATCGGCACCTTCAATTTCGACCCGCGTTCGGAAAATCTGAATACCGAAGTCGGTGTAATCATCCGCAACGAGAAGCTCGCGCGCGAAGTTGAAGCGGCCATCGAAACCGACATGCAAGCGGCCAACAGTTGGAACACCGCAAGCGAGCAGCCGGACCAGTATGTCGGGCTAATCAAACGCAGCAAGGTGCGCTTGCTGCAAATGCTGCCGATCAAGCCGTTGTTGTGATTGCATGAGTTCGCTATCTATTTGTGGTTAACGACGCCACCAATCTAACAGGAATTCGTGCAGCCTCTTCTTCGGGCGTCTATGTTGTTCACGTTTATGCGCGTAACTCGCAGCGGCCATATGCAGGCCCACTTTGTCGATGTCGCACAACAAGTTTGCGTCCGCCTCGTCGAGGCCGGCCTCGCGCGCGGCGCGTAGCGGGTCGGTCAGGAATGTTTGTCGCGCGGCCGGGTCGGTGTAGAGTTGCGCGAGGTAGGCTTCGAGCGCCGTCGTACTCATGCCGCCACCTGCATAGCGACGGAGGCGTGACGACCGCGCCGCAATGCATCACGTGCGGCATCCAGTTGCGTAACCAGACAAGCGAAGTCCGGATACTCGCCATCGCGTTCAATAATCACATCGAGTTGTTGTGGCGCATGCTGGGCCAGCAGCTTTAGCAAATCAAACACGGCATCCGGAACGTCGTGCACGTGATCGTCCAGCAGGCGCATTCGTGGGTCCATATCTGTTGCATCATTCAGCACGGGTTCCGTGATCCATTTGCCTCCACTCAGATGCACTGCGCGCACCCGGTGCAGTGGAAAGCGCAGCAGCAGTTCCGCCGGGTCTGCGCCGAAATTGAGCGCATTGGCATAGAGGTTGTGCAGATCCAGCAGCAGTCCTGCATTTGCTCCGGTGATAATGTTCGCTACCCAAGCGGCTTCGTCGAGCGTGCTGGCAGGCGGGTCAATCAGTGTGGCGATGTTTTCCAGTAGTGGCGCGCGACCTACAATCCGGCTGGCGCGCTCGATGTTGTCAATCGCAGCGTCTACATTGCACTCGGTGCGTGGCGGGGCGGCCAGATGGCCGATCTCGATGCCGCCACCGCGCACGAACGCGAGGTGCTCCGACCACGTTTCCGGCTGAAGTGCATCGACCAGGCGCGCCATGTTGTCCATACGCCGCACCTCGGTTGGCTCGCAGCCCGCTAAACCCATCGAAACGCCATGCAAGGTTATCGGAACCTGCATCGCAAGCGTGCGCAGCGCACGTAGCTCACGAGCCGCGGCGTGGAAATGATCGTCGGCGATGACTTCGATCAGATCAATGCAGTCAAGATGGGTGAAGATTCCGGCCGCAAGTTCGCCGCGCCAGCCAATGCCGACGCGATCAGTATGCGCGGCGCCGAATCGTAGCTCAGCCACCGCAGCCTCCTCCGCCACAGCCGCCGCCGCAACTGCTACCACTGCTGCACGAGGACGCAGATCCGCAACTGCTGCCAGAGTTCGTTTTGGAGCGGTAGAGTTTTTTCGTGAACGGAAAATTCGCGGCGGGCAGGGCAGCTAGGCCGAACACAGCCGCTAGCAGTGCAGCTTCGTTAGTCTGGCCTCCCGCACGTAAAGACATGCTGCGGCCTTTCAGGCGCGCGAACAGTGTACGCAGATCAGTCAGCATCGCGTCTCCCAGACCGGTGCGGCGCTTATTCCATACCGAGAGCAAAAAGATGGCAAGTGCGATGGTAAGAAAAATCAGAAACACAACGTTATGCCGACCCTGCGAAAACGCGATACTGATTTTGGTCCAGGTGACCGCGACCAGCACGCTGATTGCGATCGCCACAGGCAGGAAGCGCTTCGAGTAGACATGGCGATCAGCAAGCATGCGCTGATTCGTCAACACTTTTTCATAACTCATGCAGGCATTCTCTGCGGCTGAATCTCTGAAAATTTCGTGTGCCAAGCCGGGCGTCGCATAGCGTTTCAGTATGGCTTTCTCAATGGGTCGCTGCGCCATGCCAATGGCGTCGCAGTCCCTGGTTTCCAACGTGTCTCCTTCTGCGAGGAGCAGTCCGCGATCCAGCAACGCGACAGTGGCGACGCGCAGCGCCTCGTTCTTTCCGGCGCGCAGGTAGGCGATCGAGTAGGGGTCGGTCAGGTTCTGTTGTGGCCGCGCATCGGCGCTTTCCCGATGACGAATCCACGCACGCAAGCCCAAGTTGACGGCAATGCCAAGCAGAAGGTAAAAGCCGAGGAAGCTGAAGCCGGTGAGTTGAAAGGGATTCATGGATCGTCTCCCTTTTATCTAGTGAAGGCGCCCAACGCGTTCGCGAAGCTGTCGCGTCATTTCGATCAGAGCCATCAGCGTCGGTGATGCTTTGCCGGGGATCAACTGTCGTTCCTCGCGCGCGGTCGACACTTCCTGTAGGGCCTCCGTCAGTTTGGCATCGTTCATTTCCCTCACTACTTTCTCCAACGCATCTTTCGGCGTCGTCGTGGCTTTCCCTTCAAGGTGCAGCAGCGACGCGGCACTGGCGCGCAGCGGCCCGGCCGCGTCAGCGATCACCAGTGCAAGCTGTTCTTCGCGCAGACTCAACAGCACATACCTTTCACGCAGCCGCAACTGCAAATTGAGCAGCACCTGCTTCAGGCGGCGGATCAGCGCATCACGCGGCAGGTCGAGGTTCGCGAACGGATCGCGGCCAAACAACACGCGGTGTCGTGCAACGATATCCGCAAACTTGACGGCAAACGCTTCCATTGCAACCGGTAACTCCGCTTCCAGCAAAAACATGGCGTTCAGTTGTATGGCGGCGTGCGCCACGCGCAGGGGTTCACGCAGGCGATCGGCATGCGTCTGATCGAATCGCTTTAGCACCAGCAGCATGTTGACGTCCGAGGTCGCGCGCAGCTTCCCCTCAGCCGCTGAACCATAGATAACGACTGCAAGCAGGTCGGATTCGAACGCCGCTTTTGCAGACTCGACAAATGCGCCTATGCTCTGTTCGACCTCTGCCGACAATTCGTTAGTGCTTGACATGGGTTGCCCCTCAATTGATGAAACGCGTCAAACATACGCAACTAATCACGATTCGAACTCGGTGCGAGATACACCCGACTGGCGAATGATGGACTGAAGTGTGCCAATCCTCAATTCCGTATGGCTCGGAACTGGTACGGTGACTGTTGTATTTACAAGCCGTTTCTGCATGACAACATGGCTACCTCGCTGACGTACTTCCACGAACCCGTGGCGCATGAGAATGACGCACACCTCTCTGCCAGAAAGAACTCGGAGTTTAACCAACGGCAATCTCAAGTCGGGTCACATAAACTTCATCGTGCAAGCGCTGCTGAATTTCCTCGGGAGAGGCGGCTTCAAAAAATAGCTCTAAGGCTTCCTGAAGATTGTCGCGGGCTTTTTCG
>JAYWAM010000012.1:0-20268 GCA_043782425.1 Betaproteobacteria bacterium
CTTGGTGGCATTTTCCGCAGGCGGCGCACGGAACCGGTAATTTTTTACCGGTCGATTCGAAGGTCGGTTTAAAGGAATCCTATCGGTGCGATATTGCACCTAACATTCGGAGTTCATTACATGAAAATTGCTTTCTCTGTAGTTCTTGCCTCAGCCTTGTATGCCAATCTATGCAGCGCAGCGGATGTGTCGGTCAGCATTCCCGTGACAGCATTGAAATATGAACAAGCCGCCTTCGGTCCACTCAAATCCGCACAGGCATATGGAGATAGAAACAGCGGTGCGCATGGTTCTTTCGTAAAACTGCCGGCCGGATTCACCAGTCCGCCACATACTCATACCGAGGATTATTACGCCACGGTCATTAGTGGCGTCATCGCCAGCGGGTTGGAAGGCGAAGCGGATATTCCGTTGGCCCCAGGCTCATACTGGTTTCAAAAAGGAAAACAGCGGCATGTGACAAAATGCTTATCAGCCAACGAGTGCGTGTTCTTCCAGTCACAGGCAGGAAAGGCCGATTTCTTGATCAGCAAATAATCTGGCATATCACGCCAAGTGGCCGCGGGATTTGGTTGTTTTTAGCTCGACGATTCAAACCGCGGTCACTTCGAAAGGTGAAAGGGAAACTTATATGAACTCCGCATTAAAACCCGAACTGTTCTGGCTGGTTTTGACCTCCCTCATGACTGCACTGCTCTTCGTGCCCTATATCGTAAATCGCATGAAGGAGCACGGCATCGGCCCAGCTCTGTGGAATCCCCAACCCGATACCCGTCCGAAAGCCCCCTGGGCGGAACGCCTCATGCGCGCGCATGCCAATGCGGTGGAAAATCTGGTGGTTTTCGCGCCGCTGGTGTTGGCGCTCCAGCTAACGGGCATAAGCACAGCGACAACGGCTAGCGCGTGTATGGTGTACTTTTTTGTTCGCCTTGCCCACGCTATCCTTTACACCTTCGCCGTTCCACTATTGCGCACCGTGGCATTTATTATCGGTTTTGCTTGTCAGATGGTGCTTGCTCTGACACTTTTACACATTAGCTGAAGAAGAAAAAACATGGCTACTCAATCCAATAAATCTGTCTGTGTGGTGGTCGGCGTAGGGCCGGGAAATGGCGCCGCACTTGCGCGCCGTTTTGCTGCCGAGGGTTATCGCGTCGCGCTGCTCGCGCGCCGTACCGAGCTCATCGTGGAGCTCGCAGCGAACCTGGGGGGCGCGCGTGCGTATGCGTGCGACATCACCGACGCCACATCAGTCGAACACACGTTTGCGGCCATCCGTAACGAACTCGGCGAAGTCGAGGTGCTCGTCTACAACGCGGGTGGTGGTGTGTGGGCCAACGTCGAGGACATCACGCCTGCGGACTTCGAGGCCAGTTGGCGCATCAATGTTTTCGGCGCGCTGCTCGCATCCAAACAGGTGATCCCGGCCATGAAAAAGAACCAACGCGGCAGTATCGTCTTTATCGGCGCCACCGCCTCGCGTCGCGGCGGCGCGCGCACCGCAGCGTTCGCACCTGCCAAGGCGGCGCAGAAAAGCCTGGCCGAATCCATGGCGCGCCATCTCTGGCCCTCGGGCATCCACGTCGCCCTCGTCATCCTCGATGGCGTCGTTGACATCCCCGCCACGCGCAAAAGAATGCCTGACAAGCCCGCCACTTTTTTCCTCAAGCCGGGCGATGTCGCCGAAAACGTCTACGGCCTCACCCAGCAGAAGCCCTCGGCGTGGTCTTTCGAAATCGAGGCGCGCCCGTTCGGAGAGGCCTGGTAGAAACTGAAGCCAGGTCGGCGCGCTGCGTAAGCGGCTGGAACTCTGCGGCTTAGCCAAATTGATGGGTAAGCGCCATCACTTGCGTCCGCTTCAGCAATCAGGTCAGAAAACTCGTTGCAGAAGCTCTGCGCCTCAACGCGCTCGTTGTCTGCGTTCGATCGGAAGAAACCAAGCTTGCAAAACTTAGAGTTGTCTGATAACCTGACATCCTAGTTTACCAGACCACGCACTCACCATGTCTACCGCCCTGATCCATCCTCCAGGTCTCGCCCATCAGGTTTGTCTGGCGCTGCGTGAGCGTATTGTCTCGGGGTTTTTTAAGCCCGGAGCAAAACTACCCACCGAGCTCAAGCTGGCGCAAAGCTATGGGGTGAGCCGCTCGGTGATACGCGAAGCGGTGGCGCGGCTGAAGTCGGAGGGCTTGGTCGAATCGCGTCAGGGCAGCGGGATGTTCGCCAAACCGCAGGCGCGCCTGCGACCGCTGCGGCTCGAAGCCGCCCCCGATACATCGCTCCAGGCGGTGCTACAGGTTATCGAGTTGCGGCGCAGTGTAGAGGCTGAAGCGGCGGCCATTGCGGCGGAGCGGGCCAGCGCCACAGAAATCAAGCGCATTGCGCATGCACTGCGCGCGCTCGACGATGCCGTTGATGCCGGTGACGACGGCGTGGACCTTGATATCGCCTTCCATCGCGCCATAGCAGTGGCGACAGCCAACCCGCTGTATGTCCAGGTTATCGACTTCCTGGGTCAGTACATCCGCAGCGCCACGCAGGTCGCGCGCGCGAACGAAGCGCAGCGCCGCACATTGACGCTACAGGTACGGCGCGAGCACGCCGCGATTCTTTATGCCATCGAGGCGCATGACGCGGCTGCGGCGCGCCGCAGCGCCGCAGCGCACCTGTGCAATTCCGCCAAGCGGATTTTGTCGGCTGATGCATCCTTCTGGGATGCGAACACCCGCAAAGGCGGGTTTGAGGCGCTAAATTCTCGCGCCGTCATGGCGCTGAGACGCAAGTCATGATCCTGCTCACGCCAGCGCGCGAACTGCTTGCGGCCTCGCAAAACGTCTGGCTCTTCAACATGGACGCCGTTTCAGGCAGCAACCAATTTCTATTACCGGAAGGTGTAGTTGCATGATCGATCATTGCTTTACCTCAACATCAAAACTGGACATCGCTTACTCGCGCCTCAATCCCGCAGGCAGACGTACCGCTGTGCTGATGCACGGATGGCCAGATAGCCCCGAGACATGGCGCAACGTGGCTAACCTGCTGGCGAATGCGGGTTACCAGGTGTTGACTCCAGCGTTGCGCGGCTTTGGCGCAACGCGGTTTCGCCATAAGGAAACCATGCGCAGCGGACAACTTGCGGCGCTCGGACGCGACCTGCTTGAATTTCTCGAAGCACTGCGTATCAATTCACCCGTGCTGGTGGGCCATGATTGGGGCGCGCGGGCCGTGGCGAATGCCTGCGGCTTGCGGCCGGGCATCGCCTCTCACCTGGTCATGCTGTCAGTGGGCTATGGCACCAACGATCCGCAGCAGGCGATCAGCTATCTTCAAGCGCGCAATTATTGGTATCACTGGTTCATGGCCACAGCGCGCGGTGCAGACGCCCTAGAGAATGATCGTCGGCCATTCACCCGGCTCATGTGGGATACCTGGTCGCCCGAGGGCTGGTATGCCGATAAAAGTTTTGATGAGGCCGCAGCCGCTTTCGATAATCCCGACTGGGCCGCTGTGGTGCTGCATTCCTATCGTCATCGTTGGGGATTCGCCGCTGGCGACCCCGGCTATGCAGAAGACGAGCGACTACTGAATCCGGCACCGGTCCTCGCCGTGCCCACACTTGTACTCCACGGCAACGCAGACACCTGCAACCACCCAGACAGCTCGGCAGGCAAGGAGCGATTTTTTAGCGGCCCCTATCGACGTGTATTGCTCGATGGCGTCGGTCACTTTCCCCAGCGCGAGGCGGCGTCCGCCGTGGCGCGCGAGATTCTTGAATTCTGCGCAGACAAGACATGAGCATTGCGCTAGGCTGCATCGGAGACGACTTCACCGGTTCGACCGACCTCGCCAATAACCTGGTGCGTTCAGGACTGCGTGTGGTAATGACCAACGGTGTGCCACAGCGCAGTGCGCCGCTAGACGCCGACGCCGTGGTGGTCGCATTGAAATCACGCAACATCAGCCCTGCGGACGCCATCGAACAATCGCTCGGCGCGCTGACGTGGCTGCACGCTGCCGGGGCGCAACAGTTCTACTTTAAGGTGTGTTCCACCTTCGACTCAAGCGCAAGCGGCAACATCGGTCCGGTGACCGAGGCGCTGATGGATGCGCTAGGCACTGACTTCTGCTGTGTGGCGCCCGCCTTTCCCGAGACACGGCGCACGCTCTACATGGGGCACTTGTTCGTGGGCGATTTGCTGCTTTCCGATTCGGGTATGCGGCATCATCCGCTGACACCGATGACCGACGCCAATCTCGTCCGCGTGCTGCAAGCTCAGTGCAGCCGCCATGTCGGTTTGATCGAGCACACCACTGTCCGTGCGGGCGCTACAGCAATCCATCTGCGGATAGCGGCGTTACGCGGTGAAGGGGTTGGCCTGGCGATCATTGACGCACTCGACGACCATGATCTTCAGCAACTCAGTATGGCGCTAGCGAATGCGCCATTGGTCGTGGCCAGCGCCGGACTGGCCCTGGGCGTCGCTCGTGGTTTCATCCGGGGTCGCATACAGCCCACGACGCCGCATGCCGACGACTTGCCGCGCGCGTCAGGGCATAAGGCAGTGGTATCGGGCAGTTGTTCCACAGCAACTCGCAGCCAGGTGTTGCGCTTCGTCGAAGCCGGCCTGCCTGCCTTCGCAATTGATCCCCTGCGCATCGCGGCCGGTATTGACGTCGTCGGCGAGACGTTGGCGCTGGCCGAGGCGCAGCTTGGCAGCGTGCCGGTACTGGTGTACTCGGCAGCAGTTCCCGCAGACGTCAAGGCTGCGCAAGAACAACTAGGTGGCGATGATGCTGGCAAAATGGTGGAACGCACACTGGCCAATATCGCGCTTGGTTTGGTGCAGCGCGGCGTGCGGCAATTGCTCGTCGCAGGCGGTGAAACAGCCGGGGCCTGTGTCCAAGCCCTGGGGGTGGAAAGCATGAGTGTTGGTTCTCAGGTCGATCCCGGCGTGCCGTGGTGCCATGCCGACTCACCGTTTGCACCCGAAGGCATACACCTTGCACTCAAGTCGGGCAACTTCGGCGCACCGGACATCTTCACCCGGGCATTCGCAGAGCTGCCATGAACGAGTCGCGCGCACGCGAAAAAATTTGCGCCATCGGCCAAAGCCTGTTCAATCGCGGATACACGCATGGGACGGCCGGAAATATCAGCTTGCGGATCGATGATGGCTGGTTGATTACCGCTACCGATGCGTGCCTCGGCAGACTCGATCCCGCCGAAATCGCAAAGATGGCAACGACGGGGCACTTAGCTGAAGGGGTTCGTCCTTCCAAGTCACTGGCGCTGCACCGGGCCATTTATGGTCAAGACTCGCGCCTACGCGCCATCGTGCACACGCACAGCACCAGTCTGGTCGCCCTTTCTCTCCTCGGCGTATGGCATCCGCTTTGTGTGGTAGCGCCACTCACTCCTTATTTTGTGATGAAAGTTGGCCAGATCCCCCTGATCCGCTATCACCGTCCTGGAAGTCCACAAGTGATCAAACTGGTTGTCCCCCATGTGCATAGCGCCAGAGGAGTGTTGTTGGAACGTCTCGGGCCAGTGGTCTGGCACTCGACATTGGATGAGGCCGCACATGCGCTTGAAGAACTCGAGCAGAGCGCACGGCTGCATCTCGTGCTTGCGAACAAGGGCATCGCACCCTTGGATGAAGGGCAGATACGCGATCTGGCCGCCGCATTCAATCTGTCCTGGCAAGCGGAGATTTCCGTAGCTGCAGACTAACTGGAGAACCGATATGCATGTCGCCATTACCGGTGCAGCCGGGTTTCTTGGGAACCGCCTGGCCAGGGAACTTCTTCTGCGATCGTCGTTTCCGCTTCCTGATGGTGGGAATGCCGAGATCGGTAGATTGACCCTGATCGACCGCGTTCGCCCTCCTGATGATGTCACCGCAGACGCCCGGTCCGAGATCGTATTGAGCGATCTATACGAAGATCTCGTTCGAGCGCCACGACCAGACAGAGTACTGCCAGGGCAGCCAGATTTTGTTTTCCATCTGGCGGCGGCCGTCAGTGGCGAGTGCGAGGCCGATTTCGACCTCGGATGGCATGCGAATGTCGACGTCACACGGGCCCTGCTCGAAATCTGCCGACAGCTGGAAACCAGGCCACGCTTTATCTTCGCGAGTTCAGTGGCCGTCTTCGGATCGTCCCCGACCAAAAAGAAACTGGTCAAGGTCGCCGACGATACGCTGCCCGCACCACAGAGTAGCTATGGGTTTCAGAAGTATGTTTGCGAGCAACTGGTTGCCGACTACACACGCAAAGGCTTTGTCGATGGACGCAGCGTCCGTCTGATGACAGTGTGCGTGCGTCCAGGTTTGCCCAATGCGGCGGCGTCTCAATTTTTGAGCGCGATCATTCGCGAGCCTTTGGCCGGGAGACCGGCCATTTGCCCCGTCGCGCCTGAGACCGAAGTGGCCTTGGCGTCACCGCGAAAGACGTTAGAGGGTTTGGTTTGTGCCGCCACCGCCAGCAACAAGACGTGGGGAGGATCACTCGCACTTAACCTGCCTGCACTCCGCGTCTCGGTAAGCGACATGGTCAAGACGCTTGGATCGAAAGCTGGACGCGAGATAGCCGCGCGTATTGAATGGAAGCCTGACCACGGGGTTGCGGCCATCGTGACAAGCTGGCCTGCCACGTTCGTCACTGATCGAGCCTCGGCGCTCGGCTTGTCGGCGAACGCATCGTTCGATGAGATTCTCGACGAATATCTGAACGAGCTCGTCCAGCAAGGGCATAACACCTTGCCCCTTGATCGCCATGCCTAAGTTCTCCGCCAATCTGTCAATTCTGTTCACAGAACACGCGTTTCTTGACCGCTTCGAGGCCGCGTCGCGCGCGGGATTCAAGGCCACGGAGTTTTGGTTTCCGTACGACTGGCCGGTTGAGGACATTGCGAGCCGGCTAGACAGGTACAGCCTCAAATGCCTAGCCATCAACACGCCACCCGGCGACATGGCGCTCGGGGAATGGGGCGTAGGCATCTTCCCATCACGTAAACAAGAATTTGAAGCCGGGGTCCGGCTTGCTATCAATTACGCGGTCGCGCTGCACTGCGAGGCAATCCACGTCATGGCGGGAATCGTGCCGTCCGCCGGGAACTGTAGCGCTAATGGACGTGGTGGCCTCGACGACGAGGATTTTTCCTCGACCTATGTGCGCAACATTGCTTATGCCTGCCGACTGGCGAAAGCGGCCAGACTCGCAGTACTCATCGAGCCCCTCAATCCATTTGATCGACCGGGGTACTACCTACAAACTATGGCGCAAGCACACGACATCGTCGCCAGCATTGGCGAATCGAATCTGTTGATCATGATGGACCTCTACCATGTCCAAATGACAGAGGGTAATGTGACGGAAAAGTTAAGGCGTTACCTGCCGCAGATTGGACATATTCAGATCGCCGATGTGCCAGGCCGACACGAGCCTGGCACAGGCGAATTGAACTACGATTTTATTCTTCGTGAGATCGACAGATTGCAGTATGGCGGCTGGGTCGGCTGCGAGTATGGCCCCTTAGAAACGTCCGCTTCAAGCCTCGGCTGGGCCAAGCCTTATGCCAGGGTGAATTTGCCCCAGCGAGAATAGTTTCCGAAACCAAAGAGAGGCAACGAATCTATTTTGCTTGGCATTTTCGATGAGGCAATTCGAACAATTGAGCTTTCTTCAAGGTTATGCCATGATTTGCCCTCAACTTCGCCGCCTCTAGGCGAAGTCTAATAACTATTCCAAACAATCTTTCGCCAGGAGCCGCCATGTTTAAGAAACGTCTTATCCCCGCTCTGCTATTTTCCGCACTTGCCGCCGCCTCCGCCAGCAGCCACGCCGTTACCTTCAGCGGCGTATATCTGTTTGGCGATAGTCTCTCCGATGCGGGTTATTTCCGCCCGATTCTCCCCGCGCTAGGCGTGCCCGCCGCTGCCGTTCCCATTGTTGGGCGTTTTACCACCGGCCCCGGCCCGGTATGGTCGGAACTGGTGTCGCAGCATTACGGCGCGCCCGGAACACCGAGCAACGTGTCGGGTGGCAACATCTTCGCCCAGGGTGGCGCGCGCGTCACCTTGCCATCAACAGCCGACTTGACGGCGCCGGGCGGTGATGTGAATCGTTCCGTTTCGACGCAAATTAACGAGTACTTCGCTGCAAGCGGCGGCATGGCTGACCGTAATGCGCTGTATGGCGTATGGGCGGGCGCCAACGATTTTTTTGTACAGTTCTTCGCTTACGGAGCTGGTACTATCACTCAGGCACAGTTGCAAACCAACACGCTTGCCGCAACCACCGCCGAAATCCAGCAGATAGGGCGTCTCAGCAGCGCCGGGGCAAGATATATCCTGGTGTTCGGTTTGCCCGACATTGGCACCTCACTGACGTTTACGGCGCTGGGCGCAACCGCAGCCGGAGGAGCGACCGCACTTTCCGCAGGTTATAACACCACCCTCTTCACCGGACTACAATCCTCCGGTCTGCGCGTCATCCCAGTCGATACATTCACGCTTTTTTCTGAAATACGCGCCAATTATGCGGCTTACGGCATTACCAACTCCACCGCGCCGGCGTGTCTGCCTGTAGGCTCCTCGTCGCTCACTTGCGGGCCGACCAGCCTGGCTGCGGCCAATGCGGCAAGCACTTATGCGTTTGCCGACGGCGTGCACCCCACCACGGCGGTGCATCGCATTATTGCCGACTTTGTAGAATCCCTGATCGACGGTCCGCAACAGATGTCGCTGCTCGCCGAAGCACCGCTGCGCACGCGCGAAGGCCATATCCGCACGCTAGATGCCGGACTGCAAAGCGCAATGTATATGCCCACTGGCAAGCTGACCGCGTTCGCGGCGGCCGATGGCGCCAAGTTCGACATCAATGCCGGCGACACCAACCTCAACACCGATACCAAGAACCGCAGCGTCACCGTGGGACTCACTATGCGTGCCTCCGATACCTTCACCCTCGGGGTAGGCGTGGGCAAATCCACTTCCGACGCGACGTTCGCCAACGGCAAGGGCGGATTTGAAACCGACGAAAGCGTACTATCGTTTTTCGGCGCGATAAAAATGGATGGCTTCTACGCCAACGGCAGCGTGAGTGTCGCCGACGTGAGCTACGACAATATCCGTCGCAATATCCCGATAGGAATAGTGACGCGCACCGCGAGCAGCTCTACAAGCGGCTCGAACACCTCGGGCAATTTGACTGTGGGCTACGACTTTGGCATCAGCAAGGTTTCGGTCGGTCCGTTCGTGTCGTTCACTTCGCAAAACGTCGATGTCAACGCTTTCACGGAAAGCGGTTCCGGTTCCGCCGATCTGAAAATCAGCAGCCAGAAACGCATCTCACGCATCCTCAGCGCCGGTATACGCGCCTCTGCGGATATGGGCCGCTTCACGCCATTCGCACGCATTTCGCTGGATAAGGAACAAAAAAACGACGAGCGCGAGATTCTCGCCAACCCCGTCAGCGTCACCGCCGGCAATACCTACGGCATCCCCGGCTACCGCGGCGACTCGTCCTGGGGCACCGCCACCATCGGGGTACGCGCCAACCTGAGTGAGCGCTTTGGCGTCAGCCTGATTTATAGCAGCGTCTTCAGCCGTGGCGATGTGAAACAGGATGCGCTGACGGCAAGCGCGACTTACCGCTTCTAACCACACCGGGCATAGAAAGAGGCCGCCGCGCGCGGCCTTTTTTGATTGCCCGATGCTCCATGAAAAGAATTTACACAGCGTTGCATCTTCCCGATGCCCACATCGTCGCCAATCTGCTCACGCATTCGGGTATCGCGGTGCAGGTGTTGAACGTCAATGCGGCAGGCGCGATGGGAGAGCTGCCGATGGATGCGGCGCTGCCGCAGGTATGGCTGGAAAACGACAGGGACGAAACGGCGGCGCGCGCGCTTATTGAAAATTTTCAGCGCAGCGGTGCTTCCAATATAGTCAGGCCTTGCAGCCAGTGCGGCGAGGAAAATCCCATTGCCTTCGAGTTGTGCTGGAGTTGCGGAAGAGCGGTGCTGTGAGGGTACGTAAGCGAGTGAACAAATTTTTAACCACCAAGCACACAAAGAGCACAAAGGATTACTTCGTGTTCTTTGTGTGCTTGGTGGTAATCGCTTTCCCTGCCTGACCCGGCAAAGGGTAGTATATTTGCATGCCGTCTGGCACAATTTCAGCGACAATACAAATCACACAATACGCTCAGCGCATTGCGCCGTATAACTGAGGGAGCACCATGAGTGAACAGTTCAAGATTGTTGTAGTCGGCTCTGGCCCTAGCGGTCTTTCTGCGGCGGCGCACGCAGCCGAGCTGGGCATTTCGCATGTCCTGCTTGAGGCTGAGAAACAGCCGGCCAACACTATTTACAAGTATCAAAAGGGCAAGCATGTCATGGCAGAGCCGGGCATTTTGCCGTTGCGCAGCCCGATGAGTTTCGCCCAGGGCACGCGCGAAAAAATCATCAGTACCTGGAACGAAGAACTGAAGAAACACCAGGTCAATATCCGCTTTGGCGCCAATGTGACCGCCATCAAAGGCGAACGCGGCGCGTTCCAGATCACGCTGGCGTCGGGTGAAACCTTGATGTCCGAGTTCGTCATTCTCGCCATCGGCCTACAGGGCAATATTCGCAAACTCGGCACGCCGGGCGAAGATTTGCCGACGGTGCAATACCAGCTTGATGATCCCGATGAATACGAAGACGAAACCATTGTGGTGGTGGGCGGCGGTGACGCCGGCATTGAAAACGCGCTGGCGCTGGCCAAGCAAAATCGCGTTGTCATCATCAACCGCGATACTGAATTTAACCGCTGCAAGGAAGGTAACTTTAATTTGCTGATGGCGGCCATCAAAGCCGGGATGGAAGCACGTGTCGGCGCTAGTGTGGATCGCGTCGATGCGCTGCCGGGCGGAAATTTTCCAATCAAGTTTGTCGCCAAGACACCGCAAGGCACGGAAAGCATTCCCTGCCATCGTGTAATCGCCCGCCTCGGCGCCAGCCCGCCGCGCAAACTGGTGGAAAGCTTCGGCGTCAAGTTCCCCAATAACGATCCGGGTTCGGTGCCTGAGCTGTCGGGGCATTATGAATCGAATGTGCCCGGCCTTTATATTGTCGGTGCGCTGGGCGGTTACCCGCTCATCAAGCAGGCGATGAATCAGGGCTTTGAAGTGGTCGAGTACATTCTGGGACGCGATGTCGAGCCTGCCGATGAGCCGCTGCTCAAGGCGAAATTCGTCAACTACAAGCGTGCGCGCGCCGTTAATGACGCGATCGCCATCATCCAGAAAAATGTTCCCGTCCTGTCCGGTCTGACCACACTGCAACTGCGCGAATTCCTGCTCGACAGCACCATACACACGCCGCAGTTTAACGAGATTATTTTCAAACGCAATGACTACACCAATTCTTTCTTCTCGATTCTCGAAGGCGAAGTGGTGGTCTATGCCGAAGGCAAGGACGGCAAAGAAGTTGGCTTTCCGCTGCCGACCGGCGCTTTTTTCGGCGAGATGGGCTTGATCTCGGGACGCCGCCGCACGGCAACGGTCGCGGCGGGAAGAGATTGCGTGCTGATCGAAACACCACGCCGCTCTATGCTGAAACTGCTCGCTTCGGTGGAATCGGTGCGGCGCACGCTCGATGAGGTGTCGCTCAAGCGCGCGGTGCGTAACTATCTTGCCAGCTCGCTGCCCGAAGACGAAATCGAGTATCTGGTGCAAGGCGCGGTGATCAAAAAGTTCACCGCTGGACAAGTGCTGTTCACGCAAGGCGACAAAGCTGACGGGCTGTATTTGATCCGCCGCGGTTCGGTGACGGTATCGCGCCTGCTGGGCGGAAAAGATGTCGTGCTTTCCTACGTTCCGGCCGGCAACTACGTCGGCGAAATGGCGCTGATCTCAGAGGCGCCGCGTTCCGCCACGGTGCGCGCCGCCGTCGCCACCGAGGCGATTCTGCTTGAATCCAGGCGCGTCACAGAGGTGATCGCGCGCAATAGCAGCATTCGCGGCCGGGTTGATATGCAATATCTGGACCGCCTGCGCGCCAACCAGGCTATGGAATTGAATACCGAATCGGGCAACCTTATCTCCTTCCTCATGCAACAAGGCGTGGGCGAGGCGACTGACGTGCTGTTGATCGACGAATCGCTTTGCGTGCGCTGCAACAACTGCGAGAAGGCCTGCTCCGATACGCACGGCGGCGCCTCGCGCCTTAACCGCGAGGCCGGACCGACTTACGCGCAGATTCATGTTCCGACTTCATGCCGTCATTGCGAGCACCCGCATTGCATGAAAGACTGCCCGCCCGACGCCATCCACCGCTCGCCCAACGGCGAAGTATTCATCAGCGACTCTTGTATCGGCTGCGGCAACTGCGAAAGAAATTGCCCTTATGGCGTAATCCAGCTTTCACCCGTCAACCCCAAGCGCAAGAAGCCCGGGCTGTTGCAATGGCTGTTCTTCGGCATAGGCCCGGAACCGGGCATGGAGCCGCATGTTTACAGCAAGGACATGGCCAAAAAAGCGGTGAAGTGCGATATGTGCAAGGACATCAAAGCCGGCCCCGCATGCGTGCGCGCCTGCCCGACGGGAGCGGCCATCCGCGTCAGCCCCGAGACCTTCCTTGACTATGCGAATATTGGAGCGGAAAGCTAATGTTTTACGAAGCGCGTCATCAGCGTTCTATTTTTTCTGTTTCTTGAATGCTGAGTAGTTACGTTTTCTTCACTTCGCCACGCGTGATGACTACGCCGACTTTTTTGACGCCGCGAATGTGCCCGAGCTTGGCCACTGAAATGCGCGCCCACGCAGCGCCGAAATCATTGAGCAGAATATTGGCGATGTCTTGCGCCAGCGCTTCCAGCAGTTTGAAGCGCCGCCCGGCCAGCTCTTTTTGAATACGTTGCACGACTTCGCCGTAGTGTATGGTGTCTTTGATATCATCGCTCTTGCCTGCCGCTTCGTCCGGCAATCCGATGTCGATATTGAGTTCCAGCGTCTGTGGGCGCTGCATCTCCCACTCGTAAATGCCAACCCAGGCGTCAACGCGAAACTCGTGAATAAAAATCTGGTTCATGGGAAAATGCTTATATGTGGGAGAAAAATGCGGGAGAAGTTTTTGATGCAGCAATATTGTAGAGTATTGGCATGAAGCATACTGTTATTGCCATTACTCTCGCTTATTTAATTGGCTCGATTCCATTCGCTGTGGTGGTGAGCTGGATCATGCGGCTGCCCGATCCACGCACCTACGGCTCGAACAATCCGGGCGCAACCAATGTGCTGCGTAGCGGCAACAAGCTCGCTGCGCTGTTGACATTGCTGGGCGATGCCGCCAAAGGCTGGGCCGCCGTCATGCTATTCCGCGCATTCGCGGCACGCTTCGAGCTTGACCCGGTTGTAATCGCGCCCGTTATATTGTTTGTTTTTTTCGGTCACATATTCCCGTTGTGGCTGAACTTCAAGGGCGGAAAGGGCGTGGCGACCGCCCTCGGCGCGTTGCTCGGGCTGCACCTCTGGTTGGGCTTGGCGACAACTGCCGTCTGGCTGGTTGTCGTCCTGTTAAGCCGCTATTCTTCCCTGGGCGCGCTGGTAGCGGCGGCATTTGCGCCCTTTGCTGCTTACTACTGGCTCAATTGGAACGCGGCTACCGCAGCGGTGGCGCTTATGTCGCTGCTATTGATCTGGCGGCACCAGTCCAACATCGAAAAACTGATGTGTGGAGACGAAAGCCGTATCGGCGAGAAACGCGCGCCGCAGAACATTGATAACAATTTCACCATCATGCCTCCAGATGCCTGATTGTGGATCAGCGTCGCTACAGCGGTATGCGCATACAAGCCCCTAGGCGGCTAAGCGAACTTGATGAAAAAAATAAGACGACTGTTACTCACCCCGCTTATCTGGCTGGCTGCCCTGGTGTTTCTGATCGAAGAATTTATCTGGGACAGCACAGCCAGATTCATGGCGCGACTGGGCGCCTTGCGCGCCATCCATGCGGTAGAGAAACACATTGCCACACTTCCACCGCGCTGGGCGCTATTCGCTTTCCTGCTGCCAAGCTGCATCTTGATTCCCGCAAAATTTATTGGTCTGCACGTCATTGCAAATGGTCACTGGTTTCTTGGCGGCATTACTTTTTTGCTGGCTAAAATTGCCGGTATCGCCTTGTTTTCGCGAATCTTCAATCTCACCCGCTCTGCGCTGCTGCATATTCTCTGGTTTTCCCGGCTATACGCATGGCTTATGTTTTACCGCAATCGTATCCACACCTATCTGGATAACTGGCCCGCCTACCAGCGGGTGAAGCGTGCAATGACAGCGCTTAAGCTCATGATGCAAGGTAAGGGCCGCTTGCTGCGTCTCCTGCGGCGTGTGCGCAGACACAAACAGGTTCCCTAGGGCTTGGCGATTGCGCTACCCGCGCCAGTACCAACCCGCCGTCCGAGACGCCCTGAATTGTGGTCTGCCTGTTGCAAACGCCCCGCAATAACCCGCACCCTGCTTTGAGAGATTGCAATTTCTCCTTGCTGCACTTAGCATGGCGGCAACTTCCTCGAAAGGATTTTCTCATGCAGCTTCGACTTGCATCCTGCATTGTGGCCGCGCTGGGTCTCCTGCTATCGCACACACTTTATGCACAGGCTGAGATCGCAGTGGAAACGTTGTTCAAGAAGCCCGAATTCCGCTCATTGCAACTTTCCCCCAATGGTAAGTTGCTTGCCGCGCTGTCGCCATTGGGTGGGCGCATGAATCTGAGTGTTGTTGATTTGCAAAAGAATAAGGCTTTCCGCGTGACCGACTTTAAATCAAGCGATGTCAACACTTTCTTTTGGGTAAGCGACAATCGCCTAGTGTTCAGAACCGGTGACGAGCAGGGTTTCGAATTTCGCGGTGATGGCGGCGTCTATGCCATCAATGCCGATGGCTCAGAGCCGCGCGAGCTCGCCAAACCCTATAGCGTGCAATCCAGTCAAGGCGCTTGGATAATTCGTATTTACCATCCTTTAACCCGCGTGCGCGGCTCTCAGAGCGAGATTTTTGTTTCCAGCAATGAGCGTAGTTCCAAGAGCACCGATCTTTACAAAGTAAATACCCGGACTGGCCGCAAAACCCTGGTTACGTTTGAAACCCCAGGCAATGTGACGCGCTGGATTCTGGATAAAAATCAAGTGCCGCGCGCTGCCGTGGTGCGAATGCATGACAGATTCAAGACTGGTTTTTATTACCGCGCTGATGAAAAATCCCCGTGGCAACTCATGTACGAATGGGGGCCGGATGAAGAGGAAATTGAGCCGGTGGGCTTTGACAAGGACGACAAGCTCTATGTCACCTCTGATGTAGGGCGCGATACCAAGGCGCTATTCACCTACGACATAGCGGCAAAGAAGCTGAAGGACTTGATCTACGCCGATGAGCGCTATGACATCACCCCGCCCAATCTGTGGCAGCATCTCGGTTCATTCGATTTTCTACGTTATGCTTCGGAAGAAGACCAAACTCTGGTCGGCTTGACCTATGTTGCCGATAAACTCAAAACCGTATGGTTCGACCCGCGCTACCAAGGCTGGCAACGCGAAATCGACAAGGCGCTGCCCGCAACAATTAACAACATTGGCATCCTGCGCGAGACTATGCTGGTAAGCGCTTTCTCGGATCGCAATCCCGGAACCTGGTTTCTTTTCGACCGCAGCAAGGCTTCCCTGACGGAGTTGCTGTCATCTTTATCCTGGATCAAGCCAGTTGAAATGGTGGAGATGAAGCCGATCAAATATACAGCGCGCGACGGCATGGAGATACACGGCTATCTCACCTTGCCCAAGTCCTACCAAAAGGGAAAGCCTGTCGCTATGATTGTCCATCCCCACGGGGGGCCTTGGGCGCGCGATGCCTGGGGTTATAACCCTGAAGTGCAGTTTCTCGCCAATCGCGGCTACGCCGTTTTGCAAGTCAATTTCCGCTCATCAACGGGATATGGTAAAAACCTTTACCAGTCAGGGTACAAACAGTGGGGCGACAAAGTTCAGGATGACATCACCGACGGTGTGCTCTGGGCCATCAAGGAAGGCTACGCCGACAAAGACAAGATCGGCATCTATGGCGCCAGCTTTGGCGGCTACTCTACATTGATGCAACTGGTAAAAAATCCCGATATGTACAAACTGGGAATCAACTATGTCGGCGTGACCGACATGTTCATCCACCACGACACGCAGTATGCAATACAAAGGGGGGATTTCCAGAGACTTTTCCACCGTATAGTCGGCGATCCTTCCACTGACAAAGAAATGTTTGAGCGCACTTCACCAGCGCGCCATGTCGACAAGATCAAGGTGCCGGTCATGCACGCCTACGGCGGCGAGGATTACAACGTCAACATTGAAAACGGCAATGTGATCAAGCGCGCTTTCGAAAAAGCCGGCAAAGAGGTCGATTACATGTATGTCGCCGAAGAAGCCCACGGCTACCGCGAAGACAAAAACGTATTCGCCTTTTACAACAAGATGGATAGTTTTCTGAAGAAAAACCTGCCTGCTAGATAATAACGCTACCGACAACGCAATAATCATCGAAGCAAGGCTGGCTAGTAATAAGAAAGGCGCCAGCGGAAATTTCCTGGGGCTGCGTGGTGATGTGACCAGGCGCTCAGCCAAACTGGGCAAAATTTCTGCGTCGCTGCTGCGCCGCTTTCTGCAAACGCAGGAACGTTAGGTTGCAGCGCCTGACACTCCGGCTCGGTGCTTGAGCTGCCGGGCTATACGCAATAGCAGCATGTTTGCAGGGGTGGATAAAGCACAGCGTATTCACCCATCACAATTCGCATGAAATTGAAGCGTTGCGGTGGATCCGGGCTTCGGCTTTGATCCCCTTGCAGGACGCGTTGCCCGCTGCATCAGGCAACCGTTTCGCAGGCGGGCATGCCGCACGAATTCCCTGCTACAACCCTACTGCCCCAGCGGCAAAAATCCCGGCACGCCAAACTGCCACAGCAGGAACGCATAAATGTCCGCCAGCTCTTCGTTGGCGGAATGGCGATCATTACCCGAACTGTGCCCGCTGCCGTAATCAACGCGCAGTAACACCGGCTTCTTATCCGATGCGCTTGCCGTGGCGCGTTGCAGACGCGCAGCGAATTTGAGCGAATTCCACGGTTCCACGCGTGCATCGTTGGCGCCGGTGGTAATCATCACGCCAGGGTAGGCGGTATGGTCTTTTATCTGGTGATAGGCAGAGGTGTCATAAAGCCACTTAAAACCCTCGCGCGTGCGTGTGGAGCCGAACTCGACAATATTGGGTTTGCCGTTGGCAGTGTGTTCCATGCGCAACATATCGAGCACGCCCACGCGCGGCGCCACAGCGGCGAATAAATCGGGGCGGCGCGTCAATGCATTGCCCACGGTAATGCCGCCAGCGCTACCGCCCGTCGCCGCGAGGCGCTTGGGACTGGTAAAGCCTTTCTCGATGAGAAATTCGCCACAGGCAATAAAGTCGTTGATGGTATTGGTCTTGTTCGCCATGCGTCCGGCGTTGTGCCAGTCTTCGCCGTATTCGCCGCCGCCGCGCGCGTGGCAGATGGCGAATATGCCGCCGTGCTCCAACCACGCCATGCGTGTGGCCTGAAAACTGGGGCTCAAGGTAATGCCATAAGCGCCATAGCCGCTGAGCAAGGTGGGGTTAGCGCCCGATAACAATGTGCCTTTTCTGTAAATCATTGAAACCGGAATTTTGACGCCATCCTTCGCCGTGGCGAACAAGCGCAGTTCATCGATTTCGGAAAAATCCACTGCCGCTTTGGGAAGCAATCCCGTGTCCTTGATATTGCCCGAACGCTCTTCCAATGCAGCGTATTTGGGCGCATCAGTCCACGACTCCAGGCGCAACAAGGCGCCGGGTTTTTTGGGGTCGGTAATCAGAGCGCGCACCGCTGCATCAAACGGCAGACGCAGATATTCGAGCTTGCCGCCGGAAAACACGCTATTGCTGAAATTGAGACGCTGCAACACATCGAGACCGCCATTGAGCTGCTTAATGTATAGCGCGTCAGCGGCGATGGCGATTTGCGTTACCACGTTGTCTCCCTGTGGAACGACCGTGACGGCATGCGCCATATCGGCACGCGCCAAGTTTAGTCTTAGCACCTTATAACGCGGCGCGTTTTTATGCGTGAGCAAATACAACTCGTTGCCGTGCACCTCAAAGTCAGTCACTTGGTGGCTTCGGTCGATGATTTGTTTCCACGGTGTAGCAGCGCCATTTAACGCTGTGACTGGCGCGATATACAGCGCCAAGTCCTTCAAGTCACCATGCCTGACAATGGCCAACGCCATACCGCTGCCCGGCGGCGCCACGATGGAAGGAATATCAATTTCGTCCAGGTCTTTTACATGGCCAATACCGCGACCAAACAGCGGCTCGTCATGCTTTGCGTCCTTCCCCAACACATAGCGGTAGGCGATACTGTTGACATAACCCAACTCGCCACCTTCAATCTGAGGCAGCTTGTTGTAGAAAAATGCTTTACTGTCGGGAAACCACGACAGGGCATCGCCGTAGCGCGCGCCCGCAATGGCCACGCCAAGGTCCTTGCCTTTAACGGTTTCCAGCACGCGCAGCACGCTTTCTTCGTTACCTCCCGCCGAAATACCATAGGCGACGTGCATGCCGTTGGGCGACGCGCGAAAATAATCAATGGAAAATTTTTCTCCATTGGCGGCGACTTTGAGCGGATCGATGAGCAAACGCTCGGCGCCGGAAAAGCCCTCACGCACGTAAAGCTTGCGTGTGGCGTCTTTCTTACCCAGCTTCAGGTAGAAAATCTTTTCGGCGGCTATCTGCACGCTGGAAATGCTTACCTCCGCCTCGGAAAGCGCAGTGATGCGCTTCAGTAAAGCGCTACGTCCTGGGATGCGCTCAAGCACACTCTGAGTGTAATCTGACTGCGCCTTCATAAACGCCGCCACTTCGGGATTTTTCAGATCCTCGAAGTAGCGGTATGCATCAATTACCGACGTGCCGTGATAGTCGTCAGTGACCGGACGCTGCGCCGCGACGGGCGGGCCAGGCCAGGCCTTGGCCGCCGCTGCAGTCTGTGCGCTCGGCGTGACAGGCTTGGTTTCCTTGTCGCCATCTGGTGTGGTGGCGCAAGCGCCTAGAAGCGCTAAAGCCAAAATATAAAGGGCAGGACGTGCAGGAAAAATGAAGTTCATTGCATCTCCAAGAAAAAAGTATTACCAGTAATTTTCAACTGCGATATGCCCGCCTTCGAGCTTGCGGTCATTACGAAAGCCGCGCCCCTTGAGCAACGCGCGCGTCTCATCCACCATCTGCGGATTTCCGCACAACATAAAGCGCGAAAAATCCAGACTCAAGGCTACACCTGCTGCTTGCTCCAATTGCCCGTCTTCAATCAACGCGCCTATGCGCCCTTGCAACGCCCCCGCAGCCGACTCGCGCGTCACAGTCGACACATAGCGCAACTTTGCGACGGCATCGGCAAAGGGGGCTTGCTTCTGCATGTCCTGTAACTGCTGCGCATAGGCGAGTTCATTGGCGTGGCGCGCGCTATGCACCACAATCAGATTCTCGAAACGCCGCCAGGTTTCGACGTCCTGCAACACGGAAAGGTACGGCCCGAGCCCGGTGCCGGTCGCCAGCATCCACAAATCTTTTCTTCCTTCGCCGCGATAAAAGCGATCAGCGGTCAGGAAACCCTGAGCTTTCCTTTCCACCAGCAACACATCACCCGGAGCGTAAGCCGCCACCTTGCCGGTAAATTCACCTTCGGGCACCATCACGGAAAAAAACTCCAGGTAGTCATGCGCTGGCGCTGAGCATAGCGAGTAGGCACGCCACACAAATTCGCCATCGGGCTTGCGCAGTCCAAGACGCGCGAATTGGCCGGGGATAAACTGGTAATCCGTCCCGCGCGACAGACGGAAGGAAAACAGCGTCGGCGACCAATGCTGCATCCAGGTAACACGCTCGATGGTGTATTTTTCAGTACTGGCGAGTTCCACCAGGGGCGAAGTTGCGAGCGGCGAATTAATTGCGTTGGTCATAGGATGCTGAATAAAGAAAGAGGTGAATTCTACCAGCGTCTGCGTTCAACTGGCTCGCCAAGTAAATGCCCATAATCTTGCAAGGCATATGCCTGTAGAGTCAAGCGGGACACTGGCTTTCAGGTACATGCCGCAAAGAAGTGCGCCGCTACTGGGCCGCAGGGCAGGTAGTTTGAAATTATCGAGCTGATGCGGTAGGGTGCGCTTG
>JAYWAM010000013.1:0-7653 GCA_043782425.1 Betaproteobacteria bacterium
AGAAAAACAAAAAACGGGGTTGATTTTCTTTGCGTCTTGGCGCGAAAATTCTTCTCACAAAATGCGAAGACTTAACCGATAAGAGACTATTCACAACAGCTTGCCGGTTCTACGCAGACGCTCCGCCATGCCGCGCATCACATACAAAGCGAAATCTGGCACCTCGCGCACTAGGGTATTGAAGCGCTCGGCGTTGATCGCGATCAAATTGCAGTCGGTCATGGCGATGACGGTTGCGGAGCGCGGCGAATTGTCGATAAGCGCCAACTCACCCAGGATGGCGCCAACTTCGGCCGTCTCCACCACTTTGTCGCGCACCACAACATCGGCCCTGCCCGACAACAGGACATACATTGCATCGCCTTGCTCGCCTACGGTGAATAACGGGTTGCCAAACGGCAGTACCATCAGGTCGGTTTGATACATCAACAAGTCTTCAAGCTGCATCGCGTTCTCCCTTGCGCTGAGTGAATGAATCGGCTGGATTTGAAGTTCGATCCTAAAAAGCTAGACGCAGGCACAGAACATCGGGCTTCACCGCTTAACTACAGGCGGCCCAAGCGGTTCGAGATTTGCGCCGCGCAGTGCGGTGAGAATTGCCTCGCCGTTTGCGGAAGTACGAAACTCACCGTAGCGCGCCTTCTCGTAGTAACGCGCATGCCCCTCCTGAAAGAAGAACGCATTGGTGGCGAACTTCGGCTGCTTATCGCGTACGCGGTAGCGCAGCAGCGCTTCACCTGCGGCAAGCGGCGTCGAGTCGGCGAAGCGCTTAAATGTCGCCACGCCGCGCGCATCAAGCGCTACTACAATATGTCCGTCATTCTGTGTCGGCGCTTTAGTGCGCGAAAAAGCGTCGGTTGTGACTTTGAAGCGCAGCGCCATATAGTCACCTTGCATCAGTGAACGCGGATCGATTGGAGCCAGTTCGAGCAGCACAATGCTGGCCTGCGCGAGCAGCTTTTCGCGCTCGTAAATAGTGAAATTGATCGCGGCCAGCGCCAGCAGCCCCGCCACCAGTGCAGTCAGCTCACGCATGCGAGTGCTCCTCAGCCAACGGCGAAAACCAGCGCAAAAGCGCTGCGCGCGCCAGCAATAACAGCGCTCCCATTCCCATCAGAACCATTGACTTCATCAGCAACGTCATATCGAGTTGATAGTAGTAGTAAACCAGAAAACCCGCGAACGCGACATATCCCAAACCCTGTAGCACGAGGTTGCCAACTGCGAATCCCAGCAGTACGAGCAACAGCGCAGACGACAATCCCGGCGCAAGCAATGAAAGCACAGTAACGAGCAGCGTAACAGCGAGTAGCGCGATGCCGCGTTGGCTTTTCAAGGCAACGCCGTCACGCTTTATCAACCAAGCCACGGCCCCGATGAGAATGAGCGCGACCACCAGCCTGCCGATCCACGGTGCATGCAAAAAAAGCCAGTCAGCATTCTTGCCACGCTCCATCAGCCACAGCTCGCCATTACGCCACAGCAAACTGGCGTCGATTTGCACCAGACTCAGCGCCAGCCCATAGCCGATGGGTTGCCAAAGTGTGGCATGGCCGACCCAACGTAGTTCGTTAAGCCAGATGAACGCCAGACCTATTGCGGGCAGAACTGGCGCCAGCGGCCCGACGCCTAAGCGCGCAAGAAACATTGACAACGCAAGTATCGCCGCCCAGGTGGATATCACGCGATGGATGAAGTTTGGTGCTAGCGCAGCCAGCAGCGCTTCAAACACGAAGATCAGCGCTAAGATCACCAGAAAGTAAGGCTCCCCCATCTTGGACAAGCCAAAAATAAACATCGCCTGCCCCGTCAGGCTCAGCGCCAGCCCGAACTGCGTTACAAAAATATTTTTGCGGACAAAACTAAACAACGCATAGGCGACAAAGCAGCACAGTGCGCCAACTATAAGCAAACCCGCAGCGCTATCGATCACGAGTTTGAACGCGACTCCGACAAAGCCAAATAGAAATAGTGCGCCCAGCCACCCGGCTGCGCCCAGCATGGTGCTTACATACCACGGCGCAGACACTTCGTCCTCTGGCAACTTGCCTTTGACCAGGTCCGCGTCGTTTAATAGTTTCCACAAATCTATGTGGTCATGTGAATTCATGAATCATCCTCCATGGTCACGCGCTTAAGCAAAAATGCGCTCGCCGCCGATAGCCCGATCACAACCAATCCGATGAACAAGGAGGCTCCGGCGCTGTCACTTTTCAGCATGTACTTTGAAAGAATCGCGGTCACCATGACAATGCCACTCAACGCACCGCCCGCCAGCACATACACATCGATCATCCAGTACCGGTAAAGCAAGAACACCCCAACCAGCCACGCCACGTAAACCAGTAGCGCTCCAGCATTGAAATTTTCGGGTTGATACAGAGCCAAAATCGCCAATGTGATAACCAGCACGCCGCTCGCGGTGGCTAGAATCCGTACCGGCCAACGCTCACTCAGCCAGGCGAGACGCCGCGCCGCAAGCTCCCACACGCACAGCGCGCTGGTGTTAAGCGCAAACAAAGTCCAAAGCAGATTTTCCGTACCAGAAATAACACCAAACAAACCACCCAAAGCCTGGTAGTACAACAGCACGGCAAGATTCAGCAACCCGATCCAAACCAGCCACAGCGCAGCAAAGCGCCCGACAACGACCCAGGGCAATATCACCAGCGCCCAGGTAGAAAATAGCTCAAAGGTATCGGCCCCGGTTTGGTAGGTCTGCCCCACCAGCGCCAGCAGTGCGCCCATCAACAGCGTTGCGCCCAACAGCGCCACCTTGCCTGAGAGACTGTCAAGGCGAAATTTGTAGCACCCGACGATCGCGCCGAGGATCAGCGCCTGCACCAAACCAAATTTTGCGAACTTCCCCAACGCATCCCAGTTAAAGGCGAAGAAAAAAATCACGCCGACTGCTAGAAAGATCACGCCTAGCCACAGGGCAAGCCGGTCGGTGTAGCGGCGCCAGCACGCCGCTGTTGGAGTCACGCCAGCAAGGCGCAATGCAGCCGGTATCGCATGAGATGCTATGCGGCCCTGTTCCGCCCACTGCAAAATATGTTTTCTTTCCGCGCTCATTATTTTCCCTAGCTGCGACTTATCTAAGAAACCTCTGAACAAGTCCTGATTTGTCATTCCCGCGAAAGCGGGAATCCATTTTTTTCAAGAGAAAAATGCTTCCCCGCTGCAGCCTGCCCTCGAATGCTTTAATCGGGGGCGGGGAAGACACTTGTTCAGAGATTTCCTAATTGAAGCGCTTGATTGTACCTAGCATTCCTCACAAACGCGTAATCAGCGACGACGTATCCCAGCGGCCACCGCCGCTCTTCTGTACATCGGCGTAAAACTGATCGACCAGCGTGGTGACCGGCAGTTTGGCGCCGTTGCGCGCCGCTTCGGCCATGCAGATGCCCAGGTCTTTGCGCATCCAATCCACTGCGAAGCCGAAGTTGAACTTGCGCTCCACCATGGTTTTGCCGCGACTTTCCATTTGCCATGACTGCGCCGCGCCCTTGGAGATGACATCGAGTACCAGATTGGCGTCAAGTCCGGCTTTTTCGGCGAAGGCAATGCCTTCTGACAGCGCCTGCACCATGCCCGCGATGCAGATCTGATTGACCATTTTGGTGAGTTGCCCGGCGCCGGCTGGCCCGAGCAGCGTCACGGCGCGCGCATAGCAATCCATCACCGGCTTGGCGCGATCAAAAGGCGCCACGTCACCGCCCACCATTACGGTCAGTTTGCCGTTCTCTGCGCCCGCCTGCCCGCCGGAAACGGGAGCGTCAAGAAAATGCACGCCGCGTGTTTTGGCTGCCGCGTAAAGCTTGCGCGCGGCGTCTGCCGAGGCAGTGGTATGGTCCACCAGAATGCTGTCCGGCTTCATGGCGCCCAAAGCGCCGTTTGCACCAAGGGAGACTTCCAGCAAATCATTGTCGTTGCCGACGCACATGAAGACGATGTCCGCCTTCTTCGCCGCTGCTGTAGGGCTAGGCGCGTGGCTGCCGCCGTGTGCTTGCACCCAGGCTTCGGCCTTGGCGGAGGTGCGGTTATAGACCATCACGTCGTATCCCTTGGCGGCAAGATGCCCCGCCATGGGAAAACCCATTACGCCCAGACCGATAAATGCAATTTTTGAGCTCATGTTCAGTTCCTAGTCTGTTTAAAGCTGTTTTTGATGCGTCAGGTTTTTCATGGTCGGCGAGGCAAGTTTGATAACAAAATATATCCACAGAGAACACAGATGTACACAGAAATATAACCTCCCACCCGCGCTATCAATGGCACGGGAATGAGAAGCGCCTTGTCTTCGATTCTCCTCTGTGTTCCTCTGTGACATCTGTGGATCATCCAGTTTCTCAAAAGGAATTGGAGCCACCTCTTAACATTTACCTATTAACTAAATTCGGCGGTGTTCTGCCTTGTAGCGCTGCTGTCAAATTTTGCGCCGCCAGCATTGCCATTTTCATGCGCGTAGCTAGTGTGGCGCTGCCGATATGCGGGGTCAGCACCACATTGGAAAGCTTCAGATACTCGGGATTGAAGCGCGGTTCGTTTTCAAATACATCAAGTCCGGCGGCGGCGATGCGTTTGCTACGTAACGCTTCGATGAGCGCTGCATCGTCAACCACCCCGCCGCGCGCGCTATTGATAAGGATCGCGCTCGGCTTCATCAACGCCAGCTCGCGCGCGCCTATCAGGTGATGAGTGTGCGGCGCATAGGGAACCATGAGCACCACAAAGTCGGCGCGCGCCAGCAGTTCATCACGCGCCACATAAGTGGCATAGAGATTTTTTTCCTGCGTTTCCGCCAGCCGCGTGCGGTTGTAGTAAAGCAGCGCCATGTCGAAGCCGCGCGCGCGCCGCGCCACGGTCTGGCCTATGCTCCCCATGCCGATGATGCCGAGTGTTGCGTGATGCACATCGCAGCCCAGCATCTGCTGTAGCGCAAAACCTTTTTTCCATTCTCCGGCGCGCAGCCAAGCTTCGGCCTCGGTGATACGGCGCGCGGCGGCGAGCAGCAGAGCAAAGGTTAAATCGGCAGTGGTGTCTTCGAGCACGCCGGGCGTATTGGTCACCATCACGCCGCGTGCCGCGCACGCCGCGACATCGATGTTGTTGTAGCCGGTGGCGATGTTAGCCACGGCCTTCAGTTGCGGGCAACAATCGAGCAGCGCCACATCGATTTTTTCGGTAAGCGTGGTCATCACCCCGTTCATGGAAGCCATCCTCGACGCCAGTTGCGCAGCGCTCATGATGTCGTCGCTATCGTTCAGCGTGAGTTCGAAGTTTTTCGCCAGGTATTCCACAACCTCGGGGAAAACCTGGCGCGTGATGAGGACTTTGGGTTTCATATGGAGTCGTAAAAATCCTTCGGCATAAAGGCCAAAGACATTAGTGCGCCTGGGCTCGGATCATTTATAGAATCAAAGGTACGCGGGAAAAGTTGTTTTTTAAAATCAAAAAATCAGTCCCTAAATTCCCGCAAATCACAAACGACCATTTGGTTTCTGTGCATTGAGGACGCGTACTGCGTAACGCCATACCGAAAGATTAATTCGCGCGTTTGGTCTCTACTAATTTGATGATCACGTCTTCGCGGCGAACGTCCACATCGCGCGATAGATGATACACAATACCGTAGTAGAGCGCCTTTTTCTGCTTGACCGTATGGCCTCCGGCGCCGTGTTCTGCACGAAAACTATTCCCACAGTATTCGTCTCCTATCGTGAAATCTACTACTGAGAACCAACTCGTAGCGAAGCTGGTGGTCCTGGCAGAAGGATCGTCTGCCTCGTATCGACCATTTGGCCAGAATTGTCGATTTTCAGTACCGTGATCGAGTTGCTGTGATAGTTACCTACATAGATATGTCGGCCATCAGGTGCAAAGCCTACTCCTTCTGGAAAAGCTCCAACGTCGATACTATTGACGACACGAACCTCGCCCTGCACGACCGAAAGCAGGGTTGCTTTTCCCACCTCTCTCTTGAACCATGCGGACGGCGCCGCATCGTAACTGCCCTGCAGGATTGTAAGCGCTGCAAAGTCGCCACGTGGACTGAAGACCACGCCCTCAGGCGCATCGCCGACCGTGACATAGTCACGAACGAACGGTACCTTTGCTGCAATATCAATAACGCTCACCGTTTTCGCGCTGCCATCAGATTGACCACCATTGCCAATGTTATTGACGAGGGCCAGACGCCCATCTGGTGCAATGGCGACGTTCCATGGGAAAAGTCCCACCCAGAGGTCGCGGTCAATCGTCACTTGTTGTGTCTCACTTATGTTGAGAAACATCGCCTTATGGGCTGTGGTTTTCGTCGCAATAGCGCGGCGTCCATCCGGTGAAATGGCAATCGCGCCAACGGAATCCTCAGTTGCGATTGTGTCGCTCACCGTGACTTTAGCGTTTTCAATCTTGAGAACCGAAATCGACCTGCTATCGCGGTTGGCCACCAAAGCAAACTTGCCATCCCGGCTGATGGCAATGCCTGATGGCTGTCGGCCGACCTTAACAGTTTGTACGAGCCGTAGCGGCGTGGCCTTCAGGTCAATCACAAAGAGCTCGTCGGAAGGCACCGCTTTCCAACCAGTCGCCATTTTCTCGGAGTGCATAGAATTTGCGACGAGTGCCAGCGACTGATCTGGCGTTACGGCCACATTGGTGGGTGGCCCGATGATTGAGTTCTCCATATCTATAGAGCCCAGGAGCTTGGGTTTTGACGGGTCCTTTAGGTCAAAAAATAACACCTCATCATGGCCGGGTTCAAGCGCCTGCCTTACCGCATTTTGATCGTAAGCAAACTTGCGGTCGATTCCGACGACCATGACCTGCGCACAGGCGATGCTTGTGGCGCATGCCATCAAAGCAAGCAGCCCTATTGAGCCGGGATAACAATACATCGCTAGCTTTTTCGCGATTTGTATAATTTGCATTTTTCTTCTCCAATTGGTATGGGTTGACGCAGCTAAGCTCGGCGCTCAATCAGCTCGATTCGATAGCCATCTGGATCTTCAATGAAGGCAATGATCTCGGAGGTGTCGTGTTTCATTGGGCCGGGCGGTCGTACGATAGGTACAACGGTCGATTGAAGCTTTGCGCATGTGGCGACGATATTGGGCACGGAGATGGCGATGTGACCATATGCCGTGCCCTTGTCGTATGTTCTCTGCTCCCAGTTGTGCGTCAACTCAAGAACAGCCACCTCATCTTCATGACCATAGCCGACAAAGGCAAGCGTAAAACGGCCATCGGGATAGTCGCGTCGCCGAAGCAGTTTCATTCCAAGCACGGTCGTATAAAATGCCACTGAGCGCTCAAGGTCAACAACGCGAAGCATGGTGTGTAGCAAGCGGCTACGAACGAAGGAGGTATCCATGAATAGCTTCTATTTATTTAGCGAGCGCCTGACTGGATCGCTTCTCCCAGAGCGGCATTTGTGTAAGCCTTTCCCCCGATGCCCCAAGTGCCTTCCACCGCGTACACGACATTCACAAATGTCCGCTCCTTGGGGTGCGAACCTGCACGGAGCTCATGAATGATGTCGGTGGCTTCTCTGACGAATGCGTCCTTGACTTCCTGGGTCGGGAAGGTGATCGGCGGCACTTTCAGCTCCACGACGGCGAGTGACTGAGGTTTGCCGTCAACGAAGCT
>JAYWAM010000014.1:0-7652 GCA_043782425.1 Betaproteobacteria bacterium
CGGCAATTTCGTCGCTGCCCTGCAATGTCACAAAGACCAGCGTGCTATCGGCGTTGAATGCCAGATGGCTGGGTGTCTTGGGCAGCGCGATGCGCTTTAGCAACGAAAAATCTGCGCCGTTGTAGATGTCGACACGGTCAAGCTTAAGAGATGTGGAAACGAACCATTTTTTGTCGGGCGAAAAACCGATCTGGTAAGGGTCGGAAATTTGTTCGAGACGTTTCCTGATTTCACCGCTCTTGGGGTCCAGAAAAATTAGATTATTGCTCGCCGCATTGGCCACGATGAGAAACTGATCGTCAGGCGTCGCCATCAAGTGGTGCGGCTCTTTGCCCACCACGATACGCTTGGTCTCGCGCAGGGTGGCGGTATCGATAAGACTGATGCTGCCGTCGCCCGAGTTCAGCACTATCGCCACCTCGGCTGCCGCTGCGGTTGCCGCCTTGGCTACCAGATCACTGTGTGCAAGCGTTGCCGCAACACCAAGAAACAGCCCAGAAAGCACTCGAAAAGAGATCATGTAATATCCTGTAGATGTCCATCTGGCGCGGGTTTCCGGCCAGTTTCACTGCACAGCGCTTAGTCAATCATGGTACCATAGCAACGCCTTGGCACCCTCTGGCGATGACGTGATTTTCTCTCGGAAAGTGCGCGAATATGCCGCTTCAAGCAATCAATTTCTGCCCTAGTTGCGGCGCCCGCACGCGCATCCGCGTTCCCGAAGGTGATTCTTTGCCGCGTGCGGTGTGCGACAACTGCGGCGCGATTCACTATCAGAACCCAAAAATCGTCGTCGGCTGCATTCCCGAATGGCAAGACAAGATTGTTCTTTGCAAACGCGCCATCGAGCCGCGCTATGGCATGTGGACGCTTCCGGCCGGATTCATGGAAAACAATGAAAGCGCCGCCGCAGGCGCAGCGCGCGAAGCGCTGGAAGAGGCCAATGCCAAGGTGGCGATCACCGAGCTATACACGGTTTACAGTATTCCGCATATCAGCCAGGTTTACATGATGTTTCGCTCCAGGCTGCTCGATGCTGATGTTTCAGCGGGGATTGAAAGTCTGGAAGTCAAACTGGTGACGGAGGACGAAATCCCCTGGGATCAACTGGCGTTCGTCATGGTGCGCAACACGCTCAAGCACTATTATGCTGATCGCAAAAGCGGTATTTTCATCCCGCGTTTCGGCGACATCAAACCGCCGGAGCGTTGAAGTATCTCTAAAAGGCCTAAAAAAATTCTCGCGCCAAGACGCAAAGGCGCAAAGTTGTAAACCCATTCTTCATTTCGCTTTTCTTGGCGTTTTCGCGTCTTTGCGCGAGCCGTTTTTTCTTTCCTTGTGATTCCGGTGCGCACGCACACCCTACAATTGATTGTTACTTGCTGCGCGCCACGCTGTGGCGTAGGCGTGGTGCGGTGTTTTGCGCCACGGCCCAGTTGCGCATCAGGGTATAACTCACGGCGAGCAAGGTTGGGCCGATGAACACACCGAGCAAACCGAACGCCAGCGCGCCGCCGAGCACGCCGAGCATAACCAAAATAAACGGCATGGCGCTGCCCTTGCTGATAATCATCGGCTTGATGATGTTGTCTGCCGTGCCGACCACGGCAAAGCCCCACACCACGATAAAAACCGCCCAGGCGGTGGAGCCGCCGTGATAAAGCCACGCCGCCGCAGGGATCCACAGTAACGCCGGCCCGGCCGGAACCACCGAGAGAAAAAATGTCGCCAGCCCGAGCGCGGCGGCGGCCGGCACGCCCGCCAGCCAAAAGCCGATGGCGGCAAGTATCCCCTGCACCAGCGCGGTACCAAGAATGCCATACACCACGCCTTTCACTGTGCTACCGGCGAGCGTGAGCAAATGGTGGGCGCGATCACCGCCCACACGTTCGATGGCGCTGCGCAGCCAGTCAACCATCGCGTCGCCGCCGGTGTAAAAGAAAAATGCCAGCAAGATGCTAAGCGCCAGCAACAATAATCCCTGACCGATGGCCGCGCCTATGGTCAGCAGGAATTT
Source organism: Betaproteobacteria bacterium (assembly GCA_043782425.1). Taxonomy (GTDB): domain Bacteria; phylum Pseudomonadota; class Gammaproteobacteria; order Burkholderiales; family Usitatibacteraceae; genus JAYWAM01. The sequence goes on from JAYWAM010000014.1 coordinate 2,018, forward strand.
GCCGGCCGGTGCGGCGAGCTTACGCAACTGTGCAATCAGCTCCGCGTTGCTCTGGCTCTGAGTCAGGCCCACCCAGAACTCCTGGATGGGAGCGCCCACCATAGGCAGGCCGACTATCCAATTGGGCAAATCCGGCAGGCCGGAATCGTAGGCACGCTGCAACAGTGCGGCCAATTCATCAATGTGCGCCGCAAAGCCGAAGCCGGCAATGACAAACGGCCCGAGCACCAGTACAAAAATTAAAATCACCAGCAGCGTCGCCGCCAGCCCGTTGCGCCCCCCCAGCCAGGCGCAGAGTTTTTTGTAAGGCGTCCAGGTGGTGTAGGCCAGGATCGCGCCCCAGATCAGCGCTGCGGTGAAGGGCGCCAGCACCAGAAACGCGCCGCCGACCAACAGCACGATGACCAGCACGGCGATCAGACGTTCGATAAGCTCTTCGGACTTCATGGTTCTCCTCGATGAACTGTGGACGACGCAGCAAAAATAAAGGTGCGCAAGCGCACCCTACATATAACTGAACTCGAATCAGAATGTCGGCGCGACCTTGAGCACTTCTTCCATGGTGGTCAGCCCCTGCGCGACTTTCATCGCGCCCGACAGGCGCAGCGGGCGCATGCCGCTCTTGTAGGCCTGGCGCGTCAGTTCCTGTAGATCGGTTGTGTCGCTGATGTGGCGCTTGAGGTTGCGATCCAGCGGCATGATTTCATATACGCCTATGCGCCCCATGTAGCCGGTATTGCGGCACTCGATGCAGCCGACGGGACGATAAACAAATTCAGGCGGCGCAGCCTTGAAGGGCGCCAGCGTGCGCTGCCAGATTTCCAGGTCTTCTTCGCGCTTGAAAGAAACTTTTTCCTTGCAATGCGGGCACAGGGTGCGCACCAGACGCTGCGCCATGACGCCCAGCACGGTCGAGACCAGCAGATAGGACGGCACGCCCAGGTCGAGCATGCGCGTGATCGCCGTGGGCGCGTCGTTGGTGTGCAAAGTGGACAGCACCAGATGGCCGGTGAGAGCGGCCTGGATGGCCATCTCGGCGGTTTCCAGATCGCGGATCTCACCTACCATGATGATGTCCGGATCCTGGCGCATCAGCGCGCGCACGCCGGAGGCGAAAGTCAGATCGATCTCGCTTTGCACCTGCATCTGGTTGAAGCGCGCCTCAACCATCTCGATCGGGTCTTCGATGGTGCAAACGTTGACCTCGGGCGTAGAAAGCTGCTTGAGCGTGGTGTACAGCGTGGTGGTCTTGCCCGAACCGGTCGGGCCGGTCACCAGCAATATGCCGCCCGGCTCTTTCATCAGGCGCTGCCAGGTCTGGTGTTCCTCCTTGCCAAAACCCAGTTCGGAAAAATCTTTCATTAGCACTTCGGGATCGAAAATACGCATCACCAGCTTTTCTCCGAAAGCCGTGGGGAGCGTCGAAATACGCAGCTCGATTTCCGCGCCGTCGGGCATGCGCGTTTTAATGCGTCCGTCCTGTGGTCGGCGTTTTTCCACCACATCCATACGCGCCAGAATTTTGATGCGCGAGGTCATCGCCACCAGCACCGTGGCCGGCATCTGATACACCTCGTGCAACACGCCGTCGATGCGAAAGCGCATCACGCCCACGTCGCGCCGCGGCTCAACGTGAATATCACTGGCGCGCTGCTCAAAGGCGTATTGCCACAGCCAGTCAACCAGGTGAACGATGTGGTGATCGTTAGCGTCGAGCTGGCGTCCGGCCTTGCCCAACTCCACTAGTTGTTCAAAATTATTGATGCCCGAAACTGCCACGCCAGAGGCCTCGGCCCGCTTCACCGAGCGCGCCAGGTTGTAAAACTCACCCACATAGCGGTTGATATCAAGCGGATTGGCGAGCACGCGGCGGATCGACAGGCGCAGCATGTCGGCAAGATCGCGCTCCCAGCTTGTGATATATGGCTCGGAAGTGGCGATCACCGCCTCCTTGCCGTCGAACTCCACCGGCAGGATAGCGCGGCGCTGCGCATAATCCGAAGACATCACCTCGGTCACGGCGCGCAGATCGATTTTGAGCGGATCGATATGGTAATAAGTCATCTTGACGCGCGCCGCGAGCCACTGCGTCAAAGTTTCGATATCCAGCGTACGGTGTGGCGGCTGCGCCGATTTCAGTTTGCTTTCCGCCACCGCCACCAGCGGATGAATTTCGCTGCGCCTGAAACGCGGATCATCGAGCAAGATTTTGGCATCGTCGGCGCTGAGCAAGCCGTCTTCAAGCAGGCCATCGACCACCTCACGCATAGTGAGTTTGCGGTCGGCGCTACGCGCTGCGGGGAGGGATTTTTTCTGTGGTGCACTCATGGTGGTGACAATATAGCGCCTTTCGCTGTGCCAGGATAGGCGCGCCGCGGTGGCGGCTTTTTCGCGCGATGGTGATTTCCTGTAATATTGACAGGCTGTAATTTATAAAATACAGTGTGAGCATGTTGGAAGTTATACAAAGCACAACGTTTTCAAACTGGCTTATCGGACTGAAAGATACTCAGGCACGAATGCGCATCCATGCGCGGCTTGATCGTATGGCGTTGGGTAATTTCGGTGATGCGCAACCCGTGGGCGAGGGGCTTACTGAGTTGCGCATACACTACGGTCCAGGTTATCGGCTGTATTGTATGCGGCGCGGAACATACGTAGCGGTGATGCTGTGTGGTGGCGATAAATCTAGCCAGTCACGCGACATCGAACAGGCGAAAATCATCGCTCAAGACTGGAGAGACTAAATCATGGCTGAAAAATTTACCAAATACGACACTGCCGAGCATCTAAAAACCAATGCAGATATGGCGGCTTACCTCGATGCTTGTCTGGAAGAGGCTGGAGACGATCCTGCCTTTATTGCTCATGCGCTGGGTATCATTGCCCGAGCCAAAGGCATGTCACAACTCGCACGCGATACTGGCCTTGCACGAGAGAACTTATACAAAGCGCTCTCTGTCGACGGTAATCCCGAATTTGGCACGATACTTAAAGTGATTAAAGCCCTTGGGTTGAAGCTACACGCGCAGTCGGCATAGAGGAGACCCATCCATTGCTTTTTTTTCTTAGCCACGGCTTCCTCAGCCGCTTGCTTGGGAAACTTTGCAATGAGCCACTTCAAAACTTCAAGTTGGTCTAGCGAAGTCGCCCGGCGGATCTGAATCAACAACTGCTTCAAGTCGGGTCGAATCAGCGTCACATTTTGTGCGCCCTCGTTGCAGACAGAACAAACCGCGCGAAGGTTGTAATGCTCCTCATTTCCGCCTTTGCTCTTGTCGATGATGTGTCCGATGTGGAGCCTCGTTTTGCGGGTTGGGTCGTAGGGATGAGGCTCGCCTGCGACAGCGCCGCACATTTGGCAGGTAAAACCGTTGCGGTCAAGGACAAAAGCGCGGGTCTCTTTTGAAAGGGCGCGTTCAAATGCGGGTTGTGGTTTCGCTGTTTCCAGTAAATATTGGCCGGGTCTCAATTCGCTACGGTCGTTGTGCGTGAGGATAAAATAGCCCTCTTCAGTACGCAGCTCACGAACACGGCGCGCCCATTCTGATTGATTGTCGGCAATGGCCCGCAATTCTTCAGAATCCATGACGCGGCCAATGTTCGCCAGAAAGTGCGCGCGGAGTTTTCTAAGCGCACCGCCCTTTAGTGTTTTTGCCATTACTACGCCCGCTTTAGTTTTGGCTTTGCTGCGGCATTCAGCGCTGCTTGAATTTGCGTACCGACGGCGAAGGCAACGGGAGGGGGGAACGCATTGCCAATCTGCCGATAGGCGGCAGTTTTTTTGCCGCTGAATTGCCAGTGGTCGGGAAACCCCTGGATGCGTGCGGTCATGCGCACCGTCAGGCGTGGCATACCAATAAAGTCTTTTTCCGGCGCGGCATTGGCAATACCCATGCCATCTACGCCAATTGAGGCCCACGCTTTTTTTGCTCTGGTGGGGCCAAGATCAGGCCCGCCATGTTTTTTACTCCCGCCAACCAAAGTAGGGGCGATATCACATGCTCTTTCGCGCCATTGCTTAGCGCCGAGCCAGCCATTTGCAGCCATGAGATCGAAAAGCGCCTCGCCGACTGTTGGCGGCGGGGCGATAAGTGCTGTCGGCCACACAAAATATTCTGCGGAATTTTTCTTCAGCGCCACAAAGACAACGCGTGGGCGCAACTGAGGAACGCCAAAATCGCTGGCGTTAAGCAAGCGCCACTCGGCGATGTAGCCCAATTTTTTTAAGTCGGCGATAATTTTTGCGCGATACTCATCAAAAACCGCATCGAGCAGCCCGCGCACATTTTCCAGCATGACAGCTTGAGGCTTGCACTCTGACACCAGCCGAAGCGCTTCCGGGAAAAGGTCGCGTTCGTCTTCGGTACCAAGTTGCTTGCCTGCTTTTGAAAAAGGCGGGCAAGGCACTCCTCCCGCCAGGAGTTCAACACCTTTCCATTTTTCGGCTGAGTAGTGTCGCAGGTCGCCTTCTGTGACCTGCCAATGAGAGCGATTGAAGCGGAGGGTTTGGCAAGCTGCCGCTTCAATCTCTACGAGGCTGACGTGCTCAAATCCTGCCTGCTCTATCCCAAGGGCTTGACCACCTGCGCCGGCGCATATTTCCAATGATGCAAGCCCCATTTCTTTCTCCAGATTCGGTGTACGGCAAGGGTGCGTCCCAGTATGTACGCACATCACGCTCATAGTATATTTTAAAGCGTCTCCTGGCTATGATTCCATTTTTCAAAAATGGGAATAACAACAGCGCTTTCCCCACCCCTAACTACGGCCGCCAAGCCATCAGCAAAGCAGTTAAGCGGCTCAGCACACCGCGCAGCGGCGCGCTGGCCGCGGCGTCATATGGGGTGGGAGAGTTTTCGTCCATGTAGCAGCTCTGCCCGATTTCAAGCTGCAATGTGTGCACCTGCTGCGCTGGCTGGCCGTAATGGCGTGTGATGTATCCGCCTTTGAAACGTGCGTTGTGCGCCGCAGTAAAACCAGGGGAGGCATTGAGCACGGCGAATACTTGTTCAGCCAGCGTGCTGTTGCAACTGCGCCCATCGGCGGTGCCGAGATTCAAATCTGTGAGCACGCCTTCGAAAAAGCGCGGCACGCGCGAGCGGATGGAATGCGCATCGAGCAGAACGCAAAATCCATGTTTGGCCTTGATGGCTTCTATTTCGGTGGCGAGTTTGTGGTGATAAGGCTGCCAGTAGTCGCGCGTGCGGCGCTCGATCTCGAAGTTGTCGGGCTGCTTGCCTTGAATGTAAATCTCTTCCTCTGCAAAAGTAGTGAGGGGACAAATTTCCGTGTTGCTTGCGCCGGGATAAAGCGCCGCGCCGCCAGGATCGCGGTTCAAATCCACGACATAGCGCGAATGCGTTGCGCTCAGCATGGCGCAGCCCGCTTGCAGCGCTGCGGTGTAGAGATGATCGACATGCCAATCGGTATCGGGCACTGTCTTGCCTGCTGTTGTCAGCGTGTCCGCGATATCGTCTGGAATATATGTTCCGGCGTGTGGCACGTTGATAAGCAGCGTTTTGCGTCCGGGAGTCCACTTGTATAGCTGTTTCATATGCGCTGCTCCTCAGTCAAAGAAACGACATTTTTGTAGGAGCGGGCTTGCCCGCGAAAATGCTTAATCGCGGGCAAG
>JAYWAM010000015.1:0-19991 GCA_043782425.1 Betaproteobacteria bacterium
CCTGATTGCGGAGCCGGGCAGCGACTACGCGCACATGTGGCTGCTGATCCATTTTGGATTTTTTCTGTTGTGGCAGCCTTTCATCGCCACAGACCGGGAGATCCAGATATTCGCCGTGTTGCTGATCTTCCTCATCACCGCAGTGACCTTGTATTTTCTTTCCGGGTGGATGCTGGTGGCTTGGCTGGCGATATTGATCGGAATTCTGGGCGGCAAGGTTTTCACCCACCAGGCCACGCGGCGCTCGCGCTTCTATCTGGTCGCAGTGTTCTATCTTTTTGCTGTGCTGCTGATCTGGGCGATTCCGGTGCTGCTGCTGGGGATTAATGAGCTTCCCGAGGGCATGCGCTTCGTGGTTAAAGCCGTGCTGCCGTTGGCGCTGACCGCCATGGTTTTCCTGCCTTTCAGCGGCGAAGACGAGAGCACTACCCAGGTATTCGATTTCTTTTATAGCCTGTTGGTGTTCCAGCTTGTGGTGGTGCTCGGCCTGGGAAGTGTCGCGCTGATGCGCGTAACGATGAACGAATATTATCCCGCCGTGGTGCTCACGGTATTGGGCTTCGCCTTGGCGCTGGTGGTGCTGGCCGTGCTGTGGGGGCCGCGCACCGGCTTTGGCGGTTTGCGCACTTATTTTTCGCATTACCTGATGAGCGTGGGCATGCCCTTCGAGCTGTGGATGCGGCGCATCGCGGCGCTGGCAGAAGCCGACATCAATTCCGCACGCTTTTTACGCGCGGCAATGAATGAAATCGCCCAAGTGCCCTGGATCGTGGGCGGCAAGTGGAAATCTCCCGACGGCGCGGAGACCTTCGGCGCGCAGAATGGCTATCCGGTTGAATTCAAATACCACGATCTCGAAAGCATTTTTTTTACCGAGATTCGCCTCTCCCCTACACTGGTTTTGCATGTCAGGCTGCTGGCGCAGGTGGTGGGTGAGTTTTACGAAGGCAAGCGCCGCGAACAACTGCTGCGCCAAAACGCCTACATGCAAGCGGTGCACGAAACCGGCGCGCGGCTGACGCATGATATGAAAAATCTTTTGCAGTCTCTCTATGCGCTCACTTCCACCGGCGTGCTCAAGCGCGAGGCAGAAAGGCCGCTGGTCGAGCGGCGCGCCAAGAGCGCCTACGAAAGCATGCTCGAACGCCAGCTTCCGCAGCTCACCAAACGTTTGCAGAGCACGCTGGATAAATTCCAGAATCCGGCCTTAAGCAGCAGCGGCGTTTCCATGCCCGCCAACGAGTGGTGGAAAGAAGTGCTGGGACGTTACCGCGATGGAGAAGTGTTGTTCACCGCAACGCTCGAAATGAATCCCGCAATCCCCGCCACACTGTTCGATGCCGTGCTGGAAAATTGCCTGGAAAATGCGCGCAAGAAAAAACTGCAAGAGCCGGGCATTCAAATCACCGTCAAGCTATCAAGCAGCGCCGCAGAACCGCCCCGGCTTTCGATAAGCGACAGCGGCAGCGCCATCCCCGAGCCTGCCGCAAGCGAGCTATTTCAAGCCCCAGTATTGCAGCCGCGTTTCGGGGGTTTAGGCATAGGCCTGTTTCAAGCCTCGCGCCAGGCCGAGCAAGCGGGCTATCGATTGTTGCTAGTAGAAAACATCAACGGGCGCGTATCCTTCGAACTTCGATAACGATCAATGGGGTCAGTGCGGCCAGGCAAGGTCGATTATTCCAGCGGGTGAAATCCCGTCCCAGCAAGATAGGCCAACCACTGGGTAGTGAACTCTGGGCCAATGGGAGTAATCCCAAAGGTTAAGCACAGGGGGAACAAGCTAACAGGCCGTAAGCGCAAGCTGAAGTAATTGAGCCTCGAAAGTTACAACACGGGAAGGACGATGCCGTTGACCCAGCAGAAGTCAACACAGGGCAGTGTGAAACAGGGCCAACACTGTACTGCTTCCTTGGGGTCCTCGAGCATGTAGTTCCGTAGGTGCGCAAGCGCGACCTACACAAGCGCTTTTTCCACCAGCATCGCATCACCATAGCTAAAAAAGCGGTAACGTTGCTGCACGGCATGCGCATAGGCGCGCTTGACGTTGTCGCTGCCGGCAAAAGCCGCAACCAGCATCAGCAAGGTCGATTTGGGCAGATGGAAGTTGGTGAATAGCCGCTCCACCACGCGAAACTCATAGCCCGGCGTGATGAACAAAGCCGTTTCACCCGAGCCTGCCTTGAGCTCGCCCGATTGCGCTGCCGCTTCCAGCGTGCGCAAGCTGGTGGTTCCCACCGCGATGACGCGACCGCCGCGCGCCTTTGCCGCCTTGATTGCCGCCACGCATTCTTCTTCGATGCGGTAGCACTCGCTGTGCATGATGTGCCGTGAAATATCATCGTCGCGCAGCGGCTGAAAAGTGCCCGCGCCGACGTGTAGCGTGACATGCGCGAGCAACACGCCTTTTGCTTGCAATGCCGCCAGCATCGCGGCGTCAAAATGCAATCCGGCCGTGGGCGCAGCCACTGCGCCGGGGTGGCGCGCATACACCGTCTGGTAACGCGCCTCGTCAGCGTCATCCGCTGCATGCCTGATGTAAGGCGGCAAAGGCAGTTGGCCGTGGCGCTCGAGCAGGGCGAATAGATCCTCATCACCGCAAAATTGCAGTTCATATAAATCGTCGTGCCGCGCGATGACTGTTGCCTCGATACTATCGCCCAGAATAAGCGTCGATCCCGCTTTGGGCGCCTTGCTGGCGCGCACCTGCGCCCAGGCGCGTTGCGCGTCCAGCACGCGCTCGATGAGGACTTCAATGCGCCCGCCGCTGGATTTTTTTCCAAACAGGCGCGCCTTGATGACGCGCGTGTCATTGAACACCATGATGTCGCGCGCATCAATAAAATCGGCAAGATTGCGAAAAAGCGCATCATCGGTCGCCCCGGTTTTACCGTCGAGACGCAGCAGGCGGCTGGCGCTGCGCTCCTTGGCGGGATGCTGGGCGATAAGCGTCTGAGGAAGGAAATAATCGAAGTTGCTGGCTCTCATAGCGCTGCTGTGGTGGATTTGCCCGCGAGTTTACGCGATAATGCGCGTCTTTCCGCTCCCCTTTGACGGGGGGAGCATCCAAGCCGGGATGGCGGAATTGGTAGACGCACGGGACTCAAAATCCCGCGGTGGTAACACCATGGGGGTTCGATTCCCCCTCCCGGCACCAAATACGCTTCGCGCGGTCTACTCGACTGCGCCGTGAGCTTGTTGCGCAAATACGTCATTCCAACAAATACAGGATAGAAACAATGAAAAAACTGACCCTCTTTGTAGCAGTATGTGCGCTGATGCTTAACCAGGCAGCGCAAGCCGAGGACAAAAAACTCAAGCTGGAAGACCTGAAATGGCTCAGCGGTTGCTGGAAGAATGAAAAGGAAGCGCGTAAGGAATCATTCGAGCAATGGACCAAGCCTGTTGGCAATGCGATGCTTGGCATCGGCGCCACATTGGGCAGGGATAACAAGGTCAGCTCTTACGAGTACATGCGTATCGAGGCTAAAGACAACGGCGACCTGGTATTCACCGCCAAGCCCGCAGACAAGAGCGAGTCCTCGTTCACCCTCACCAGCAGCGATGAGAAAAACCTGGTTTTCGAAAATCCCCAGCACGATTTTCCACAACGCGTGATCTATCGGCGTAAAACAGACACCACCCTGGAGGCGCGTGTAGACGGCATGGTTGGCGAGCAGAAACGCGCTGCGCTGTTCGATATGGAGAAGACCTCGTGCGACTAACTCACCGCTGCCTGCGGTGAACTGTTACGCCATTTGCACCGGAATTTGTGTCCTTTTATCTTTGATGCGATTGTTTGCATCGACATAAATCAGGAGTGGTTGATAGTTGGTCAGTTCGATTTCGTTGTAGGCCGCGTAGCTTGCAATAATCAGGACATCGCCCGGAGCGGCGCGCCTTGCAGCCGCACCGTTTACTGAGATGATGCCCGTTGCGCGCTGCGCGGCAATGGCGTAAGTGGTGAAGCGCTCGCCATTGGTGACATTGTAAATATCGATTTGCTGATATTCCTTGATATCGCCGGCGTCGAGCAGATTCTGGTCGATGGCGCACGAACCTTCATAGTGCAGTTCGGCGTGAGTGCAGGTTACGCGGTGCAGTTTTGATCTCAACATCATGCGTTGCATTTTGTCTCCTAAGCGGGATAGCTTGCGGCGTTAGCCTGGCAAATCAAGTTCAATATTGTCGATCAAGCGCGTCTTGCCCAGCCTGGCGGCGGCGAGTATCACCAGCGCCTTAGCGCCTGGTTCTGGCAATTGTAAATCGTTCTGGTGGCGAATAGCGACATAGTCGGGTGTCCAGCCGCGCCGCGCCAGTTGCGCCTGGGCTTCAAGCTCCAGGCGTAGAAAGTCGTTGCTACCGGCCAGGATTTCCTCCTTCACGCGCGCCAGTGCGTGATAAAGCTGCGGTGCCTCAGCGCGCTCTGCCGACGACAGATAGCCGTTGCGTGACGATAAGGCGAGATGGTCTTCGGCGCGCACGGTTTCAGCGAGAATAATTTCTATAGGCAGCGAAAACTGCCGCACCATGGTGTTGAGCACCATGCATTGCTGGTAATCCTTCTTGCCGAAAATCGCCGACTTCGGCCCTGCCATGTTGAACAATTTGAGCACCACCGTCGCCACGCCGCGAAAATGGCCGGGGCGCACCGCACCTTCAAGAATGTTCTGCAAATCCGCCGGTTCCACCGCAAAGGTCTGCGCTTCGGGATAGATTTCCTTTTCGTCAGGCGCAAATACCACATCGACGCCGGCGCGCGCGCACTTTTCACAATCGCCATCCAGAGTGCGCGGGTAACGCTCGAAATCTTCACCGGGGCCAAACTGCAAACGATTGACGAAAATACTCACCACCGTGCAGGCGGCCTTGGGCTTGGCGACCCTGATGAGCTGGATGTGGCCTTCGTGCAGGTTGCCCATAGTAGGCACCAAGCAGTTGTTGGGCTCGCGCTTCAGGCGGGCGCGCAGTTCGGCGACGGAGTGAATCACGTCCATGACGGGTTCCCAGATTACCTAAGAGGGTGCGAAAACGGCTTTATTTAAACTATATTGCGCCGCAACAATAGCGCGAACCGCGCCGCTAAGCAACTACCCCATGCCTGCTGAAATTCAAGCCTTGTTAAAGTACTCGCGCATTCCCTTCATACCCTGGATGCGGGCGAGGAGCAGGTCGAGGTGTTCCGGGTTGTCGACGAAGTTGAGCCGCTCGCTGTTAACGATGAGCAGCGGGCTTTCGCGGTAGTCGTAAAAAAAGCGCGTGTAGGCCTCGGATAGACGCACCAGATATTCCTCGGAAATGCCCTTCTCCATGGCGTTGCCCCGCTTACGCACGCGCGCTATCAGCGTATCGACCGGCGCCTGGAGGTAGATCACTAAATCCGGGGAGGGCGCCTGGGGCTTCAGGTGGTTATACAGTTGCGTATAAAGCTGGTACTCGTTGTCGTCCAGGGTGAGCCGGGCGAACAACTGGTCTTTTTCGAGCATGAAATCGGCCACACTACGCGCGCCAAAAAGTCCGGGCTGCTTGAGTGTGGAAAGTTGATTGACGCGCTGAAACAGGAAAAACATTTGCGTCGCCAGCGCATGGCGGCGCATGTCGCGGTAAAACTGCGGCAGGAAGGGATTGGCGCTGGAATCTTCAAGCACCAGTTCGGCTTCAAAGCGCGCGGCGAGGATTCTCGCCAGGCTGGTCTTACCGCAGCCGATGGGGCCTTCAACGACGAGATAGCGATATTTCATGAGCGTGGGATTTTCTTTATGCCCTGTTGCGCGGTTTGAGCGTAAAAGCGCTGCGCCCGCCCCAACCCGGGAATTTCGCATTCTGGTTCGATTTCCAGCAGCGGCGCGAGCACAAAAGCGCGCTCATGCAGGCGCGGATGCGGAATAGTCAGGCCCTCAGCGTGCATTTGCAAGGCCGCGTAGAGCAGTATGTCGAGATCCAAAGTACGCGGGCCATTTTTCACTGTTCTCACGCGCTCGTGGCGCAGCTCTATGGCGAGCAGACTTTGCAGCAGCGCATGCGGCGTAAGCGTCGTTTCAATCATGGCCACGGCGTTAACGAAATCCGGCTGCTCAAGCAATCCCACGGGCGCAGTGGCGTAAAGGGAAGAACCACGCACCAGCCTGGTAGCCGGCAGGTCTCCCAGTTCGTGCAGCGCGCGCTGCACTTGCGCTTGCGGATCGGCGACATTGCTGCCGATACCGATGTAGGCGATAACGGGCGTGGCGGCGTTCACGCAGCGCACTCATTCATCGTCGTGCTGGGCGCCGTTAACGATCTGCTCTGGCGCGCCCTGTGTCTTGTTTTGGGTCTCGTCGGGCTTGCCCCTGGCGCGTTTCGAACGGCGGCGGCGTTTTTTCTCGGGCTGTTCATCTGGCAACAACATTTCTTCGCGCACCTGGTCGTCAGCAAACTGGAAGCGCGTCCACCAATCGGCGACATCCTGTGGCGCATCACCAGCCTCGGCGCGCAACACAAAAAAGTCGTAGCAGGCGCGAAAACGCGGATGCGACAGCGTGCGGTAAGGCTTGCTGCCGCTGCGTTGCAAAAAGCGCGGCTGCGCAAGCCACAACTCCTTCATTACCGCGTCGAAACGCCGCGGCACGGCGAGCGCATCGCGCTGCGCATCGAGCACGTCGTCCATCGCCAGGTGCAGCGCGGGAAGTTCGCGATTGCCCTGAGCCTCAAGCTCGCGCCAGCGGCGCTGCGCCAGCGGCCACTGTAGCGCTGCGAGGAGAAACGCCGGAGAAACGCCCTTGTCTTCAGCAATGCGCTCGTCAGTGCGTTTAAGGGCGTGCAGCACGAAGCGTTTTGCCGCTATGTCATCCATGACTTGATCGAGCACCGGCAGCAGGCCGTGATGCAGGCCCAGGGCGCGGAGTTTCTCAATGCATTGCAGCGAGTGACCGGATAACAACAGCTTGAGGATTTCGTCGAACAGTCTGGCCGAAGGAACATTGTCGAGCAACGGCGCGAGCTTGGCGATCGGCGCTTCGGTCTTGGCGTCTATGCTCAGCCCGAGCTTAGCCGCCAGGCGCGCGGCGCGCAGCATGCGCACCGGGTCTTCGCGGTAACGCGCAGTGGGGTCACCGATCATCGCCAGTTTCTTGGCCTTGAGATCAGCCATACCATGCAGGTAATCCCACACCTCTTCACGCTCGGGATCGTAAAACAGGGCGTTGACGGTAAAGTCACGACGGATGGCGTCGTCTTCCTGGCTGCCAAAAATATTGTCGCGCAGCAGGCGCCCGTGCTCATCGGCAGTGCCGTCGCTATCTTCAATGTTGGTGTGCTGCGCGCGAAACGTCGATACCTCAACCGTCTCGGCGCCGAACATGACGTGCACCAGACGAAAGCGTCGGCCGATAATGCGTGAGCGGCGAAAGGCGGCTTTGACCTGCTCGGGCGTAGCGCTGGTGGCGATATCGAAGTCCTTGGGGTGGCGGCCGAGCAGCAGGTCGCGCACCGCACCGCCCACCACGAAAGCGGCGTAGCCCTCTTTTTGCAGGCCTTCGCATACGCGCAAGGCGCTGTTGCTGATGTCGGTGCGACGAATAGAATGTTCGCCGCTTTTGAAAATGCGCAGTCCGTTGGCCTGGGCGCTTTTCTTGCCGAATACTTTGCTGATGAATTTTTTTATCATCTGAGGGAGATCACCGGCCAAGCGTGTTTTTCCGCGTGCGCTTTGAGTGTGTCATCGGGATCAACCGCCACCGGGTGAGTGACGCGCTGCAGTAACGGCAGATCGTTAAGCGAATCGCTGTAGAAAAAACTTTCGGTAAAATCCACTAGCGTTTTGCCCCGCTCTGCCAGCCACTGTTGCAGACGCTCGACTTTCCCCTCGCGGAACGAGGGCACACCGCTGCTGCGCCCGGTGTATCTGCCGTCAATGCATTCGAGCTCGCAGGCGATGAGATTGTCGACGCCCAACTCGTGCGCGATGGGCGCGGTGATAAAGCGATTCGAGGCAGTGATGATGACCGTCAGCGCGTCGGCGTGTTGCGCCAACAGCTCGCGCGCCTTGGGCAAAATCATTGGTCGAACTTTGCGCTCCATAAAGTGCGTGTGCCAGGTTTCGAGTTCTTCTTTGCTGCGATTTACTAGCGGAGCAGCCTGAAAAGCCAGGAACTCGAAAACATCGAGCGTGCCGCACTTGTAGCGTTCATAGTAGTGTTGATTACGCGCTTCGTGCGAAGCGCGCTCCAGCACGCCTTCTTCAATCAGAAATTGTCCCCAGGCATAGTCAGAATCGCCGGCGAGCAGTGTGTTATCCAGGTCAAAAAGAGCGAGTTTCAAGGGGATTGGTTTCAGTGAGATTGCATGGCGTCTTTGAGTAGCGGCAACGTAACCGCGCGCCCGGTCTCGAGCGAATAACGGTCGAGCGCATCGAGTATGGCGATGAGCGCAGGCATGTCACGCCGCGTGTGGCGCAGCAAATAATTGACGATGTCAGCGTTAAGCGCGAATCCCCTGGCTTGCGCATGCGCCACAAGCGCCGCGCGCTTTTCATTATCGCCCAGAGGCTGAACCTGATACACCAGACCGCTGCCCAATCGGGTCGCCAAATCGCGCCGCAACAGCAGATCGCGCGGCGCGCACGAGCCGCTGGCTAGCAGGGTGGCGTTATGCAGGCTGTTAATCAAATTGAACAACTGAATCTGCTGGCTTTCATCTAGTTTGTGAACATCGTCCAAGGCGACAAAGCTGCTTTCAGGCGCTGCGAGCGGAATCGAATCGCCGCGCGCTAAGGCGCACGGTATCTGTGCAGCACACAGCGTGGCCTCAATAAGGTGGCCCTTGCCTGCGCCACGCTCGCCCCAGATATAGACGACACGATCCGGCAGCCGACCGGCAGCGATATCGCGCAGAGCCTGCACCAGTTCGCCATTGCTGCCGACGACAAAATTATCAAAGCCAGGCCGCGCCGGAGGGGCAAGATCAAGGAGAAGTTGCTTCATGCTGAGCGCGGATTTTAGCATGCCACACCTTGGTTCGAACCCTTTGTTCTGGCATTTGCGCTTCTACGGGGCGCGCAAGACGGAAGTGATTTTATCCGGCGTGTTCCAATGGTGATGCAATACTAAGGTTTACTTGAAAAAGAGGAAACGGGAGATAATGAGGAAGCAACGTAGGATGGGTTGAGCGCAGCGATACCCATCAATCAACAATCAATCAAACACGCCCTCCCTCTCTGCATGCAAATCCAAATCCATACCCGCATCGCCCGCCCAATTTCTGGGCAAGATTGAGGGTATAACTGGCTCTGGCGATGCGGCTGCGGCGGTAATTTGTCATGGGTGCTTGATGGTGATGATGATGGGTATCGCTGCGCTCAACCCATCCTACGCAACTAATCTATTTCCCGGCAACCAGCACGCGAAATTCTTTGAGCCGCGCTTGGAAATCGGCGGATTTGAAGTGCTCGTCGTCGGCCAGGGTGGCCTGCAATTTTTTGAGGCCTGCGTTGATGCTGGCGGCGGATTTGATCATAACGGGGTCAGGCTTAACGGGGTCATAACGCATAACGTAACGCATAACGGGGTCAGGCTTGCATAATTGCATTGTTAACAACTCCAATTTCTTCGCCATTGGCGTGAAGGTCTGCGCCTTCAGGCCGCGTAGTTAGCATCAATCACATTTCAGCGCGGGCACACGTGCCACACCCTTGACAGTGGGCGATATTAAAGCCGCCCGTGGTTGGTGGCACGGACGGCTTGTCAGCTTGATGGTGAGTGCCGGATCAGCCGCCGGGTTTGGGCATGCCTGGGGGAATGCTGCGTATCACTTGTTGCGCGGTGTCTTTATCTAGCACTATGACACCGGAACGATCTCTCTGAGGAAGATTGCTGCCGGTGGTGTAAACCTTTTGTTCTTTGGGTTCATTTTGGCTGTTATTGGGAATGTCGGCGCAGGCGACCAGAAGGGGCACAGCAAGAGCGCAAAGATGAAGTGATTTCATTGAGCTTCTCCGATAGAAAAGGAAATAACATGGCTACAATATCATGAAATTGTTGACGCATCGAAGACCAGCCTCTTCCAACAACGAGCGTAGGATGGGTTGAGCGTAGCGATACCCATCAATCAATCAACAATCAATCAAACACGCCCTCCCTCTCTGCATCCAAATCCAAATCCATACCCGCATCGCCCGCCCAATTTTTGGGCAAGATTGAGGGTATAACTGGCTCCGGCGATGCTGCGGCGGCGGTAATTTGTCATGGGTGCTTGATGGTGATGATGGGTATCGCTACGCTCAACCCATCCTACGCAACTAATCTATTTTCCAGCAAGCAGCACGCGAAATTCTTTGAGGCGCGCCTGGAAATCGGCGGATTTGAAGTGCTCGTCGTCGGCCAGGGTGGCCTGCAAGTTCTTGAGCCCTGCGTTGATGCTGGCGGCGGATTTGATCATGCTGCGCTTGTGCATGAAATTGACTACGCTGCCAATGGCCATCGCGGCTTGCTCGGCGGCGGCGTAATCGCCGTAGTTTCCTGATAAGCCTTCATCGACCAGCGCCAGCACGATGCCGCGCAGGGCGGCTTCGGAAAACGTCGTGCCTTCGATGCGCGTTGCGACATCGCGCGCGAGTTTTTTCAGCGCGGCCGCTTCGACCAGCGGGTCGCCTTGCCCTGCGGCAGCGCGGTGCAGGCGCGAAACCTGTTCGCTGACGCTTTCACCGAGCTTGGCGTCGATCTGGCGCGCGATGGCGCGCAGCATGAGCATGTTGGAGTCGTTCAGGCGCGCGACGCCGGGGCCGGGGCTGACGCCAAAGGCGGTCTTGGGTTTCCAGCGCAAATCGGACATGGGGTGGTGGCAGGCGTGGCAATCGAACAACACCAGCTCGGGGAACAGACCGTCACGCCCGCGCTTGGGGTCGGCCATGATTTCCATGATTTCTGCTACGGCGAGCGCCTGGCCCACCGCCCACACCTTGACGCCATCCCATACCGTTTTGCGCTTTTCATAATCCTTGTCGATGCTGAAGTGCGCCGGCTCGATGGTGGAGAAGGTTTCCAGTTCAAAGCTCATGCGCGGGTGGCCCGCCCCCATGATGCGGTGCGTGACAAATTTATCGCTGTTGCCAAAATGGCACGACAGGCACAGCTTGGCGCGCTCAACGGTGTTGCTGCTCGGGAACAGGCCGTTTTCCAGATTCCTGGCGTGCGTGGCTTCAGGCTCAACGTGAGTTTTGATCCAGCGTTGCGCGGGGCCGTGGCAGGCTTCGCAGGTGACGCCATCGGTGATCTTGAAGCGTTCTCCGCGTAGTGCGGTAGGAACATTGTGCGCGTGGCAATCGAGACAGATTTTTGCCTCATGCGCCGGCTCTTTCAGGCCCAGGTTGCGCACAATGCGTTTGGAGCGCACATTGAGCAACACGTTATAGGCGCGCGCATGCTTGTCGACGCGCGACCAGGTGACGTATTCGTTTTGTAGCACGTTGGAATCTTTCCAGCGTGTAATCGAACCGTGGCAGGTGCTGCTGGCGCAGTTAACTGTGCCAACAGTCTGATCCTTCGAGTGGTAGGGCAGCGCAGTTTGCGCCCCGACGTTTGTCAACACGCCGACTAGGGCGAGTGCACCAGTTACTAGCAAAGTTCGCAGAGTCATTTCTTGTTCTCCCGTGCGGGAACGAAGTTCAACATATCCACCTTGTCGGTCACCGTCCACGGTGTGCCGTCCGGCTTGAGATAAAACCTGCGCATTTCGTCATGGGTAAAGGGCCGCGCGCCAATGCGCCCGAAAACCGCGATCTGCCCGCCGGTTTCATCGACGGCGCGGTCACGGTCCAAGCCCTTGGCGAGCGAGAGAGCGGGCGAAGGCGTCTTGCGCCAGGCGATGAGTTGCGGCTTGGGCTCAGGGGAGAAACCATAAAATTTGGGCTGTGTATCGGGTGCGGTGAGATGCACCACCTTGAGGCCATTGGCGCCGTCGGCGACGTAGGCATAAAGCGTGGCGTTGGTTGAGCCGACGATGACATCACGCGCGTCGTTAAGCTGGCCCCCGGCGGTGAATTTTTCGTAAAGCTTGGGCTGCTCGGGTTTTTCGACATCGATAATGGCAAGACCTTCCTTGCCTGCCGCCACATAGGCGTAGGTACGCGCCACATAGACGCGCTGCGCGTCGGCCAGCGCGACATTGGCGCCTTCAAGCAAACGGGGCCTATCAGCGTGGGTCACATCGATCACGCTCAGCCCCTGCGCATCGGTAACAAACAGATAACGGAATTGCAGCGCCGAGGCGCGCGCGCCCTTGATCGGCACAACGGCAAGCACACGCGGCTTGAGCGGATCATCGACATCAACGATGACCATACCAGCGTCGGCGGCAATGTAAAGATAATGTCCGCCGATAGTGATGTGACGCGCGCCCTTAAGAACGTTATTCTCGTTCCAGGTGAGCGCACGCTTGAGAAAGTTATTGCGTGGCTCGCCATCGGCCAGGGTATCGACATTGACCAGGATCAGCCCTTCTTCTGCATCGACAATAAAGGCGTAGTGGTAAATGGGATGAAAAGCCTGCTCCTGATTGGTGACGCGCATCAGCTCGCCCTGATTGCGCAATGGCGCAATGGGCTGATTGGTCGGCAGCGCGACACAGGTGGCGTTTTTCGATGCAATGTGCGTGTTGTGGCCCAGCGGCGAGAACGGCGCAGTGATAATGCGCTGCGAAACCGCTTTGTTGCCAATTGACGCAACATCGTAAACGCGCATGCCTCCCGCCCCTTCGGCGACGAACAGGTACTCGCCGCGCAGCATCAGGCAGGTCGCCGCGCCCTTGGTGCTGTGGTCGTGCTCTACGGGCAGCTCCAGCTTGCGTTTCTGGTGCTCGGCAAACCAGTCGGGGTAGACGTAGCGATGCAGGTAGCTGCCGATCACCGCCTGCGGTTCCTCCCACTCGGTCACCTGTATTGCCGAAACATGTTTTTCCGCGCCGACCCAGGCGTTGAATCCGACAAAGTTGACGAAGTTGGTTCCCTGCAACAAAAGCTGCGCCATGATGGCGTTGTTGTCATTGGCCTGCGACAGATGGCAATCGCTACAGGTTTTGGTTTCGGTCTTGCGCTCGGTATGCGGGTAATGCGGCGCAAAAGCCTGGCTGGAAAAACCGCTGGCGGCGATAGGCGCTTGCTGGATGTAGATTCTCTCGCGGTTGATATTGGTGGACGAGAGGATCAAAGCAGAGCTGGAACGCATCGGGGTGATGCGCGAGCCTTTCACCGTACCATGTTTACCAAGCTGGAACATGTCGTCGCGCGCCACCTGTGGATTGTAAGTGGCGTAGTTGCGCGTCTCGCCGCCTTCGTAGTGCTTGCGCTCGGTTTTCCAGTTGGCCTGTATCGGCAGATGGCAACCGGCGCAACTGGTAGTCCACGATAGATGGCAGCTAAAGCAGGTCATCTTATCGTCTGAATGGGCGTAGGCGTCATCGCTCTGGCCCGGTCCCCACTTGCCGTCCTGGCCCGGCGCACCGCTATACATCAGCTTGGCGCGCGCGGCTTTTTCGTTGTACTTGGGATTGCCGGGAGTGACGCTATCTTTCACCAAGGTCATTTCCCATTCCTTGTCGGGATCGAGCGCGGCGCGCTGATAAAGCTTGCCTTCGCGCCATTCAAAACGCTTGCGGCCATCCTGGGTGCGCAGCAGCTTCATATCCATGCCGCCGGGCTTGGCGGCGGGGCCGGAGGTGAACAGCGTGGGATATTGGCGCGCGGTGCCGTGACAATCTTTGCAGTCGATTTCTATGGCCGCAGCCACTTCGCCATAAATGTGGCCGTTGCCGTGCGCGTCCTGCGCGAAATGGCAATCGACGCACTGGAAACCGAGGTCCATGTGAATCGAGGAAAGGTGCACCGCCTTGCTGAATTTTTGCGGATCGTTGTCATCAACCGCTTTGCCGTCCTTGTCGAGCAGCGTGCCTTTGCGGTCGCGCTTGAATATGGCGCGGAAATTCCAGCCGTGGCCGTGATAGTCGGCGAACTGCGTGTCTTTGAGTTTCGGGTTAAGCGCAGAAACGTCTTTGAGAAATTCCGGATCGCCCCATTTGCCGCGAATCGCTGCTTCTTCCGGGTTGCGTTCGAGTATCTTGCGCGCCTCGGCGGCCGTCGGATATTTCTGTTTTTCGGGCCACATGAAAGGCGCGTCGGACTCGTAGTCCCACATGATGTAGCCGTAGTAGCTGTTCACAAAAATATTCGGCTGGTGCATATGGCACACCATGCATTGCGATGATGGGATGGCGCGCGTGAATTCGTGCTTGAGCGGATGGCCGGACTCGGTCTTGGAAATGGTCGGGTCTTTGGTCTGCGTCATGCCGCTGTTGCCGAATTGGGCATAGGGGCCGGAATGCTTCGGGTCGCGGTCATTGGCGTAAATGGTGTGGCAAGCGGTGCAGCCTGACGAGCGATAATCGCCCGCCTGCTCGTTGGTGCCGAGGAACCACAGATGCGGATCGTTCAGGCGCGTCTTGGTGATGTTGATTACCGGCACCGCGATGCGGCTACCGGTAGCGGGGCCGCGATTTGATTGTTTGATGTCGGGGCGTCCCGGCTCATCGAGTTTTTGTAATGCGCCGCTATTATTGGGCAGGCCGATTTCGGGAAACTGCGTGCCGATGACGCGGCCGCCGCGCTCGAAAACACGGAACACATCGGCAGGGGGAATGGTCTCCCACGACGGCAGCGGCGCAAGGCTGGGAAGAATGCCCATGTCGGTCATGTGCGGGTTGACTGGTATGGGGTTTTTAATGAGAGCAGGCTGGCTGTCGCTGGTGTACGACTCACCGATGATGTAACGCTTGAAAGGCAGAATGCCGTTGTTATACGCCGCGCCGCCCCACAGCATGGCGCTGGTGGACATCAGGCTGCGCTCCGATGCCTGGATGATGGCCAAGTGGCAGGCGCCGCAGGCAAGTCGCGCGACACGATAATCGCCGGGATTGATGAAGCGTATAAATTCGGCTGACTCGCGGTTGAGCAGGGTGTAACTGCCTTCGGGGTTTTTGCTCGAAGGATAGTGCCACTTGATAGGGTAGCGCGGCAGCACATGCGCCTTTTCCATCGCGGCGAGATATTCGGGCTTGCGCGGTGTTGCATTGTCCGTGCCCTGCGGCTTGGTCACTTTGGCGTCACCGCCGTGGCAATCGGTGCAGCCGATGATGACACCGGGATTGACGTGCATACTGCTGTGGTCGCTGGCGCTATGGCACGATGCGCAACCTTCAGATTTCAACCTGGCTTCAGCGACGCTCTGTTTTTCCGGGGCGGGCGGGTGAGCGACATACTGGCGCGCCACCGGCTTGGCGTCATCGGAAGCGAGCACGGCTACGGTCGTCGCAAACAGCAGCAACGCGCCGAGGGAAAGAGAAAATATTTTGAGTGAGGAAAGCATCAGAATGTCAGCAGCAGGTTAACCAGCACGGAATATTGCGGCCCACGTTTATTTTCATCATAAAGTTGTTTGAACGCCTTGCCGGGAATCAGCGCCGCTGCCGAGGCATTGAGCACCACATTCTGCGACATGAAAGGGCGGTATTGCACGCCTGCGGAAATGTCTATGCCTATGTCCTTGCTCACGGCGCCTTGATTGCGCAGCACCGCGAGCGATGAGGTGTTGACGAAGTAAAGCTTGTTGACATTGGTGATGACGCGAATTTGCGGCGTGACATCGAAGTCTGCGCCCACGCCGAGCAGCGTCAGGCCGGGATTGACGAAGTTCGATTGCCCCTGGTCTTTGGAAGAACGCAGACTTGGCAGCAGGCCATTACGCCCGGAAAGCGAAACGCCGCCGCCACCCGCCAGAGGAACCGCCTGGCGAATCCAAAAGCTGGTATCGGCGCCAGCGAATTGCGGGTTCTCGAAAATGGCGTCGAAGCCGGTGGCCTTGCCGTCGAAAGGATTTTTATCGCCGCTCGCCACAGCGGCGCTGCCGCGCACGCGCACCCAGTCGAAATCGCGCGACAGTTCTGCGGCGGCGAAAAATGCTTCGATGCGCTGGCTCTGCTGCGCCACGGGATGACGCGTGTCGCGCCCAAAAACACCGTACAGCGAAGAGGTCAGATTCCAGCGTCCGAAGTGGCCGTCACCGTTCACGCCGACATAGGTCACGCTGTAGTCATGCGGGCGCACGTCACCCTGTACAGCGGGACGCTCAAGCGCGCCATTGTTGTTGTAATAGTCTGGGCCGCCTTCGCGATTGATGTTATGCATCAGCGTCACCTGGGTGGTATGCCCGACCACGGGAAAGTCCTGCTTGAACACATTGGCCATGAAGGTATCGTCGCGCCGCAACGGCTGATTGAGATCGTTCAGCCCGCTGTTGGTGTCTTTCTCGACACGCCTGAACCACGCCAGGTTGTATTGCCAGAAATTATTGTCGCGCGTGCCGAACAGGCGCACGCCAAAAGCGTTATCGAGCAGCACAAAACCGCGAAAATCAGAAATAAAAGGCTGGATGCCGACGCGCACGCTGTCAAAATCAAAGCGATCCGAAACATTACGCAAATGGATGTCGGCAAACGCTTCCTGGATGCCGACATGGTTGTCGCGGCGCACATTGCCTTCGCGCGGATCGACGCGCAAGGCGCGCACTTCCTCGGCCTGCGAGCGGTTGAAGTTGAAAGCGGGAACAATGCGGAACTCGTAATCCGGCGGCTTGAAGGTGGTGTCACCCTTGATGACCGCCAGGCTCACTATCAGATTCTGGTTGAGGGTGAAGGATTTGCCCTGGCCGAACACATCGAGCGCGCCGCTGCGATCTGATGACTGCGCACCCACGGGAGTCGGCAGTCTGCGCGTTTCGTACAACGAATCGGAAATCACCGCGACATTCAGAAACCAGTCCGGCCCCCACTTGGCGAACGGCTGATAGGGCTTGTCGCCCTTGAATACATTTTGGTTGTAGGGATCCCACCAGTTCTGCTTGATACCCAAACCTTCCATGATGCGCCAGCGATCCGGCACTGGCACGCTCTCACGCAGTTGTAAAGGTTGCGGCGGCGGCACCTGCTTGGGGTCGATAGGCGGCAGCGGATACTTGAGCGGCTTGCCTTGCGGGCGTTGTAGCTCGATGGATTCATCGTCCTTGGAGACATCCGGCGCGGGTGCGTTACCGGCGGTCTGAGGCCACGCGGCAGTTACGAAGCCGAGCAGCGCCAGCGCAGCGGGCAGTTTACCCAACCGAGTACCCAACCGAGTACGTAAACGAATACGCGGGCGGATCACAGTCCTGCGCATACGTTTTGCTCGGTCGAATTATTGAACGGCGCCTGCGGGCATTGCACATAGCGCAAGCGTGTTCCGGTTCCGCCCGGCACGATGTTATCGGCGCGCATATTTTGCGGCGCGTTGGCGATGCCGGTGTTCAACACGCGTCCTGCATTGGCGAGCCCGAGGAAGGCGACCATGTCGTCCTGATCCACCCCATCGCCGGAAACACCGATGGCGCCGACCAATTGATTGTTGCGGTAAATGGGCACCGCGCCAGGGAAAATCTGGATGCCATTTTTGAGTTTGCTCAACCCCGTACAGCCCACGTCGCTGCCGCCGGTTGCTGCGGCGATGATGGCGTTGTAGGTCAGGTCAAGCTGCAAGCCATCGTTGAAGGGACTCCAGCTTGCATAGGGTTTGGAGAGCGGGCCGGGAGGCGCGCCGCCAAGACCATCGGGAAAAAATGGCCGCGCCAGATTACCTACGGCGCGGTTGCTGTAAGCGACACCATTGGCCAGCGCGCTAGGATCGCCGAGAAAGCTGCGCAGGTTGCTCACATAGGCGCTGATAGGCGACGTTGCAGCGGAAGTGAGATACATGGCCGCAGGCAAAGACAACAACTCCGCTGCCGCGGTGGGTTGTGTGAAAAACAACGCCGTTCTGGCTTTTTGCAAGGCGACATCGGTACCGAATACTGGCGCGTCGGGCGTGCGCACCAGTCCCAACACTTCACCAGCAGTATCCACCACGGTAATGGTCACTTGCGCTTGCGCGCCCAGCGGGCGGCGGATTTGCGCGCGCGCGCGGTTGGCCACGTCCAGGGCGCTGCGCAGGAGTTGCGTCGCCTCAGCCGCAGTGAGCAGGCCGTCAGTGCCGGCCCGCAGCGGATAGCGGTTGACGTTGGCGATGTCAACCAGGATAAAACCATTGAGGTCGGCAAAGACGCCGCTATCGGCGCGAAAGCCTGATACTGGAGTGCCGAAAGCGACGCCAGCCTTGACTGCAAGCGGCGCTTCAAAATAGCCTGGTACGGCAGTCAATGAACCGGCGACAGCGGCGAAGGCAGGAGCATTGGCGGGATTGGATGCCAGCGCTTCGGAATCGGTATAGCGAAACGTACGGCCGTCCGCCGTGATGCGATCACCGCGCCGCTCGGTGGGCGCGTTGAATCCGGAGACGCCCGCCACCGCAACCAGCTCATCGAGGTCGGTGTCGATATCGGTAATATCCAGATCAAGCGAGTACAAGCGGTCTGCGATCACGCCTATGCCGCCGACCAGCCGCCCATCCTTGTACAACGGCAACCCGCCGGGATCGGCAGCCAAGCCCAGCGGCGAGCGCTTGGGGCCGACGCTGCCATCAGTTGGCACAACGCGACGCATGAGATCGGAACACGACAACTGCGAAAACTGTACGCCAAACAGCGGGCCGGAAGGCTGCTGAAATTCGCGCGGATTGAAATTTTCCTGCACGATCTGGCTCGCGGTGCGCGTCGAGAAAGCATTGCCCTCGCTCGATAAATACGCGCCAGTGATGGCCTTGGAAATGGCCGCGAACGACCCGGGCAGGATGTCGATATTTTCCAGGCCGCCGTTGACATTGCGCCCGCTGTCAATACGAAATGTGGCATCAGCGCCATCCATTTGAAACACCGCGAGCACGTTGCCGACACGATCCACCACGGCGATGGTGGCCTTGGCGTTGCGCGCCTGCGCTTCACCCGCCGCCTGGCTGATGATGCGCTGCACGTCAGCGACCGTTAAAAAATCCGTGGCTGTGGTACAGGTTCCGGCGCAGCCGTCGTTGCCCAATCCGTCACTGCCGCCGCTGCAACCCGCAAGCATCGTGGCGCAGGCAATCCATACTGCCAACGTTTGCGGAAAACGACGTTTCATTGCGGCGGCTTAAGGTTAGGGTTTACGGCGGGGTCAACGGGCTTGCTGCCTGGCGCCAGTACCGTAGTCGCTGCGCTGGCGCTGCGATGGCTGCCCAGATGGAAGCCGTGGCAGGTTTCGCAGGTGCTGGCGATTTTGTTTTTGACTGGTGTCGATCCGACATGACATTCCTGGCATTTCTTGATATCGGGAATCGCGACATCTTCGCTTTTCTTTGATTTGGCGACATCGTGACACTCGACGCATTCGTAGGTGCGATGCTTGAAATGCTCAAAGCGCGCTTTGGGCAGCCAGTGAGCGGTGATGTTTACAGGCGCCACTTTCCACGGCGCCTCGCTGTCGTCGGCATTCTTTGTGACAGTGTGGCACTCCTTGCAAACGCGCACCTCGAACAAATCGGCAGCGATGGCGTTGGCTTTGGCGTTGGCCCACTCCATGGCATTCCTGCGCTGCACTTCACTCTTCGCTTCGTTGGGACGACGCAATAAACCATCAACCGTGGTGACATCGATAGGTATTTCGCCAATGGCGATGCTGGAATAGAACTCGCGCAAGGTCGTCATCACCGCGCGCTCTGAGCCGTGCGGCGCCTGGCGTGTGGTCACGGCCGGCTCAAACTCCAGGCGATGGCAATCGGCGCAGTGATCTTTCATGACGATGGGTTTGAAGCGCACACCGGCTTCGTCGGGCGTGTGGCAATTGCGGCATTCCATCACCACTTTGCCGTTAGGGCTTTTGACACCCTTCTTTTCAAGGTGAATATCATGCGGAAACTTGAGCCCGGATTTTTCCACCAGCTTGTTCTTGCCGCTCTGAAGAACACGCAGCACATCTTTTTTATTCGGTCCGGTCTTGAGCGATACCTGGAAGGCGGGGTGGTCCTTGAGGAAATC
>JAYWAM010000016.1:0-2874 GCA_043782425.1 Betaproteobacteria bacterium
CCGCACTTGCCGCTATTGATTTGACCGTTATCTTCCAGCGCCCAGTCGGGAGAGGTGCAGCCGATTTCGCCCAGAATCGGAGCGCTCAACGCCTGACCATTCAGAGGGTTATAGAAATGATTGCGGACCTTGATGGCGGGTTCGTCTTCGAATTTCGCGCCTTCACGAATGAGCTTTAAGATAGTTTTTGATGTGCCCTTAGAGTCGGGAAATGTCTTGGCAATAGTAGGTGGGCCGTCTATCGGGCCACGAATTCCCATTCTCCCCAAAACGTCAGGCGTTGTTCCAAGTGCGGAAGCTTTGGCCGCTGCCTCTGTTAAGTCTTGATGAGTATTGATGCCGTAACACCAGCCCGCGTTGGGGATTGCGCTCAAAAAGGCAACGCAAATCAGGAGAGCCATTTTATTCATTTGATAATCCCCGTCAGAAATTCCTTGGCCGAGCCGCAGCCAATTTTAACGTAGTACTCTTCGTTCGCCACCAAGCGCCAATGAGGTGCGTTGAAATTACCTTGGTCATGCGCCGCGAACCATTGACCCTGCTCGTACAACGCATGGATCATTCTAGGTATCAGTTTCCAAGCGCATTCCCCGTCGTCATGAAACAGGTTAGAGGTCAATTGGTCCCCTAATCTCTGTATGTTTTCCGCGTATTCCTTGGTCGAGCCGCGAAACTTCACCAGCTTGACGCGAGTGCCATTGACAATTGATTTCACACGCATGCCATGCCAGCGTCCAGTGGCTTGGTTGTCCATCTCAAGCGATGCATAGCCGCCCTTGAAAAAAAACAGTTCCGGCGCTTCAGCGCGCAATCCGCTGAGAAGGGAAAACCGGGGTCCCCACGTGCGGAAATGAAACCTTCCAGCGTTGTCGGTGACTGCCTCCATCACCGCCATATGGCCCGCCGGAGTGCTGCCCTCAAAACCTCCCGTCAGCTTCCAATCAGCAACGACAACCACGCCTTCGATGGCTTGGTTGGTGTCTGAATCGATTACCGTTGCAGTGATGGCATCGGACCACTTGCTAAAGAGCGAGATATAGAGAACCGCCCCAAGCAGCCCCATTGCAATGCCGATAGTTTTTTTTGCTCTCGGGGTCATGGCTTCGTCTTACATCGAATCAATGCGCCACACGCCATCGGCATCTTCCAGGATGTAGATGAAAAACAGATTGTCAACGCCATCGAGGGTTCGATTGAGGGTGAACTCAGCGGTGCCGTCCGAAATATCGAATGCTTGAAACGACGTGTAGCTGGCAACGATTTCCGCCATATTGGGCATCAGCACATCGAGTATCGGCCCATATTTCGCCTGCGCCTGCGCGTTCATGTAGCGCAGGGCTGTGGGCTTGTCCCCGGCGATCAGCGCGTTGTTCATTGCGTCCCATTGCGCCCTGAGCAGTTGCTGCAACCGGGCCGGGTCTTGCACCACGATGGTGAAGATTTTGCTGGTGACGGCGCCCGCGCTGTCGGTGATCGTCACCGTGGGTTGATATACGCCCGGAATGGCGTAGTTGATTTTGAACAGCACGGCAGGATCGCTTTGATCCAGCGTGCCGCCCGGGTTGCTCACGCTTGATGTATAAGTCCCCGTCACCCCGCTCACTGTAAACGTAACCGTCAGCGGGGCCAGCCCTTGTGATTTATCAGCCGCGATTTGCACCACTTGCGGTGCGCTACCGGTGACGTTGAGGGTTTGGGTCACTGTCTCACCCAGTATCGTGGTGAGCACCACTGTGAGCGTGTTGGCCCCCGCTTGTAGCGGCACATCGACTGCATGGAAGGTGTTGCCCGACAGCGATGCCGCCACGCCGTTCACGACGATGCTGGTGTTGGCCGGGGCCTGGAAAGTACCGGTCACCGTGACGTGGTCATCGTTGATGACTGCGCCTTCCGCCGGGCTGGTGATGGTCATCGTAGCCGGAATGGCGGCCACAACCACGATATCGGCCACTGCGGAGGAGATGGCATTGCCCATGCTGTCGGTGGCCTTGGCGCTGATGGCGTGGCTGCCTACGCTGGCGTTGGTGAGGTTAAAAGTGGCCCACAAGGGGGTTGCAGTGCCGGTTACCGTACCGAGCAGCGCAGCGCCATCGAAAAACTCTATCTTGGCAATGGTACCTGTCGTGGTGGATGCCATCGCGGCGAGGGCGAGGGTGGTGGTGTTTTCAAATGTCGTGCCGGATGCCGGGTTGGTCAGGGTGATGGCTCGTGGCGGCGGGGGTGTTGTCACCGTCACACTGACTCCGGATGAAATCGTGGTCGACCCTAAGCTGTCAGTGGCCTTGGCGGTGAGGGAGTAGCTGCCTGCGGGAACTGGCGACCAGGTGTTGGTATAAGGCGAGGCGGTCGCCGTGCCAAGCAGTGTGGCGCCGTTGTAGAAATCGACTTTGCTAATGGTGGCGCTCGCCATTGTGGCGGCGGCTGCGGCGCTGAGCGCGATACTTGCTGGGGCGCTAAAGGTTGCCCCGAAGGCGGGCGAGGTGAGGGCGACGGTGGGCGGCGTATTGGGAAATGCGTCGACACTGACGACTGCCGCGTTGCTCGCGCTTCCCAAAGGGCCGCTGCAATTCAAGGTGTAAGTGTTGCTCGCATTCAGCGGTAAAACACTCTGGCTACCAAAGGTGGCTTTGATGCCTGACCAGTCGCCCGAGGCGGCGCAACTCGTTGCTGCGGTGGAAGACCAGGTGAGCGTTGATGTGCTGCCGCTGATGACGTTTGCGGGATTGGCGCTGATGGAAACTGTAGCGGCGTGGGCGGCGGGAATTCTGAAGAACAGCGCCATGCCAAGCAGCATCCACACAGGCAACATCAGGCGCGCACTGGCTGATATTCGATTGGGCATGGGCTTCCCTGAGAATTGTTTAACGACTTCTG
>JAYWAM010000017.1:0-2871 GCA_043782425.1 Betaproteobacteria bacterium
AGATGTTCCGCAAATTGCTGGATCAAGGTCAAGCTGGCGACAACGTCGGCATCTTGCTGCGCGGCACCAAGCGCGAAGAGGTTGAGCGCGGTCAAGTACTGGCCAAGCCCGGCTCGATCACCCCGCACACCAAGTTTGAAGCCGAGATTTACGTTCTCTCCAAAGAAGAGGGCGGACGCCATACCCCGTTCTTCAACGGCTACCGTCCGCAGTTCTACTTTCGCACCACCGACGTGACCGGCGCGCTGCAATTGCCAGCCGGCACCGAAATGGTGATGCCTGGGGACAACGTCAAGATCAACGTACAACTGATCGCCCCCATCGCCATGGAAGACGGGCTGCGCTTCGCTATTCGCGAAGGCGGTCGCACGGTCGGCGCCGGTGTCGTTACTAAGATTCTTGAGTAACATCTTAAGATAGGCCAGTAGCTCAATTGGCAGAGCGACGGTCTCCAAAACCGTAGGTTGGGGGTTCGATTCCCTCCTGGCCTGCCAGATACTAAGCACAGCGCACAGCAGCAAGCGTAAGCAACAGAAAGGTTGCATGAAAGATAAAGTACAGGTTGTTATTGCTATCGCCGTCTTCATTGGCGGCCTGGTAGCGTTTTACTGGCTGTCCGACAAACCCACCATCGCGCGCGTAGGGGCGATGCTGGGCTTTTTCGCCGCGGCTGCTGTCATCGGCTGGTTCACACTGCCTGGGCGCGATTTCGTGCTGTTTGCGGGTGAATCAATAGAAGAAGCGAAAAAAGTGGTGTGGCCGTCGCGCAAGGAAACGCTGCAAACGACCGGGGTGGTTTTTTTATTCGTATTCATCATGGCCGTGTTTCTCTGGGTGGTTGATTGGGGTCTGCTTTGGGCCACCCAGAAAGTGATCGGACACGGTGGCTGAAATGACAATGCGCTGGTATGTGGTACACGCCTATTCGGGCCAGGAAAAGAGTATCCAGGCGGCGCTGATCGACCGTATCAAGCGTTCCGGCATGGCTGAAAAATTTGGCGATGTATTGGTGCCGACCGAAGAAGTGGTGGAAATGAAGGGCGGGCAAAAAGCCTTGTCCGAGCGCCGCTTTTTCCCCGGCTACATCCTGGTGCAGATGGAAATGACCGACGAGACCTGGCATTTGGTCAAAAGTACGCCCAAGGTCACAGGCTTTATCGGCGGCGTGGCCATGAAGCCCACGCCGATTTCGCAAAAGGAAGTAGACAACATTCTCAATCAGGTGAAGGAAGGTGTTGAGAAGCCCAAACCGAAAGTGTTGTTTGAGGTCGGGGAAAATGTGCGCGTCACCGAGGGTCCTTTCACGGACTTCAATGGCAATGTGGAAGAAGTCAATTACGACAAGAGCAAGATTCGTGTATCGGTGCTGATTTTCGGTCGCGCGACGCCGGTTGAATTGGACTTCGGGCAGGTGGAGAAGGCTTAGAAAAGATAACTACTCAGCGTCATCAGCGTTCTATTTTTGACTGCTGAATAGTTACATTTTTTGTACAACGGGGAGGAAACGTAAAGCCGTTTCCGTTTGCACCCAAATCAAGGAGCAAGATCGTGGCAAAGAAAATTGTGGGTTATGTGAAGTTGCAAGTCCCTGCGGGCAAGGCGAATCCTAGCCCGCCTATCGGGCCGGCGCTTGGTCAGCGCGGCCTGAATATCATGGAGTTCTGCAAGGCGTTTAACGCGCAGACTCAAAAAGTCGAGCCGGGCCTGATGTTGCCGGTCGTCATCACTGCTTTTCAGGACAAGAGCTTTACTTTCATCATCAAGACGCCGCCGGCGTCAGTGCTGATCAAGCGAGCAATCAAGCTTGAGAAGGGCAGCCCTAAGCCGCACACCGACAAGGTCGGCAAGCTCAGCCGTGCGCAGGCTGAAGAAATTGCAAAAACTAAGATGCCCGATCTTACCGCCGCCGATCTCGATGCCGCAGTACGCACCATAGCCGGCAGCGCGCGCTCGATGGGTGTTGATGTGGAAGGAGTCCGATAATGGCCAAGCTCACGAAACGCCTGAAAGCTGTTACGGCGCTGGTTGATCGTAACAAATCCTACCCCCTCGCCAATGCGCTTGAGCTGGTGAAAAAGACCGCTACTGCAAAATTTGATGAATCGGTTGATGTCGCTATCAACCTCGGCATAGACGCCAAAAAATCCGATCAACTGGTGCGCGGTTCGGTGGTGCTGCCGCGCGGCACGGGCAAGAGCGTGCGCGTTGCCGTATTTGCGCAAGGCGCCAATGCCGAAGCGGCCAAGACTGCCGGGGCGGAAATTGTCGGTTTCGAGGATCTGGCGGAAAAAATCAAGGGCGGTTTCATGGAGTTTGATGTCGTGATCGCCACGCCTGACGCCATGCGCGTCGTCGGCCAACTTGGGCAGATTCTTGGCCCGCGCGGTCTGATGCCCAACCCCAAGGTAGGCACCGTTTCGCCCAACCCAGCCGAAGCCGTCAAGAACGCCAAAGCCGGGCAGGTGCAATATCGCACCGACAAGGCGGGCATCGTGCAATGCACTATCGGGCGCGCTTCTTTCCCGGCCGATGCGCTGGCAGACAATTTGCAAATGCTGATTTCCGCTCTGAACAAGGCCAAACCCGCTTCCTCCAAGGGGATTTACCTGAAGAAGATTTCGATTTCTTCAACCATGGGCGTGGGCATTCGTGTCGATCAAGCAAGCTTTGCAGCGCATCAAGCTGCGGGGCAGTAACGAGTAAATTAGGATCTCCGCGCGTGCGCGGGGATCCTCGGTTCCCGAATTTGGGAACCTCGGACTTTGGGCCTGGCGAACCGCAGTATTGGTCAGTCAGGGTTATCAAAGACCGTAGGGGTTTGAGGGTGAGGTGCGATGACAGTTGGTGTAATGGAAAACGCTGCAAAACAAA
>JAYWAM010000018.1:0-2869 GCA_043782425.1 Betaproteobacteria bacterium
GGACACGGCGGCGCAAAGAAGTAACGCCAGCCCGTAAGAGCGGGCTTGCCCGCGAAATGCTTGTTATCGCGGCGCCTTATCGCGGGCAAGCCCGCTCCTACTTGGGGGGCTTTGTATTTTCTTTTGTAGTGGGCGCTTTGTCGTCAGCCTTGTCCTTGGCAGGTGGAGGTGGCGTTGCTTCCACCTTACCGCCGCCTAATGCCTTCATCAGATCGTCGTTCGCATCTTGTTGCACAGCCGCGGCAGGCGTTGCATCGTCCGTCTTGCCGCCTAGCGCCTTCATCAGATCGCTATTGTCGTCAGCTTGCTCCGTGGCTTGACCCGAGGCGGGCGGCTCGATTGATGGGGTAGCCGGAATCTGTAGCTCAATCTTGCTCGGATCGCTCTTGGGCGCATCGTCCTTGTAAACCATGACCATCTGCGGAAAGGCAATCACCATGCCGACCATGATGAGCTGCACCACCACAAACGGCACTGCGCCCCAGTAGATTTGGCCAGTGGTAACCGGTTGTGTGAGCTTGCCGGTAACCTTGTCAAAAAACTCCTTGATCGGGGCAACACTACGCAAGTAGAACAAAGCGAATCCAAACGGCGGATGCATGAAAGAGGTCTGCATATTCACGCCGAGCAGCACACCAAACCAGATAAGGTCTATGCCCAGTTTTGTGGCGACCGGGGCGAGCAGCGGCACGACGATGAACGATAGCTCGAAAAAATCCAGAAAAAACGCCAGAACAAAAATCAAGATATTCACCACGATCAGGAAACCAAGCTGACCGCCGGGTAGATTTACCAGTAGATCTTCAACCCATACATGACCGTTCACGCCATAGAAAGTCAGACTGAACACGCGCGCGCCGACCAGGATGAATACCACAAATGCGGTGAGTTTAGTGGTCGAATCCATCGCCTGACGCAATAGCTTGAAAGACAAGCGGCGACGCGCGAGCGCCATCGCCAGCGCGCCGGTTGCGCCCATGGCGCCGCCTTCGGTGGGCGTGGCGATACCCAGAAAAATCGTGCCTAGCACCAGAAAGATGAGGCCGAGCGGGGGAATCAGCACGAACGTCACCTGCTCGGCAATGCGTGACAGCAGCCCGAGCTTGAAGAAGCGGTTAATCAAGGCGGCGGCAAATGCCAGGCTGGCGCCGAGCGCGGCAGCTACGACGATCAGTTCGTCCAAGGGCGCAGCGCCGCCTTTATACTGGCGACCGAACACGACTGCGGCAATGATAGACAGCAACAGCAACACGCCCAAAGATGTCAG
The DNA here is from genome assembly GCA_043782425.1 of Betaproteobacteria bacterium. Taxonomy (GTDB): domain Bacteria; phylum Pseudomonadota; class Gammaproteobacteria; order Burkholderiales; family Usitatibacteraceae; genus JAYWAM01. The sequence goes on from JAYWAM010000018.1 coordinate 1,268, forward strand.
CCCTGCCGAGCCGTCTGGCTGCTTATAGATACGCGCTTCGGTTGGCAATGCCGGCACCCATTTTGGTTTGACGATGGTGACGCCGATGACATAAAGCGTATAGAGACCGGCGAGCACAATGCCGGGAATAAAAGCACCTGCGTACATATCACCGACCGACTTGCCAAGCTGGTCGGCCATGATGATGAGCACCAAAGAGGGCGGAATGATTTGCGCGAGCGTTCCGGAAGCAGCGATCACCCCCGATGCTAGGCGCCGGTCGTAGCCGTAGCGCAGCATGATGGGCAGTGAAATCAGGCCCATGGAAATCACCGACGCGGCAACCACGCCGGTGGTGGCGGCGAGCAGCGCGCCAACGAAAATAACCGCGAACGCCAGGCCACCGCGCAGTGGACCGAATAACTGGCCGATGGTATCGAGCAGATCCTCGGCCATGCCGCTGCGTTCCAGTATCAGACCCATAAAGGTGAAGAACGGCACCGCAAGCAGCGTGTCGTTGGACATCACCCCCCATATTCTTTCCGGCAGGGCGCCAAACAGCGAAGGATGTAACAGCCCCAGTTCAATGCCGATCAGGCCGAAGATGATGCCGTTGGCGGCAAGCGAAAAAGCCACCGGATAGCCCAGCAGCAGAAAAATCACCAGGCCCGCGAACATCAGCGGCGCGATGTTCTGGATAATGAACGCCGTCATGCTTTTTCTCCGCGCTGTCTGAGAATTTCTTCAGCGAGCTCTTCTTCGGCGGTCTTTTTAACGATTCTTTCGGAAGGATCGGGGATCAGGCCTTTGAGAAAGGCGATGCGCTTGATGAGCTCGGAAACGCCTTGCAGGATCAGCAGCGTAAAACCGATGGGAATCATGAAGCGCGCCGGCCAAACCGGCAGACCGCCGGAATTGGATGACATTTCGTTGCTGACAAAGGCGCGTATAGCGACCGGAAAAGACAGATAAAGGATCAGCAGCGCCATCGGCAGCAGAAAAAACAGCGTGCCAAGGATGTCGATCCAAGTTTGCGTGCGCTTGGAAAGGCGGCTGGAGAAAATATCTATGCGCACATGGGCGTGGTGCAACAGGGCGTAGCCTGAGCCGAACAGAAATATCGCCGAGAACAGATACCACTGTAGTTCAAGCCAGGCATTCGAGCTGTTGTTAAACACGTAACGAAATGCGGCGTTGCCCGAGCTGATTAAAACAGCGGCGAGCACCAGCCAGCAAACAAGCTGGCCCACACGCTCATTCAGTGCGTCAATGAAGCGCGCTAGGCGTAACAATGGATTCAAGGGTTTCTCCTCAAGCAGGCGTTTGCCATACATCCCGAGCGGGGGCGCCATATGGCATGGTCTAAATTAGTCTGCGGATGTGGGCAAATTATAGTCGAAAGGTTTGCGCTTATTTCATTTTTGGACGCGCACCCCTATCGGCATGCGCAGGAAGAAAAATATTACAGATTGAAGCGCTGCGCCTTTGGCGACACCAAGTATCCGACCAACCGGAAAACAACCCAAGGAGCGGGCTTGCCCGCGATAAGGCGCCGCGATAACAAGCATTTCGCGGGCAAGCCCGCTCTTACGGGCTGGCGTTACTTCTTTGCGCCGCCGTGTC
>JAYWAM010000019.1:0-2860 GCA_043782425.1 Betaproteobacteria bacterium
CACGCCCGTGACCGCGGATGCGCAGGCGCGTGATTTGGAGGCCCTGGCATCAGCCTTGCAAACGCTTGATAAAAATCTTGGCGAACAATTGACCGCCGCATCGGCGCTCGCCTCAAAGTCAAACCAAGCTGCGTTGACGGCGCCGGATGCCGAAACGCGTGCCGCTATTGACCGCACGTTGGGTGAGCTGCGCGATGCACGAACGCAATTGGAACGTGAACAATCCAAGCTGCAGTCACTGCGTGAGCAGCGGGACCTCAATCGCAATACCTATAACTCGCTGGCAAACAAACAAGCCGAGGTGTCGATCACTAATGCGGTTTCCAATAGCGAAGTCCGCTTTGCCTCCGAGGCCGTGGCCCCGGTAAACCGCACCCAGTCGCGGGCGATTCCAATCGTGATAGGCGCAGTGCTGGGACTGTTTGCGGCGCTTGTATACGCGCTTGGCCGCGGTCTGCTGGCAGATCGCAGGCAAAATGGATTAGCTGCACGCCCGTAGACTGCGCGAGGTTTCAGGGATCGTGCGGCAGGTAGAGCCAGTAACCAGGGTGATGTAGTTACTGGCGCTCGCCAAAGAACACATCTTGCTGTTGTGTTCCGGGTTTGGGGTTGTCTTTTCGATCCTTGAGACGCTCGCGACCGCTTGACAAATCCTTCTGCTCGGTTGCAACATCTTCTTTGCTGGCAGTGCCCACGCTGGTTCTCGCTGCGCGCTCAACGCCGATGGTTCGCGCAACCAGCTGACCATCGCGCAGCCATTTCTGGATGAACTCTTGTGGACCGACCGTGCTCGCACCTTCGGTTTGGTTGTCAAACTCCGCGGTTGGGATCAGCGCCTCCTTGTGGATCTCGCGGAGTAATCCTGCCGCGGTTTTTTCGTCCGACTTGGAAATTTTGGCCAGCATAAACTGACCAAATGTGCCCACTGCCTGATCGCCTGCGCGTTTGCGCTCGGCATTGTATTCCGCAAGATATTTTGGCTCGCTGGCCAGTGGAGAATTTGAAATCAAATGTTCAACCACCTCCGGCCGGGCGCCAAGTAGCTGGTCGACGCGTCCCAGACGTTTGCGCACTTCAATTTTCTGCTGAATCGCGCTAAGACCGCCCTTGGCGGTGCTGCTGACGAATCCGCGCAGCATTTTCAGGGCCATGTCTGACATGAATTTTGGATCGTCCCACTTGTCCCAGTTTGCAGCAATTTCGCCGGAATATTTGCCGATGTTTACAAAGGTCTTAAGCGCAACCTTGAAATGCAAATCTTCCACGAGTCGCTCACCATCCGGCATAAAGTCGTAAAGCGCTTGTGGGTTGTGCGTTGCCGTACCGCCCACCTTGGCCATCGCTGCGCGCGTCACCGCCTGGGTGGCGACGCTCAAGGCATCCTTCAACAGGTCGTCGCCGCTTGGGAGCTTATCCAACAGCACGGCATCCAGTGTGCGGCTCACCGCCGTGCTCACTACGGAATCGGCGGCGGCGCCAAACGCGTTTTGAATCATTCCCGCATACAGTTTTGATTTCGCCTTGTCTGTTTCGGCCAGAACCCTAAGCGAATTTATGAGCGTGCCTTCCTTATGATGAATCCAGTTGTCTGCGAAGTATTTGCGGAAATCGACAATTTCAAACAGATATGAATCCAGGAACGACGAGGCGACGCCCTTGGCATTTTCGTAGCTTGCCAACTTGTAGTTGTCACCCAACAGGAGCTTGTTTGCCCCAAAACTCGCCATCGTTGCAATAACACTATTGATCACCGCGGGCATGCCGGCGCCACCCGTAAAGCAACCAACCGCAAATTCTGCAATGATTTCGACGGCACCCGACAGCAAGCTGGCGATTGTGTTGTTGCTGCCGATCAAACTGGTCAGGTAAGCGTCAAAGCGCGCACCTTCGCCTTGGGCAAGCACATCAACCTGGCTGCCAGGGGTTGGTTCCGTTTCGGAGGTGACATCCGCTTCCGGGTAGGCGGCCGCTACCCGGTCCGGACGGTCTTCGTTCTCGCGCAGGAACTCCAGGTTTTGCAGGCTTTCACCTGGCGTGTCATACGTGCCTTCGGCATCAAATGCATCAACCACTTTACCGACGCCGCGTAAGAGAAAGTTTAGCGCGCCGCTCTCCGCGGCGTGCATCGCCTGAGATTTGCGAATGAGGATCTCGCTTACCTCAGTCTTTGAATCGGCCAGATTGGCAATTTGGTAAAACGTATTGCCGGGATCGTAGAGCCAGGCGACATAGTAAACAAACTGCTGTCCGGTGGTTTCGCCGGCAATGTTTGGCGCGCGGGTGGTGATGAATTGTGACAACACGGCTTCGCGAACCCGGTTGTCCATGACCGACAGAAAGCCGAGGAGCCCGGCGAGATCGCTGTCTGCGCGCGGCCGACCCCACACAATGCGCGTGAGTGAGGAGCGGTCATTGGTTGTCATTAGCTGGTCAAACCAATCGGATCGGGGAAGCTCCAGCCGCATTCGGGCGAGACCGCTTTCGATATCGCCATCGAGCTGCACCATGGTTCGATAGCGCTGCGCCGCCAGGCTGGAACCCGGCAGAATCATGGCTGCGTCATATCCCGGGCGTAATTGTTTGCCCGAGCTATCGACAGTCCCAACCGACGCATCTTTGCGTAATTGCGCGATCGCACCCTTGGCCCAGGCTTTGGTCGCCAGGTCGGCCGCTTTTTCATAGTTGGCCTCCTGAATGGCCAGCCAGATTTCGTCTGCATCCGTCAGCTTTCCGGCCAACAACATGCGCGCGCGCAAACCTTCGACGGCGTCAACTTCGGCAATAATTTCTCCGCGCAGGCGTTGTTCAATCTGGGTTTTGCGTTCGTTCCAGCTTTGCAGGTAACGCTGCTCGGCTGCAC
>JAYWAM010000020.1:0-7535 GCA_043782425.1 Betaproteobacteria bacterium
ATGGTATTTGAAGTGGGGCGCAGCACAGTGACGTAGAAAATCGGCATCGGCGAAAAAAGAGGTCATCGCAAAATCCACGAGATCAGGTCGTCTGAGCCTAATGGTTGAGAAATGGAATAAGCCGAGCCGGACGAGCCGGAACCAAAAAACGATTCTCGCGCCAAGACGCAAAGGCGCAAAGAAAATCAACCCCGCTTCTTGTTTTTCTTCGCGTCTTTGCGTCTTGGCGCGAAAATTCTTCTCACAAATTGCGAAAATTTTACTGATAAGAGACTAAAAACACTTTTATCTCGATGCGTAATGCGGGCTAAGGCAGCTTGCTCAAGCTGCCTAAAAGCTTGCGCACCGGCGCTGGAATGGCCGCGTGCTTTGCATCCTCGATAGTTATCCAAATATTGCCGGGTTGCGCGGCGCGTGTATTGCGCCGTGTGACTTCGACTACGCGCGGGTGAATGGTGAGATGGAAATGCGTGAAGCCATGTTCGATGGATTCGAGTTGCGGCCCGCCAACTCCGCTGACGCCATAGCGCGCGCGCGATTGCGCGACCACATCATCGCCGTTGTGTAATTCAGGAAAACACCACAGGCTGCCCCAGATTCCCGAGGGCGGGCGGCGTTCCAGCAACACTTCTTTTTGCGAGAGCAGAATCAGCATGGTTGTGTGGCGTGAGGGCACGGCCTTGCGCGCTTTCTTGCCGGGAAACTCGGCTACACGGTTTTCACGATAAGCGACGCAAACCTCGGCAAGCGGGCACGTCGCGCACAAGGGGCGACCGCGCAAGCACACGGCGGCGCCTAAATCCATTTGTGCTTGCGTATATACGGCGATGTTGGCGCCAGTATCGGGCAGTAGTTCTTCAGCCAACCCCCACAGCCGCGCTTCGACCTTTTTGTCTCCGGGAAAACCCGCGATACCGAAGCAGCGCGTCAGCACGCGCTTTACGTTGCCATCGAGAATCGCCCGCCGCTCGCCGTAAGCGAAGGCGCTGATCGCTGCGGCTGTTGAGCGCCCGATACCCGGCAGCGCGCATATTGCATCGAATTCACGCGGAAATATTCCGCTCTGTTCTTGGACGATGTGGCGCGCCGCCTTGTGCAGATTACGGCCGCGCGCGTAATAACCCAAGCCGCTCCAATGCGTCAACACCTGGTCTTCATCGGCTTCCGCCAGCGCCTTTAGAGAAGGGAAGCGCGCCATGAAGCGCGCAAAATAAGCGATCACAGTTTTCACCTGGGTCTGCTGCAACATGATTTCCGACACCCAGATGGCGTAAGCATCGCGCGTGTTTTGCCACGGTAAATCATGACGGCCATGCTTGCCGTGCCACTCGACAAGGCGCTTGGCAAAGTGCGTTTGCGTTACGCGAGATTTTTTCATTCGACCTGGATACGCAAATTTTTCCCCGTGACGCCGTTGCTTTTCACCTCACCGATCAACAGCTCGCCGCTGATGCCCAATGCGCGCAAAGGCGCAAGATCGAGGTCTATGCCTTGGTCGGATTTTTTGGCGTCGCTGGTGCCTGGCGACAAGCGCTCCAGGTCCAGGCTGGCGAGATTGGCGTTGAAGCGCATAAGCTGAGGCGCAGTAAGGGGAAGATCGATACGCGCCGTCGCGCGGCTGGCGTTGAGCGTGCCATCAAATTTTGCTTCGGCCTTGTAGTGCGCCAAATTGAGTGATGCTTGAATTGCACCGCGAATTTCTGCCAGGCTGTGTTGCTGTCTGCTGACATCGAGATTGAATGTGGAGAGTTGCAGCGTTGCGCTGCGCGCGCTGGCATCGTAAGCCGCCGCGCCATTCACGCTCGCCACCGCTTTAAGTTCGCCAGCTTCAGCGCTGGCGCGCCCGCGTAGCGCCGCAAGGCGTAGCGGCTGGCCTGCCGCCGCATCCAGCGTGAAATCGAGCGCCACTGCGCCTTTCCAGCCAGCGGCAACGCCCTCCCCCGCCAGCGTCACGGGCAGGTTGAGCGCGACGCCGGGTTTCCATTCGAAGGCGGGAATTTTGAGCTGAGTTTGCGCGCTCAGGTGTGCGCTGCTGCTGCGAGTAAAGCTCAAGCCCATGTCACTGGCCCCCGCCTGCACGTTCTCTGCAACGGCGACTGAATCAATACGCAAGCTGCCTGCCAGGTTTGCATCTTGCTGGGTGAGTGTCCACCTGGCTTGGGTTTTTGCCAACAACAACGCGGCGCCCGGCGCTTTGAATGTGAAGTCGGTTACCACATCGAAACGGCCTTCAGGCGCTGCATCACTCAACTTGAATTGTCCGCCCAGTGACAAGCTGCCGCGCTGCGTCGGCGCCAGCGGCGTTAGCGCACCTGCGATTTCTGACAATGTATATTCGCCGCCTGACAACGCATCACGAAAACGCACGCGTGCGTGTGCAAGAGAAACGCTGTCGATAAAAAATTCTGGCAGCGTACTCGGGCCGCGCGGTATCAGGTCGTCGATATTGAGCTTATCTTGCGCATCGCGAATAATTTCGACCGACAGGCCTTCTATGCTCAGTGCGTCGATCTGCAAACGTTTCGAAAACAGCGGCATGAGCGCAACACGCATGCGCAGCTTATCCACCGCAGCAAAGCGTTCTACGCGCCCCTTTTCATACATCACCGCCGCGCCGCTTTCCAGCGTCAATGGCGGAAAAAATGAAAACCGCAACTCCCCAGGAATTTCCAGCTCGCGGCCGAGGTGCGTGCGCACGTTCTCAATAATTTCCGCTTTGTAGGAATTGGGGTTGAAAGTGAGTGCGACAATCAGCGCGGCGACGAGCAGGATGGTCAGCAACACCAACAACACCCAGCCCAAAAATTTTAGGACGCGCATGGGCTTGGAATAGGTTTGCATGGGATGTTATGGAGCGGGTGAAGGGAATCGAACCCTCGTCGTAAGCTTGGGAAGCTTCTGCTCTGCCATTGAGCTACACCCGCAGCAGGTATGCCGCAACGTTTGTCAGCATACTGCGGGATTCTACCTTTTCCTGAATCATTGGGACAACTCATGGGCCAACAAACGCAATAATTATGTTGACAGTCATCATAACTAAGAGCAAGCGTAGGATGGGTTGAGCGCAGCGATACCCATCAATCAACTGTAATCGACATGCCGCGCGGCAACACCACGATGGCATCCGCTAAAGGCATGGCGCTCGCGGGTATAGTCAAAAGCGCTGCGCAACAACCCGATGTTTTCGGTCCGCAAGGCTTGTGAGCGCTCGGCAAGATTGACGGGTAAAGAGTTAACTGGCTGCGGCGATGCGGCGGTAATTTGTCATGGGTGCGTGGTGGTGGTGATGGGGCATGATGGAGACGGTGATGGGTATCGCTGCGCTCAACCCATCCTACAAGTCATTCCCGCGAAACTTGCCCTCGACCTGATCGGGGGGGCGGGAATGACAAATCAGGCGAATTTATTCAAGCGTCTTTCAAAAGTTGGAAATACGCCACATCACTTTGAATCGCACCCGGCGCAGCCCGCAAAAAACCCTAACGATATCTGGCCTTGTATAATCGAAACGACTGCGCTGCCGCGTCATCTGATGTGAACCGACAACAATGACGAAATCTCAGTTTCAGATAGAAAAAATGCTGTTTAGCGGCGGCAAACTGAACCGCTCGCTGTTGGGATACCAAGAACTGTCAACTTAACATGTCTTTATCTTTGAAGCCTTACCTGCGTTCCATTTCTTTGAAACGCGACGCTGTTCCTAGTTTTGCGGAGTACCCCTTCGATATCCCGGCTATCAGTTCGCTGGAAACCATCGATTTTCATCCTGATGTGACTTTCTTTGTCGGCGAAAACGGAAGCGGCAAATCAACCTTGATAGAGGCCATTGCCCTTGCTCTGGGCTTTAGCCCCGAGGGCGGCACAAAGAACGTCCGCTTGGAAACGAGTCAGACAACTTCCACCTTGCACAAATATCTCAAGATCGTGAAAAGTTTTGCGTCACCGAAGGACAACTATTTCCTACGTGCCGAAAGCTTCTTTAACGTAGCGACCTATATGGATGCAAGCGGCGTTTTACAAGCCTTCGACAACAAGCCGATTCACGCCAGATCACACGGAGAAGCATTCCTCGCCGTCCTGACGCAAAAGCTACAGGGCAACGGTTTGTATATTTTCGATGAGCCAGAGGCTGCCCTTTCTCCCACGCGGCAACTCGCTGCGCTTTCCAGCATTCATCAATTAGTTAAAAACGGCTCGCAATTTATCATAGCGACGCATTCGCCAATTCTGCTTGCCTACCCGAACGCCAGGATTTTGAAACTCGACGAACAGGGCAGCAAAGAAGTTGACTATGAAGACACCGAGCACTATGCGGTGACCAAGGATTTTCTTAACAACAGAGAACGCATGCTGAGATATCTTCTTGCGGATGAAGAGTAATTCCATTTACGACAGTGCATTAACTGTTGGCGTCCATACGAAAGTCGTTGTGAGCAATGAGCTAACCCGTCGTCCCAGCGCAGGCTGGGACCCAGTCCGCTACACGATCTGAATATTGTTTCAAAGTGATGCTGGTGGGACTGGGTCCCAGCCTTCGCTGGGACGACGAATATTTGCGATTTCGAACTGTCACTATTGATGAACCAATGATTGTGAAATGAAATAAGCACCAAACCAAACGTGACTCGCTCGTCTGTTCACAAAAAAATCATCCAGAAAATAATGCGCCATCTATTCCGCCTTGGGATCGCGGGCCAACAGGCGGTGCACTGTTTCCACCGCCGTCGCGCGCTCGAACAAAATGGCGCATACCGCCTCGGTGATGGGCATATCCACGCTATGTTTTCTTGCCAACTCGCGCACGGTACGCGCGGAGTGCACGCCCTCTGCCACGTGACCCAGTTGCGCGAGGATGGTGTCAAGATCAATGCCTGCGGCGAGGCGTTTGCCCACTGTGCGGTTGCGCGACAAATCTCCCGTCGCCGTCAATACCAGGTCGCCCAGGCCGGTTAGACCCATGAATGTTTCCGGGTGACCGCCCATTTTTACACCCAGGCGCACCATCTCGGCCAAGCCGCGCGTGATGAGCGCCGCGCGCGCATTGTCGCCTAGCCCCAGCCCATCGGAAATGCCTGCGGCGATGGCCATCACATTCTTGAGTGCGCCGCCGAGCTCGACGCCGAGCAGATCCTGGCTGGAATAAATGCGTAACGCCGGACCATTGAGAGCGGCTGCGCTTTGCGTCGCAAACTGCTTATCGTGCGACGCCAGCGTCAACGCGGTAGGCTTGCCCTGCGCCACTTCAAATGCGAAGCTTGGGCCGGAAAGCGCGCCGATGAGCGCATTGGCGCCCAGATAGGCGGTTGCGATTTCGTGCGGCAATCTATCAGTGGCGGTCTCGAATCCTTTGCACGCCCAAAGCAAAGGGGGGGGCGCGGCGCGATGCTTGACCAGCGCTTCGAGCGTGGGCGCGAAGCCGTTGGTGCTGGTCGCCACCAGGACGAGTTCGGCGTCATGTAATGCCGCCGCCAACTGCGTTTCGATGGCGAGAGTCGGGGGCAACGAAATGCCGCGCAGGTAGCGCGCGTTACTGTGTTCCTGTTTAAGAGCATCGAGATGGCGCGCATCGCGTCCCCACAGCACGACTTGGTGGCGCGCGCAAAACGTGATGGCGAGCGCGGTACCCCAGGCGCCCGCGCCAAGAATAGCGAGCCTCATTCGCCCCAGATTTGGTCGGTTTTGATGAACCCTTGCTGGCCGTCGCTATGGCGCACCGCTACCCAGCCATTTGCGACTGGCGCGGTGGATTCGAGCAGGACGTGCTTGCGCGCTGCAAAGACAAGCGACGCGGCGCTATTGGGTTGGGTAAGCACTTGTGCGCTGTCTGCAATCACAACCAAGTAGCGTTTATCCGTCAAGAACTGGTTTTCAATCCAGGAGATTTCGCCTGTGAAATCGCGCACCTTGGTCCATTTGTCGAGCTTCACCAGCAACTCAACAGGTTGCTGGCGCCCGATAACGAAGACTTTGTTGGCTTTCTGCGAAGGTGCATCGTAAAGTATTGCCGGTCGCTCGCCGACGGAGCGAAATTCGGCGGACGCAAGCGTGCCGACAACAGCACTACAGGCCAAAGCCAAGGCGGCGATCTTGAGCGGCGCGCGCATAAATCTCAATGCGTGAGAATGGCGGGCGCTGGCGTCTTGGCTTGTTCTGCGGCGGCCTGTTTTTGCGCCTGGTAGAGCGCCTCAAAATTGACGGGATTGAGCAGCACGGGCGGGAAACCGGCACGCACCACGGAATCGGAAATGACCTCGCGCGCGTAGGGGAACAAAATATTCGGGCAGGCAATGCCCAGCACCGGCTCTATATCTTCCTGTGGAATATTACGTATGGTAAAAATGCCCGCCTGACCGGCTTCGACCAGAAACACCGTCTTTTCGCCGATTTTTGCAGTAACTGTCACGGTCAGAACCGATTCGTACAATCCCTCTTCTACGTTGGTTGCGCTGTGGTGTAACTGCACATCGACCTGCGGCGCGTCACGTTCCAAAAAAATTTGCGGCGCGTTGGGAATCTCAAGCGACAGATCTTTTACGTAAAGCTTTTCAATGGAAAAAATCGGCTGTTGTGCTTGATCGGGTGCTTCACTCATGAAATTTCCTTTTTGTTGATAGCGTTAATAACAGCGGCATGGTTCAGGCGGACAGCAAGGGGGCGAGTTTCCCCGCCCTGTCGAGCGCCGACAAGTCATCGAAACCCCCGACATGCGTGTCACCGATGTAAATTTGCGGCACAGTGCGGCGGCCGGTTCTTTGTATCATTTCCTCGCGCCGCGCGGGGTCAAGATCAATGCGCACCTTGTCAATCTCCGCCACGCCCTTCGAGAGCAGCAGTCTCTCCGCCATGTTGCAAAATGGGCAGACCCCGGTCGAATACATAACTATTTTCGCCAATTCATTTCTCCACAGGAAGACTGGCTTCGCGCCATGCGCCCAGCCCGCCCTTTAGGGCATAGATGTTACTGAAGCCCGCGCCCTTCAGCATGCGCAGCGCGCCGCTGGATCGCGCACCGCTGGCGCAGGTTACGATGACGGGCTTGTCCTTGAATTTTGTGATTTCATCCAGGCGCTTGGTCAACTCTTTGAGTGGAACGTTCTTGGATTTGGGAATTCGTCCGCCGGAAAATTCACTCGGCTCGCGCACATCAAGCACCATGGCATTGCCTTGGTTCATGATGCGTGTCGCCTCAAGCGTGCCGATTTGGCGGGCGCCGGACAACAATCCGGCTATGCTCGGCCAGATAAACATGATTGCGCTCGCAAACATTAGTCCGACAAGCAATATATTGTCCCACAGGAATTGCGCCAAAGCAGTGCCTCCAAAAACCGTACATCTTAGCAGGAAACCTGTTCTCTTAGGCTGTAGCCTTGTGCCTTGGAGTGCGAGACTCCAACTGATGTGGAGTAAGTCCACCGCCGATCCCTTCACAGGAAGGAAAGAAGAAATGGCGGCGCGTAGGGCGGACAAGTCCCCGGGCCTTTGGCTTCAGCAGGCGTAGGATGGGTTGAGCGCAGCGATACCCATCACCGTCTCCA
>JAYWAM010000021.1:0-2856 GCA_043782425.1 Betaproteobacteria bacterium
CCCATTCAGACAAGGTAGGCACCGAGTTGCTGCTACTGCCTGCACCCGGCCCGCCCTGATCGACGATAGTTCCGTTGGCGACAAGATCGTCATAGCCCAAGCCGCCGTCAGTGATGCTGAAGGTCGCCGTATTACCGCTGATGGTCGCGGGCAGCACATACCAGTGCGGTGTCGTATTGGCGGCGGTGGGGCCATATTTCCAGTACTGCGTGCCGGGCGGCAAGGCCGCCGGGTAAGTGATGCTGAAGCTCAGCGTGTTACCCGTCAAGCAGCCGCTGGTGGAGAAATCAAACAAGCCATGCGGGAACACAATGCCCGGCCCCGGCGAGGCGGGCGGAACCGGTGCAATGCCGGGAGGCGCGCCGATGAACTGTGGCGCAGCATAAGCGCACGACGGCCCGCCGCCGGTGAAGCAGGCGCTAACGCTGCCGCTGCCGGTGGCGGAGGGGGCGGTGTAGCAAACTGGCGGCGGCCTAGCGATGAAAACGCCGAAGGCACCGGGTTTGGTTCCCACCGGAACGGTAGCAACCACGGTGTTGCTCGTGGTATCAATCACCGAGACATTGTTGCTGCCAGAGTTTGCCACGTAGGCGCGCGTGCCTGTGAGGTCGAGCGCAACGCCGATCGGGCCATTTCCCACTGCTACTGTGGCTACTATGGTGTTGGTCGCCGTGTCGATCACAGAGACGTTGTTATTGCTGCGATTCGTCACATAGGCGCGTGTGCCGAAGGGGTTGACGGCGACGCCAATCGGGCCGGTTCCCACTGCCACGGTGGCGAACACGGCGTTGGTCGCAGTATCAATTACTGAGACGTTGGCGTTGCTGTCATTCGTCACATAGGCGCGCGTGCCGGCGGAATTGATGGCAACACCCATTGGACTTGCTACCGCCGCCACGGTGGTGGCTATGGTGTTGGTCGTGGTGTTGACCACCGAAACGCTGTCGCTAAGGTAATTCGTCACATAGGCGCGCGAGTCGGTGGGGTTGACGGCGACGCCGAACGGGTTGAATCCCACCGCCACGTTTGCAATTACTGTGTTGGTCGCCGTGTCGATCACTGAGATATTGCCGGTGCCGGTCGCCACATAGGCGCGCGTGCCGGATGGGTTGACGGCGATGCCATTCGGAACGCCTTCTGTCGTCACAGTAGCGACTACTGTGTTGCTGGCGGCGTCAATCACCGAAACACTGTTGCTGCTGATGTTTGCCACGTAGATGCGAGTTCCTGCGGAGTTAATGGCGATGCCGGCTGGCTCGGTTCCCACCGGCACGGTGGCAACCACAGTGTTAGTCGCGATGTCGATCACTGAGACGTCGTTACTGCCTCCATTGGTGATATACGCAAAAGGCGCAGCGTGAGCGGCGCCGACCCATAACGACAGGATGACAGCGCAAAAACGCAAGCTACGCACAGCGTTCAAGAAATAATGGCGAAGCATAAAGTCTCCTTGGTTTGACATGTAGGTTGGGTTAGGCGCGGTTGTATGCGCCGTAACCCAACACCGTATTGCTGTGTGCTGCCCATCTGCTGCTTATCCATTTAACGTGGTTCTGCGCATACCGACGGTGGGTTACGTCGCTGCGCTCCTAACCCACCCTACGAACTGCGAGTAAGGCTGAGGTTAACTTTTTCATTGTCATGGCCTTTCATACGATGGTTGATGCAGTTCGACTTCCGCATTTCATGCGGGATATATTCCCGCATTCACATGCTAGACGAAGAAAAGCTGTTTGTAAAGTTAAATACGCCCACCCACTGCCGGTCGGCTGAAATGCGCATAGATTCAATTGGCTGCATTGCACGCCGGGCTGCGTGATTTGAGGTCAGCGGTGCGACCCACGCGATGGGGTCGCACTGCTGGCGGGAGAGGCGGGAAAGCGCGAGCTTAGGGAGCGTTTAACGCCCCATCAGGTATTGGCGTGCTTCGCCAAGAACGGCAGGACTTCGGACAGGAAAAGCTCTGGAACCTCAGCATAGGAGGCGTGCCCGCACGGCAAGACTGCCAACTGCGCTGCGGGGATGCACTGGGCGGCAACTTTGCCATCTCTTCCGGCGGGAATCGCCGGATCCTGTTTGCCGAATAGCAGCAAGGTGGGCGCTCTTATTGTTCCGGCGGAATGGCGCAGGTCATGCGCCGGTTCAATGAAGCTGCGCCACACCGCCCGATTTAGAGCGATGTGCGGCGGCGTAGCCTGTGATGTGCGAGCACGTTCCAGCATGGCGCGCGTAGTGTCGTTATGGCGCTTTAGATATAGACGAGCCCAACGATATGGCGCAAGAGAAAAGCGGCTACCTTGAAGTTTGCAGAATGCGCGAGTGATGAAGTTGTGCGGAGTGAAGCCGCCAGGCGCTACCAAAATCAGGCCGCGTACCAATTGCGGCGCTTCGATGGCCAGGCGCGCGGCGGCATTTCCGCCCAGGGAGTTCCCCACAAAGAAGGCTGGGGGCAACCCCAGTAACGCAAGGAATTCGCGCAGGACGTTGTAGAAAAACAAAGCGCCCACCGTTTCAGAATGTTCAGGCAGGGCAGATTGACCGTAGCCCGGCCAATCAAGCGCTAGCACACGATAGTGCCGGGCAAGAGCGGGAATGACTGCCGCAAAATCTCGACTATCGCCAGGGTTGGCGTGCAGTAAAATAAGCGGCGCGCCCTGCCCGTGCTCAGAAAAATGAACCGCTCCTGTAGATAAATTAACCGTTGGCATATTTTTCCTATGATGCTTAACGTACAAAGAGCATTCGACAAAAACCCATATGCGACCGTTTTATATCACACCTAACACGCGTAACTCGCTACGCTGCCAGCTTGGGGTGCGATTCAAACTGATGTGTAGGAGCGGGCTTGCCCGCGAT
>JAYWAM010000022.1:0-2853 GCA_043782425.1 Betaproteobacteria bacterium
CGGCCATTTCGCGGGCAAGCCCGCTCCTACAAAAATAGCGTTTCCATCGCAATTTGGAAAAAGACAGATGCTATGATGACATTGCGCTGGCAGAGTTCCACTGCCAACTGGCGCCATTGTAACAAGCTGCAACACAATCTGACCTATGAAAAATCAATTGAGCCATTTTGACGCCGAAGGCAAGGCCCACATGGTCGATGTCGGCGCCAAGCCGGAAACCCACCGCATAGCGCGTGCATCGGGTCGTATCACCATGCTGCCCGAGACGCTTGCCTTGATCCAAAGCGGGCAGGCGAAGAAAGGTGATGTGATCGGTATTGCACGCATCGCCGCAATACAGGCGGCAAAAAAAACCCCGGAACTGATTCCCCTGGCGCACCCGCTCGCCATTACCAAGGTTGCCGCAGAGTTTGTGATTGACGCGCAGCACCACGCCATCGAATGCAGCGTTACGGTTGAGAGCGTAGGTAGAACCGGTGTTGAAATGGAAGCGCTGACAGCGGTGAGTGTAGCGCTGTTAACGCTCTACGACATGGTGAAAGCCGTGGATCGAGGCATGGTGATTTCCGATATTCGTGTTCTCGAAAAGCAGGGCGGCAAGTCCGGGCACTGGAAGGCTGATGATAAGTAGCAATGGCTGATGGGGAGCAGCTTAGATCTGCTTCCGCATCACCCTGGCGCGCCGAGTGTCATGCTTTCTTGAACAAGTCGGCGTTGTGAGTTTCAGTGCGCGCGTTCTTGAGCCAGGCATAAAGTGCGTCGTACAGAGTCATGCCGTGTTGCAGCATGACATGATCGTCTTCAAACAGCGCCGACAAGCCGAGCGATATTGCCAGGAGGCCCGGTGATTGCGGCGTGAGATTTGGCTTGCCGGTATCGGCGCCGCGCACAATGGCGGCAAGATCGGTGAGCACGGGATCAGTTAGACCAAAGTCGGCGAGGAAGGCATCGAAGCTGCACAACTCGCCACGGTGCGAAAATTGCACATCGGGCACATCGTAGGCAATGGCGTTGTTGGCCGCCGCTGCCTGGCGCACCTGCGCTGCGGGAACGTAGAGAAATTCCGCGCATGGATCAATGAAGCGGCGGATCAGCCAGGGGCAGGCGATGCGGTCGATTTTAGGGCGCTCGCGCGTGATCCATTTTGAGGGCGCGTTGACTGCCGAAGGAATCGCAAGCACCGACTGCTTTTTGATGGTCGGCGCGCTCACTGCCTTCCAGGCTTCAATGCCGCCTTCGAGATAATGAGCGTTCAGCCCCGCCGTGCGCAATGCCGCGCAGGCGTTTTTGCTGACTTCGTGGCCGTGCAAGCAATAGACCGCAATGGTGCGGTGCTGCGGCAAAAACTTCACCCAATCGTCAACCGCAAAAGGATCGCGCCAGGTTGCGCCTGCAATCATCACGCTGTCCGCTTCAAACACCTGGGAGCGGCGTACATCGATCACGAAAGGGGCGTCGGCAGAGCCATACTGCTGCACCAGTTGGGAAACGGAAATACCTTTGATTACGGTGTCCATATTGACCTCACAAGTTGAGAATTGCAGAACTTGGACGGGACACCGTCTTGCTCGAAAGCCCGGGAGTCCGCAAAACCCCGGTACGAAAATATAGCCGATAAAGTGGCTTGATGGCAAGCGGCGAATCTGGCGGTTATATGGTTTTGCTGGAACGTTAAGCGATAACCTGCAACGATTCCGTAATAGCCGCTTTGTTAACCCTTAACATTGCGCGTTACCCTTACATTGTCGCTACCATGGCGACGACGGCAAGCAGCATGACAATGGTAGCTGCCCAGCCCAACACCCGCAACTTCGGTTTGACCACGAACTGCCCCATGATGTCGCTACGCTGTGCTAGCAGCATCATCACGATCATGATGGGTACGGCGATTACCCCGTTGATGACCGCGCTCCAGAACAGCGCTTTGATGGGGTCAATGGGGGTGAAGTCGAGCAGTAAACCGCCAGCGGTCGCAACCGTCAATATGGCGTAAAACTCCTTGGCCTCGAACAGCTTGCGGTCCAGGCCGGTCGTCCAATCGAAGGTTTCTGCGACGGCATAGGCGGCCGAACCCGCCAATATGGGCACGGCGAGCATGCCGGTGCCGATGATGCCAAGGCTGAACAGCACAAAGGTGAGGTCGCCCGCCAGCGGGCGCAACGCTTCTGCAGCCTGCGCCGAAGTTTGAATTTGTGTGATCCCGGCGGCGTGCAGTGTCACTGCCGTGCTGAGAATGATGAAAAACGCAATCAGGTTGGAAAATCCCATGCCGATATAGGTGTCCCACTTGATGCGGCGCAGTTGCCGCTGCGCTTGATCGGGCGATTTCAGCAGCGCTTCTGCATGGGGATCGGCGCGCATATCTTCGACTTCCTGCGTGGCCTGCCAGAAGAACAGGTAAGGGCTGATGGTGGTGCCGAACACCGCGACGATGACGGTGATGGAGTCGGCGTTGATGTCAAAGCACGGCAGCACAGTGTGTGCGGCGACCTTTAGCCACGGCACGTTGACCGTGAATACCACGGCCACATAGGCAAGCAGAGCGAGGGTGAGCCACTTCAGCACGCGCACGTACTTCTGGTAGGGCATGAATATTTGCAGCACCAGTGAAATGAAACCGAACACGATGGCGTGAAAGTGCGCGCCTCCGCCAACCAGGAGTTGCAGCGCTTCTCCCATCGCGGCGATGTCTGCGGCAATGTTGATGGTATTGGCCACCACCAGCAGGCCAACGATAAACAGCAGCACGGGACGGGGAAAGATGCGGCGGATGTTGGCAGTCAGGCCCAGGCCGGTGATGCGCCCCATGCGCGCACTGATGAGCTGGATGCCGACCATGAGCGGATAGGTGAA
>JAYWAM010000023.1:0-7483 GCA_043782425.1 Betaproteobacteria bacterium
CTATGCTCAGCAACAATATGCGATCGACAATCCGCTCAAGTTTGCAGGGTATGGCAAAGACTGCTGGGGGATCACCGCGAGCGATGGCCCCGGCCCCGACACCATCAAGGTGAGCGGCATTGAGCGGCAGTTCTTCGATTACCTGGGGCGCGGCGTACCGTACGGACCGGACGACGGCACCGTCGCGCCTTGGGTTGTGGTGGCGTCGCTACCGTTCGCGCCGGAAATCGTGTTGCCGGCAATCGACTATCTGGTACATGAAGTCGACCTGAAAGCGGGCAATGCCTACGGTTTCAAGGCAACGTTCAATCCGACCTACCCGGACAAGTACAGCAATCCCTACGGCTGGGTATCGCCGTGGCATTACGGCCTGAATCAAGGGCCGATTGTTTTGATGATCGAGAACTACCGCACGGGCCTGTTGTGGCGAGTGATGCGAGATTGCGCTTATATCGTCAGCGGCTTGCGACGAGCGGGTTTCACGGGAGGTTGGCTGTGAAGGCCTTAGTGCCCTGCGCATTGGCCGGCTCCTCGCCTGAGGACGCCCACCAGAAAGAAAGCCAAAAGCCAGACGCCATTGACCAAGGAACTACCATGAAAGAAAACCCTTTGCGCAAACTTCAGGCGCTCGGCCAATCCATCTGGCTGGATTACATCCGGTGCGATCTGATCAGTAGCGGCGAGCTGCGGCGTTTGATCGAGGAGGACGGATTGCGCGGCATCACTTCGAATCCGTCTATCTTCGAAAAGTCGATCAGTGGCAGCCATTTTTACGACGATGATATCCGCACCCTGGCGCTCGAGGGAAAGGATGTAATGGCAATCTACGCTGACCTCAGCCGGCAAGATGTGCAGCGCGCTGCCGACGAGTTCCGGCCTGTGTACCACGCAAGCGGCGGCGCCGACGGATATGTCAGCCTGGAGGTCAACCCTCACCTCGCGCACAACACCAGCGGCACGCTGCAAGAAGCGCGTCAGTTGTGGGCTGCGCTGAAGCGGCCCAACGTCTTCATTAAAATTCCGGCCACAGTTGAAGGGCTGCCCGCCATCGGGCAGCTTATCAGCGAAGGGATCAATGTTAACGTGACATTGCTGTTTGGCTTGCCGCGTTACCGGCAGGTGGCGCAGGCTTACATCGCAGGTATGGAAGCGCGCGTAGCGCAAGGAAAATCCATAAAGACCGTGGCCTCGGTGGCGAGTTTCTTTGTGAGCCGCATTGACGCGCTGCTGGATCCGCTTATGGAAAAATCCATCGCGCAAAATGGCCATGAGGCGCATCTCGCGCGCAAGGCGCACGGGCAAGTCGCCATCGCCAGCGCGAAGATGGCCTATCAAATTTACCAGGAAATTTTTGGCGGTGCTCAGTTCAAGACGCTGGCTGCCCAGGGTGCTCATGTTCAGCGGCTACTCTGGGGCAGCACCAGTGTCAAAAACCCGGACTACAGCGACCTCAAATATGTCGAGGCGCTCATCGGAGCGGACACGGTCAACACGGTCCCGCTTGAAACCTTAGCCGCGTACCGCGATCACGGCGACCCGAAAGTCCGCATCGAAGAAGATGTCGAACAGGCCGGGCGGTTGCTGGCGCGACTGCCTGAGCTGGGTATCAATCTGGACGCAGTGACGCAACAGCTCGAGGACGAAGGCGTCGAAAAATTCACCAAACCGTTCGACAAACTGATGGCGGCGCTGCTGAAAATGTCCCACTTGAATAAAGGGGCGATCATCTCGTGAACATTGGAATGGAAAAGGAACATGGTCATGAAGACGAAAAAGCCTAAGCCCACGGACCAACCGCTGTCGCCTGAACTTCTGCGCAAGATGAACGCCTATTGGCGCGCCGCCAACTACTTGTCGGTCGGCCAGATTTATCTGTACGACAATCCGCTGCTCAAAAAAACCTTGACGCTGGAACATGTGAAACCGCGCCTGTTAGGCCATTGGGGCACCACACCCGGTTTGAATTTCATCTACGTGCATCTTAACCGCATCATCAGGCAATATGACTTGAATATGCTTTATGTCACCGGGCCGGGACACGGTGGGCCGGGGATAGTGGCCAACACTTATCTGGAAGGAAGCTACAGCGAATTTTATCCGCACATTTCACAGAACGAGCAGGGTATGAAAAAGCTGTTCACGCAGTTTTCCTTTCCCGGCGGTATCCCCAGCCATGTGGCGGCGGAAACGCCCGGTTCGATCAACGAGGGCGGTGAGCTCGGTTATTCGCTGATGCACGCCTACGGCGCGGCGTTCGATAACCCCGATCTGCTGGTCGCATGCGTGGTGGGCGATGGCGAAGCCGAGACCGGCGCGCTGGCTGCCAGTTGGCACTCGAACAAATTTCTCAATCCAGCACACGACGGTGCGGTTCTGCCTATTCTGCATTTGAACGGCTACAAGATCGCCAGCCCGACCATCCTGGCGAGAATCAGCCACGAGGAACTGGAAGCTTTGTTCCACGGCTATGGCTATAAGCCCTATTTCGTTGAAGGTGACGACCCGGAAAAAGTTCACCCACTCATGGCCGCGGCGCTCGATCAGATCGTCGCGGAAATTCACCACATCCAATCCGAGGCGCGCAGCAAAGGTTTCAAGCAGCGCCCTCTCTGGCCCATGATTATTCTGCGCACGCCCAAAGGCTGGACCGGGCCCAAAGAAGTCGATGGGCTGAAGACTGAAGGTTCGTGGCGCTCACACCAAGTGCCATTAACGAACCTGGCCGGAAATCCCGCGCATCTGAAGACCTTGGAAAAATGGATGCAGAGTTACCGGCCCGAGGAATTATTCGATGAGGCAGGCAAGCTCCTCCCGGAACTCGCTGAGCTGGCGCCGAAAGGTAAGCGCCGCATGGGCGCGAACCCGCATGCCAACGGCGGTGCGTTGCTACGCGATTTGAACCTGCCCGATTTCCGCGATTATGCAATCAAAGTCCCGAGCCCCGGTTCGGTGACCGCCGAGGCCACCCGCGTTACCGGCAGCTTCTTGCGTGATGTGATGAAACAGAACCTGACGACACGTAACTTCCGCGTCTTCGGCCCGGATGAAACCGCATCGAATCGTTTAGCAAATTTATTTGAAGTCACCGACCGTACTTTCATGGGTGAGATTCAAGAGAGTGATGTGCAACTTGCGCCTGACGGTCGCGTAATGGAAGTCTTGAGTGAACATCTTTGCCAAGGCTGGCTGGAAGGCTACCTGCTCACCGGCCGCCACGGATTGTTCTCCTGTTACGAAGCTTTCATTCACGTCATCGATTCCATGTTTAATCAGCACGCCAAGTGGCTCAAGGTCTCGCGCGCGATTCCCTGGCGGCGACCCATCGCATCCTTGACCTATCTACTGACGTCGCATGTGTGGCAACAGGATCACAATGGTTTCAGTCATCAAGACCCCGGCTTTATCGACCATGTAGTGAACAAAAAAGCCGACGTCATTCGCGTTTATCTGCCCCCGGACGCCAACACCCTGCTCTCGGTGGTCGATCACTGTTTGCGCAGCCGCCATTACGTCAATGTCATCGTCGCTGGTAAGCAGCCTGCGTTGCAATGGCTGGATAGGGATGCCGCCATCGAACATTGCAGCGCCGGGCTGGGCATTTGGAAATGGGCGAGTAACGACGGAGGCGACGAACCCGATGTGGTGATGGCCTGCGCGGGCGATGTGCCGACGCTGGAGACACTGGCGGCGGTGGACCTACTGCGACAGCATTTGCCGGAACTCAAAATACGCGTCATCAATGTGGTGGACTTGATGGCGTTGCAGCCGCAGAGTGAGCATCCCCACGGTTTCAGTGACAACGATTTCGACGTTTTATTCACCCAGGACAAACCCATTGTCTTCGCCTACCATGGCTATCCCTCGTTGATCCATCAACTGACTTATCGGCGCACCAACCACGCTAATCTGCACGTGCGCGGCTATAAAGAAGAAGGCACAACGACCACGCCTTTCGACATGGTGGTGCTGAATGATATAGACCGCTTCCACCTGGCTAAAGACGTGATTGATCGGGTGCCGAGTTTGGGTTCGCGCGCCGCGCACTTATCCCAAGTCATCCGCGATAAGCTCATCGAACACGCGCAATACATACGACAACACGGTGAGGACATGCCGGAGATCCGCGAGTGGAAATGGGGTGCTAACAAAAAAGGAAAGATAGGTCGCCGCGACGCATAGCGCCGCGATTCAACTATTGGATCGGTAATAACTGAGGGAGGTTCTATGTCGACTTTCACTAAAGAATTGGCAAAAACGGTAACCGAGCTAACGGCGTCGGGTAAAGGAATTCTCGCGGCCGATGAGAGCGCGGGCACCATTGAAAAGCGCTTCAAGGCGGTGGACGTAGTGAGCACGGAGGAAGCCCGGCGCGATTATCGCGAACTGTTATTTTCCACACCGGGCCTCAGCAATTTTATTAGCGGCGTCATTTTGTTCGAGGAGACCCTCAAACAGAAAAGTGCCGCAGGCGTGGCTTTGCCGGAGTTACTGAAAACGCAGGGCATCGTGCCCGGCATCAAGGTAGATAAAGGCACGCTGCTGCTGCCTGAATTTCCCGGTGAGACCGTGACGCAGGGCTTGGACGGTCTGGCGCTGCGGCTGGACGAATATAAACAATTGGGTGCGCGTTTTGCCAAATGGCGCGCGGTGATTAATATCGGCGCGGGCCTCCCCACGCCGCAGGCGATCGCCGGCAATGCGCAGGCGCTGGCGCGCTACGCGGCCATTTGCCAGGAACAAGGGTTGGTGCCGATCGTCGAGCCCGAGGTATTGATGGACGGCGATCACACACTGGCGACGTCCGCGCACGTCACGGAGCAAGTCTTGCACGCGGTATTTCATGCGTTGCATCAACAGCGCGTGGCGCTGGAGTACATGATTTTGAAACCCAATATGGTCGAGCCTGGCCGCGCCTGCCCGCAGCCCGCCACGCCGCAACTGGTGGCGCAAGCAACGCTGATTTGTTTGCGGCGCACAGTGCCGGCAGCGATGCCCGGGATCAACTTTCTTTCCGGCGGCCAGAGCGAAACAACCGCCACCGCCAACCTGAATGCCTTGAACGCCACGGCTGAGAAGCAGCCGTGGGTCTTGAGCTTTTCGTACGGGCGCGCATTGCAGGCATCCGTGCTCCAGGCTTGGCGTGGCGACGCCGCGAAAAAGTCGGTTGCACAGCAAGCGCTATTGAAGCGCGCGCGTTTAAATAGCGCGGCGGTGCAGGGCAAATACACCGCCGCGATGGAGAACGAATGAGAGTAAGCCCTCTGGCAGGGAAACCTGCACCCACGGCGCTGTTGGTCAACGTCGCCAAACTGGTGACGGCCTACTATACCGACGTGCCCGATCTGTCGGTGGTTGAGCAAAGAATCAGCTTCGGCACCTCCGGGCATCGTGGTTCGGCTTTTTCTCGTAGCTTCAACGAATGGCATGTGCTTGCCATCACCCAGGCCATCTGCCAATACCGTAAACAACACGGCATAGCTGGCCCGCTGTTCCTCGGCATCGACACCCACGCGCTTTCGCAACCGGCCCTGGTCAGCGCGGTGGAAGTGCTCGCGGCCAACGGCGTGGACGTCATGCTTGCCGAGAACGACGACTACACGCCCACTCCTGCGATTTCTCACGCAATACTCGAATACAACCGCGGCCGCGATAAAGGACTGGCGGACGGCATTGTCATCACGCCGTCGCACAACCCGCCTGACTATGGCGGCTTCAAATACAACCCGCCCAACGGCGGGCCGGCGGATACCAGCGTCACCGGCTGGATCGAAGCCAAGGCCAACGCGTTTCTGAAAGACCGCCTCCAGGGCGTGAAAAGAATACCTTTCGAAAAGGCGCTGCGCGCTGCCACCACGCACCGCCACGACTACCTCAACGCGTACGTCAGCGATCTTAGCAATGTGATCGATATGGATGTGATTCGCGCTGCCAAAATCTGCATGGGCGTCGATCCGCTCGGCGGCGCCGGGGTGCACTACTGGGCCGCGATTGCCGAGCGCTATGGCCTGAACCTCACAGTCGTTAACGACGACGTCGACCCGGCATTTCGTTTCATGTCTGTTGACTGGGATGGCCGTATTCGCATGGACCCATCCTCGTCCTATGCCATGCAGAATTTGGTCGGCCAGAAGGATCGCTTCGACATCGCCTTTGCCTGCGATCCTGACCACGACCGCCACGGCATCGTTACACGCAGCGCGGGATTGCTTCCTGCGAATCACTATCTTGCGGTTGCTATCCACTATCTGTTTCAACATCGACCGCAATGGAGCAAGGATGCGGCGGTTGGCAAAACAGTAGTGAGCAGCCAGATGATCGACCGAGTGACGGCGAAGCTAGGCAGAAAATTGTACGAGACGCCGGTCGGCTTCAAGTGGTTCGTTAACGGTTTGCTCGACAGCACACTCGGCTTCGGCGGCGAAGAGAGCGCGGGCGCATCCTTCCTGCGGCGTGACGGCAGCGTTTGGACAACGGATAAGGATGGCATCGTCCCGGCCTTGCTTTCCGCCGAAATCACGGCGCGCATGGGCTGCGATCCGGGTGAGATCTACCGCGAACTCACGCGCGAATTTGGCGAGTCTAGCTATGATCGCATTGAGGCGCCCGCGACCTTAGCGCAAAAAAACCGGCTGGCTAAGCTCTCGCCTGAACAGGTTCGATCAACTGAATTGGCAGGCGAAAAAATTCAGCGCATCCTTACCCATGCGCCGGGCAACGGCGCGCCCATCGGCGGATTGAAGGTGATTGCTGAAAGTGGCTGGTTTGCCGCGCGGCCATCCGGTACTGAAAATCTTTATAAGGTTTATGTGGAGAGCTTTCGCAATCAAGACCACCTAGGCCGCATCGCGCAAGAGGCGCAAGCCATCGTGCATGATGCTATTGATGCGGAGTAGAGCGCCAACTCGCCGTTAAAGAACTGCAAGCGCAAGGCAGTTAAAGGTCGGCTCTGTTCGATAGCGTACGGACGGTGAAAGAGTTTGTGGCTTAAAAGGTAATTTTGCCATTTTGAATTTATTCCATTTCTCAACCATTAGCGCATTAATATTGACAGATCGAAATCGCAAATATTCGTCGTCCCAGCGGAGGCTGGGACCCAGTCCCATAACATCACTTTGAAGCAATAATCAGATGGTGTAGCGGACTGGGTCCCAGCCTTCGCTGGGACGACGGGTTGCCTCATTGTTCATCACTACTTTCGTATTTGATGCGATTAATTAATGCACTAATGAACCGTAAATGGAATTAGAGAGGGTAAATCCACACTCCAGCGCGGCGGTTCACGCTGGATTACGAGGGACAAGAAATGAATGCAGACATAAACCATTCCCACCACACGCACAAGCATCAGCACGCAGATTCCAAACCACCTGGCGCCGTGCCGGCAACCAACGCAAACCAGTGGACCTGCCCGATGCATGCGGAAATCGTGAGTGACGCGCCGGGAAGTTGCCCGAAATGCGGCATGGCTCTGATACCGATACTT
>JAYWAM010000024.1:0-49808 GCA_043782425.1 Betaproteobacteria bacterium
GGTCGGCCGGTATCGGTGCATACCTACGATCAACTCATCTACGATCCAAGTGTTGATCGGATGTTTGCATTTGGTGGCTCGCGCTATTCGAGTGGCTCAGCAACCGACGCAGCCTTTACATTCAACTTCGACACCAAGCTCTGGACGCAAGTGGCCAGCATTCCGGGCGATCCCTATTCGGAGACGAATGGCTATTCCCTGACCTCGGCCTATGACCCGGTTACGAAGTTGGTTTACATAGGCGGTTTATGGTCGTTAACCACGTACAACGTCGCAACCAATACCTGGAAGCTGCTGAGCAAAAATTACGGCGGTTGGGAATTACCGAATGGATTGACGGCGGCGCTGGATTCAAAACGGCGCCAGTATGTGCAAATCGGTCGCGGATACGCATTCATCTGGGACATCTCCGTGACAGCACCCCAGCGCGTGAACCTGGTCACCAGCGGCGCGAAAGAAATCGAGCAATGCGACGCACCGGGATTGGAATACGACCCCGTCAGTGATCGCGTCGTGGGGTGGTGCGCGGGATCGGACGTTTACACCTTGAATATGGACACCAAGGTGTGGAGCAAGATCACCGCCACCAACAGCGTCACCCCAGGTGATCCGCGCTATGTAGACCCGGTCTACGGCTTGCAGTACCACGGCACTTTCGGCCGCTTTCGTTATGTGCCGTCGAAAAACATTTTCATTGTTGTTACGGATATCGATAGGGATGTTTTCGTTTACAAACTCAGCGCGGGTGGCGTCACCCCGCCCCCCATCAATCCGCCTCCCACAGTTACGTTCTCGGCTACTCCCGTCTCTATCGCCAGCGGCGCCTCCGCCACGCTGACCTGGTCTTCAACCAACGCCAGCAGTTGCGCCGCGAAAGATGCATGGAGCGGCAGGCGCAGCACGGCAAATACATTCACCGTAAGGCCTGCCGTCACGAGCACCTACACGATTACCTGTAGCGGTGCGGGAGGCAGCGCCAGCCAGTCGGTCACCATTACAGTAACTGGCGTCGCGCCGCCGCCCACTGGCGCCATCACCACAGTTCAACTCATTAACACCAGCGCAATCTCGCAGACCAATGCTGTGACGACCTTTGGTCACGTTTTTAAACAAGGAGATGTTCCAGCCGGTTCCACTGTCATCGCCAAAGATAGCGGCGGCAATCCCGTCATTCTTCAGGTAGACAAGAAAGCCACCCACGCCGACGGTTCGCTGCGCCACGCTATTCTGACTGCCAAACTTCCTTCACTGAGCGCCTCAGCAACGCAAGCCATTACGCTATTCGCACAAGCAAACGGCGCAGCGCCACCTGCGGTTTCGCTCGCGAGCCTCCTTGCCACCGCCTTTGACTCCCAGGTGAGCTTGAATGTCGGCGGCACGGTCTATAGCGCTTCGGCCAAAGATCTTCTGCAAAATGCCACCCCCAAGCCGTGGCTCGCTGGTCCCGTAGTCTCTGAGTGGATCGTGGGTGGCCCGGTCAAGAATGGCGGCGCGGCGCATGCGCATCTGACAGCGTATTTTCACGTGCGCGCCTATGCCGGTTCGACTATCACCAAAGTGAGAGTCGATGCGGTGGTGGAGAACAACTGGACCAGTGTCAGCAGTCCGCAAGACTTTACTTACGATGTCACCCTGAGTGTGGGCGGCAGT
The DNA here is from genome assembly GCA_043782425.1 of Betaproteobacteria bacterium. Taxonomy (GTDB): domain Bacteria; phylum Pseudomonadota; class Gammaproteobacteria; order Burkholderiales; family Usitatibacteraceae; genus JAYWAM01. Next base: position 1,651 of record JAYWAM010000024.1, read on the forward strand.
CCCGTCTACACCAAGAGCGCGCTAACCCATTTCACGCGCGCACGCTGGCACAAAACCTTTTGGTGGGGAACAGATCCCTGCATCTACGTGAAACACGACAAGAACTACCTTCAAGACAGCCGCGCCGTACCCAAATATATGAATGTCACCCCCAGCGAAGCCACCTTGGCGGGGATGCTCCCAAGCATTAATCCGATGGAGATCGGCAACATCTTGCCCTACATGGCCAGCACCGGCGAAAACATGATGATCGGGCCTCTGCCGGAATGGGCCGCGCTGTATCTGGTGAGCATGGATCGACGCGCTTACATCGCGACGCTGAGAAACGCCGATGGCGGCGCAAGCTTTAATTCACACTACCGTGATGAGGTGAGCGGTTATCCAGCGACGCCTGACGATCATCCCGACATGCAAATAGATAACAACACCACCACTTGGGTGCCGCCGGTGGTTTCCACCAGCCCCTACGCATGGGACATGGATCATCAGCCGTCGTTAGCCTACGTGCCGTATCTGGTGACCGGCGATTATTACTATCTGGAAGAGCTGCAATTCTGAGCGGAAGCGAACATGCTGTACACCAGCCCCGGCACACGTCAGGGGCAGATAGGCTTACAAGTTCGCGGCCAGGCCTGGAGTTTACGAACTCTCGGTCATGCTGCCTACATCACTCCGGACAACCACGCGCTCAAGCAGCACTTGGTGGGCAAGGTCAAATTTTACCTCGCGCGATACGATGCGAGTTACACCAATAATTCCAGCGCCAACAACCTCGGCGTCATCTGGAGCTACGACGACCTGGTCGCGCCAACCCTGCTGAGCAATGCGTATTTCACGGTGTGGATGGATGACTACCTTACTTGGACCGTGGGTCATTTGGTGGAGTTGGGTTTTCCTGAAGCGATTCCATTTCGCAACTGGAAAGCCAAGTTCCCCGCCGGGCGCATGGGCGGGACGCAATATTGCTGGCAGGTGGCCACACCCTCGCACCTCAAGATGGGTGAAGGCGCGGTATGGTACCCAGACCTGGCGACGGTATACATGAATAATAATCCGCCCGGGTTGACCAGCCTGACGTGCGGCACGCAAGCCTATGCGGATTACATCAGCGCGAATGTTCCCGGGGAGAATCCATTTCTGCTGAATGAGATGATCTCGTACGGCAACAACCCTGTTGACGGCCACCCCTCCAAGTTACAGCCCGCCTTGGCCATCGCAGTCGATGCCGGTGTCGCCAACGTCAGCACCGGCTGGACGCGCTTGATGAATCGCGCCGATCCGCCCGACTACACCAACAACCCCAAATATGCCGTCGTACCACGCTCCCTCTAAGCGGTAAGCGGCGTTATACCAGGCGAGGGGGTGCACGAATTAATTCGCGTTGCGAAGCAGATTTTGGCTGCGTTGCGGACACCTGCGCGCTTTCCGAATATACTCAAAAAGCCCCCGCGCCGAAAGTGATCGCCTGGCTGGACGAACAGGACGAAGCCAGCCTGTTCATCAGCGTCATCACCCTGGGCGAGATCGAAAAGGGCATCCTCAAACTGCGTGCCAGCAATCCACGTCGCAGCCAGAAACTCACTGCCTGGCTGGGCAAGGTGGAACAGCGCTTCGCGGGACGCATCCTGTCGCTCGACGCCGCCGTGCTCCACGTCTGGGCGCAAATTGCCGCACACTCGGAATTGGCCGGGCAACCCATGCCGCTGATAGACGGCCTGCTGATGGCCACTGCGCAATGCCACGGCCTCACCGTGGTTACCCGCAACGTGCAGGACTTCGCGCTGTGCCCGCAGGTGTTTAGCCCTTGGGCGCTGTAGGATCGCCGTAGCGAAGCTGGCGCTCCGTTCCCTCGCGCTGTCATCCCGACAGGAGGGAGGAATTTTTTCCGCATCACCCCAAGGATTTTTCCATGCTGTCGAAATGACTGTTGGCTTGTAGTCGTCTTCGGATGAAATTAAGCATGCACTGCGTGAGTTGAGTCCTTATCCCTTTGGAAGAGGGGTGGGGGAGAGAGTAACTTTTATCAGGTTAGACGAATACAATGTCGAGATTTTCGACGGAGAGTTTGCCGGAAATGATACGTGGGAGAAACACATCTCTCATCCCTGCGCGACCACCTCAAGCCGCCCACTTCCTGCCATGGCTCGCATAGTCGAGCATCAGGTAAAACACGTTGTCGCATTTCTTCCGGAATAGCACGCGGTCGTAGCTTTCCGGCAGGTTACTATCCAGCACTTTCTCAACAGCAGAACGCACCATCTTTTTCGTTTGCGTATCCTTGTACCAATCCTGCACCAGCACCCTGGGCTGCTCTTCCAGCAAGCGGTGCAGCAGCGATTTCGCCGCGAGCCTTACCTTCTGTGTTTCTTCCTGCGTCATTTTGTCTTTTTTCAGCAGGTCGAAAAGTTCCAGTTCATCTTCCGATAGACCCTCGCGGATGTGCCGCTCATCTTCCGCGCGTAAATCCTCGGTGAACTTCATCAGTTCTTCATAAGAATTTTCTGTGGATGAACCCCCGGAGTTGTAGGCATCGATAATCTCCTGCAAGCGCTGCGCAAAGTTAGTGCGCGTCGCGTTCTGCTGCAGCATTAAATCAAGCTTGTGTTGCAGGAAGGCGCGCAGATCGGCGATCTCGATGTTCTTGTAGGTCGCCTGCTTGAATTCCTCGCGCAGCTTGTCGAAGTTAATCTTGCTGAGATCCCAGGTCTTGCCCTTCTGGATGATCTGATATTCCGCGTTGTATTGCCGCGCCTTAAATGCCTCCGCGTCGTTTACCACCACGCTCTCATCCAACAGCTCGGCAATCTTCAGGCTGATCGCGTCTATGTCTTTCTGCTCAATGAGGCTGTCGATCACCCCGCGCAGATACTGAAACACCGCCACCTCACGCACTCTGCTCTGTTTGCCGCGTCCCATAATTTCCGGCTTACACGCCTCATACAGTGACGAGATGGTGTTCTCATACACGTTGAAACCCTTGCGCCATTCGTCGTTCGCCAGCAAAGCATTGGCAAAGATATTGAAGCGGCCAAGTTTTTCGAATACATCGTCACTGCCCAGCACCTCGCGCAGCGCAACCTCTTTCTCCTGACAAAATGCCAAACCCTGTTCAATCGCATCGTCAAGCAGCAGGAATAACTCCGCCTTTTCTTTTACCGGCGGATCAATCTCATCACCACCTTGTGCGTAATCTTTCAGCGCCAACTTCATGTTGCGGAACACGTTGTAGTAATCCACGATTTCGCCGTTGCGCTTCTCCGCCCCGTTGATCTTCCACGACGTAACGCGGTTGGCGCGGGCAATGGTCTGCATCAGGGTATGCCCCTGCATCGGTTTGTCGAGATACAGTGTCGAAAGCGTGGGTGCATCAAAGCCAGTCAGCCACATGGCGCACACGAACACCAGTTGCAGCGGATCATTCTCATCCTTGAAGTTGAATTCGATGTCGTGCATATGCGCATCCAGCTTGTTCATGCGCGCCCGATGCGGTTTGATGTCCAGCTTCTGATCCGCAAACTTCTTCTCTTCATCCGCGTCTTCGCTGATAACCACCGCCATCTCAACTGTGCGCATGTATTCAACGATCTTTTTCAGTCGCACTTTCTCGATGTCGTTTGCCGATTTGCCGATACGCCCAACCAGCTCCTTGATTGGTCTTGCGCTCGCGCCCCAGCAGCGGCGTGCCGGTGAAGGCCAGATAGTTCGCCCTGGGCAAACCCTTGCGCATATTCTCCGCCAGCGACTTGTATTGCGTGCGGTGCGCCTCATCCACGATCACGATAATGTCGTTGCGCGGTGAAAGCTCGGGATACTCGCGTCCCTTGTCCCAGCGGAATTTCTGGATCAAGGTGAACACCAGCCGTTTGTTCTGCCCGAGGAATTTACGCATCTCCTCGCTGTTCTTGGGCTGCGCGGCTTCGGCCTCGCTGACCGTGCGGGTATTCAGGAAATTGCGGTAAATCTGCCCGTCCAGATCGTCGCGGTCAGTCACCACCACAAAGGTGAAATTGCCGGTCTGTTTGCGGAAGATTTTGCGCGCATAAAAAATCATCGAGAAGCTCTTGCCCGAGCCTTGCGTGTGCCAGAACACACCCAGCTTGCCCGCTAGTTCCTCGCGACTGAGGAAGGCGTCATAAGCCCGGTTCACGCCGATGAACTGATGGTTCTGCGCGATGATCTTGGAACTATCCTTGTAGTAGAGAATGAAGTTCTCCACGTAGTCCAGCAGTCTCTGCCTGGGTAGCAAGCCTTCGATCACCCCTTCCAGGCTGATGCCTTGTTCGCGGATCGCTTTGCGATCTATCTTCTGCTTCTCGTCATCCGCGCGCAGCCAGTTGAAGAAATGCTCCCACTCCGCCGTGATGCTGCCCACCTTGGTCTCGATGGCGTTGGACAACACGCAAAAGGCATTGGTCAGGAAAAGCTGCGGAATCTCCGCCTTGTAAGTCGTCAGGTTGTCATCAAAAGCATTGCGCAACTTCACGTTCGAGTTTTTCAGCTCGATGAACACCAGCGGAATGCCGTTGACGTAGAGCAACACATCCGGGCGGCGGAAGTCGCGCTCGCCCTTGATCCAAAGCTGGGTAACGGCCAGATAGCGGTTGTTGTCCGGCACATTGAAAGCCAACAGCCGCACCAACTCTTGTTGCCGCACACCTTGCGCGTTGTCGAACTCCACCGCAATGCCATCGCGCAGCAGGCCATAGATTTCCCGGTTCGCCGCGATCAACGTCATCGCCTGCCGCCGGTCGAGCAACTTGTCCAGCGCATCTTCAATGGCTGAAGTGGGATGTCCGTATTCAGGCGGATCGCGGCTTCCCGCACCCGCTCTAGCAGAATCACATCGCGCTTGTTGGCGCAGCCCGAGCCATCATTCAAGTCTTCTGCATTTTCCGTGTAGCAGTCGAGCGCATCGAAGCCGTGAAGGTGCTGGAGCTTCTGCACCAGCGCCTGCTCGATCTGATCTTCGGAAATGAAGTTAGGCATATATATTCAATTAGTTACAAATAAATAAACGCCATGTTTAACCAGCCCGCCAGTTAAGTTAAAGAAAAGTCGATTTCTTTAACTAACGAACAAGCTTAGGTAAGGATCAGCAAAATACGCCCACCTGCGCTTGTCATTTCGACCGCGCCACCTGTCATTTCGACCAAAGGGAGAAATCTTGAAGTGTCCGTAAGATTCCTCACATTCGTTCGGAATGACAGTCATTGTCATCTCGACCACCCCGATTATCATTTCGACTGCAAGGAGAAATCTTTCCCCCAATCCAAACTCAAATCCTTCCATTCAGGATTCATCCCAATCACCAACTGGTTCTTCTTCTCACGCCGCCACTTCTTGATCTGCTTCTCCCGTTCAATGGCCGCCATCACATCGCCTGTAGTCTCAAAGTAAACCAGTTTATTGACGTTGTATTTTTCGGTAAATCCCTCAGCCAGCTTGTTCTTGTGTTCATAGACCCGGCGCTCAAGATTGCTGGTGACACCAACATACATCACCTTGTTGTTCCAGTTGGTCAGCAGGTAAACGTAGTAGGTCTTGTTCATCATCAGCATCACCTTTCATTCCTTGTGAAAACCGCAAACCAGTCATTCCACAGAGCCCTGTCATTCCGAACGAAGTGAGGAATCTTAAGCGCAATGCAAGATTTCTCCTTGCGTTCGGAATGACAGAATAGCCTGTCATTCCGAACGCATGTGAGGAATCTTTGGCGGTGAACTCAGGCACGGGCATCTTCCTCCATGCTGGGCGGGAACTGGATGTCGAGATTTTCGACGGAGAGCTTGCCGGAGATGAGGCGGGGGAGCAGTGCATCACGGCTCGACTTCAAACATTCAGTCGCATGTATGAGCGCGGTGATTTGCTCATCTATTTTGGAAGCTATCGCGTCGAATCTTTCAACAAGATTTGATTCTGGTTCAAAAATGGGAAACTTCGCCAACTCATCTTTGCCAACCGAATTGAAGATTGAGCCATTGCCGATAATATCTTCATTCAAGAAGGCCGTTTTGAGCAGGTAATACAAGTAATGGTTATGCTCTTTCTTGTGCCTGATTGCTGAGAGTCCACGCCCAATAATCATTTCCCGATCCGCGATATTCAGACGTCCCACCGGAGCGCGCACACTGAAAAGAATGTCGCCCTTGTGGGCTCGCCGACCATCTTCGCTGCAATAGTTGATGGTTAGAGGGAATCGCTCGCCATAGGTGCCAACACCTTGATGGAAAGGCAAACCGTTACCGATCTCGTTGTAGAACTCTGAGCTTGGGCTTTGGCCCATCGTGAACTTGGCGACGCTCCCCAAACATGAAGGCCGCCAGCCCTGTGGCACGCCTTTGACTAGCTTTACCTTGTCGTGGTCAGGAAAGCGTAGGCGGACGAACCATTCGCGGTAGATTTCTTCGGCCATCTTTTCCAGCAGCGCGATGCGCCGCTGGTTATTTTCAATCAGATCGTCATACGCCGAGAGAATCGCTGCGATTTTTTGTTGTATAGAAAGCGATGGTAATGGAATCTTAAAATCACCAATCTGTTTCCGCTGATATGCGGAACATTTACACCGGTGACAATTGGCTGAAGATAGTTTGAAAAATAGCTACTCGAAACTAGACATCGAAGGTAAGTTTGATCGAGCCCCTTCTTTGCACGCAATCTGGCTACTCGCTGCACCAGCAATGATCTCGGATCGTCTTTTTTGATGTAAGCCCATTTCAGTCCGGCAGTTACCCAAGGACGATCCATCGCGAGGACAACATCGCCAATTCGAAGCTCGAAATTATTGAAGGCGTCTGCATCTCCGTCTGGCCAGAACTTGGATGCATTCCAATCTATGAAACCCTGCTGCACGTTCTCGCCCTTTACCAAGGCCACGTCAGATGGATCATCCGTAAAGCGTTCACTCTTGAAAGCAAATCCAGGCTGAATTTCAGCATAGCGGCCAAGCTTATCAACGTGGTATATGGAGATGTTAAAGGTCATGACTAAGCATTGATGATTGCACCAAGATTCCGGCTGACAATCTTCTCCAGAGTCGAAGATTCTAAATTCAACGTAGCAAGCTTGTCGTTCATTTCAGAAAGATCGGCAATGAACTCCTCTTCCGTTCTTCCATCCTCCTCAATCACCACACCGACGTAGCGCCCTGCATTCATCGAATAGCCCTGCTCTTTCACTTCCGCTGCGCTGGCGAGTTTGCACAGGCCGGTGATGTCTTCGTATTCCGCTTTGGGGAAACGTTCCTGCAACCAGTGGATGTGCTGGTAGAAGATTTCAGCGTTCTTTACTTCGGTATGCAATTCCTCTAACGCGCCCTTGAGTGCATTGGTCTTGCGGTCAGTCGTGCCACGTTTTCCGTCGGCTTGCGCCTGCACAGACTGCTGCTTCTCGTGCTGGCGCACGGTCTTGTCCAGGCGCTTCAATCCTTCGTGCAACGCGGCAAAGAAGGGATCGAACGCCTCACGCAACTGCTGCTGTGCCTTGTTCTTCTTGTCCACTGCTGTTTCATCCGCGTGCTTTTCCTGATAATGCGCATAACGGGTCTTGAGTTTGGCCAACCCTGCCCATTGCTGCACCAGTTCGCCCACGGCTTGTTTGCCGCCTGCGTCATCCAGCACTTCGAGCAACTGTACTGCGACGGGTTCGACCTTGGTTTTGTTTTCGACCAGGCGCTGTATGCCTGCCGCGAAATAGCGGTCTATAAGCTGCACGAATTTTTCGCGCCGCCCTTTGTGCAACTGGCTGATGATGGCGATATTCTGGATGTGTTCTTCGCTGAATTCGCGGTGGGCGCGGTCTATTTGGGTGAAGATATTGCGCGCGTCGATGAACAGGATTTTGTCATCGGTCTTGGCCTTGTCGAAAAACCACAGCGTGGCGGGGAGCGTGACGGTGTAGAACATGTTCGAGGGCAGCGTGAGCATGGCGTAAATGAGGTTTTGCTCGATCAGCGTCTTGCGGATATCCGCTTCGGAATGGCGCGCATCGGATGCGGAATTCGCCATGACCAGCGCGGCGCGGCCCTTTTCTTTCAAAGAAGTCGCGAACAGGCTGATCCATAGGTAGTTGCCGTTGGGTACCGTTTCCTTGCCTTCGTCCGCCTTCTTCACTTTCGATTTGTTGCGCGGGATGCCGTGGGTGTTGAAGCGCTTATCCTTCTCCACGCTGGAGAGGCTTACGTCGTCCACGTTGAATGGGGGATTGGCGAGGACGTAATCGAATGCGCCAAAACTCTGGTACGGGTCTTCGTAGTAGGTGTTGGCCTGCTTGATTTCGCCGCGCAGCCCGTTCACCGCGAGGTTCATCTTGGCGAGGTTGACGGTGTCGCGCGTTTTTTCCTGGCCGCAGACATACACGCCGCTCTCCGAGCCTTTCAGCTCTTTGCGGTGTTCCGCGATGAACTGGGCAGACTGCACAAACATGCCGCCGGAGCCGCAAGCGGGATCGAACACTTTGCCGCCGTGCGGCTCGATGATCTCGACCATCAGGCGCACCACGGAACGCGGCGTGAAAAACTCACCACCCTTTTGGCCTTCACTACGGGCGAATTCGGACAGAAAGTATTCGTAAATCTGCCCAAATAAATCGCCGGTGGTATCCGCTGGTATATCGGCAAAGGTGCGCAGCAACTGCTGCGGGATGGTCTTGTCCGTCCGCGTCAGCGCGGCATATTCGTCCTTGGGGAGCACGCCTTCGAGTTCGGGTTTGTATTCCTCGATTGCCTTCATCGCCTCCTTGAGCGCCTTGGCGATGTTCTTTTCTTCCGGCAGATTCAGCAGGTGCTCGTAGCGCGCATGGTCGGGCAGGTAGAACCCGCACTTCTCGATGGCGATGTCGGAGATTTTTTTCTCGCGGCGTGAACCTTTGAGTTTGGTGTATTCGGCGAGGATTTCCTCCTCATGACGACGATAGTTGTTATCTGCAAACTTGAGAAAGATCAGCCCCAGCACCGGGGTGGCGTATTCGCTGGATTTCAGATCGGAGTTGGCGCGCAGCTTGTCGGCGGCACTCCATAAGTCAGCTTCGAGTTTTTTTAGTTGTTCTTTGTTCATAGCGACAATAGTGCAGGGCTTGATTTCATTTGTCCACTTTGCGGCTGCGTACCTTCTGTTTTTGAGTAATCTTCAATGCGCCTCTTCCCAATTCACCCCCACCCCCGGCTCTGCCAGCAGCGGCACTTCCAGCTTTGCCACGCCTGCCATCAGCTCAGGCACTTTGGCTTTCACTGTTTCCAGCTCTGACTGCGGCACTTCGAGCACCAGCTCGTCGTGCACTTGCATGATGAGGCGGGTCTGTAGTTTCGATGCTTCGATCCAGCCTTGCACCGCGATCATGGCGAGTTTGATGAGGTCGGCTGCCGTGCCTTGCATGGGCGCGTTGATGGCAGCGCGCTCGGCGCCCTGGCGTCTGCCTTGGTTGGCGGAGCGGATGTCGGGCAGCCACAATCTGCGTCCGAACACGGTTTCGACATAGCCGTTGTGTTGCGCCTCGGCGCGCGTGCGCTGCATGTAGGCGGCGACGCCGGGATAGCGTGTGAAATATTTGTCGATATAGGCGGCGGCGGCGGAGCGCTCTATGCCGAGATTGCCGGCCAGCCCGAAGGCGCTCATACCGTAGATGAGGCCGAAGTTGATGACCTTGGCGTAGCGCCGTTGCTCGCTCGTCACCTCGGCTTGCGGCGTGCTGAAAATTTCCGCCGCAGTGTGACGGTGTATGTCCTCGCCTTTGGCGAAAGCGTCGATCAATGATTTGTCGCCCGATAAGTGCGCCATGATGCGTAACTCGATCTGCGAATAGTCGGCGGAAATAATCTTGCTGCCGGGCGGCGCGATAAATGCTTCGCGGATGCGCCGACCCTCGGCGGTGCGCACCGGGATGTTTTGTAGATTGGGATCGGTGGAAGCCAGGCGTCCCGTCACTGCTGTGGCCTGACCGTAGTTGGTGTGCACGCGCCCGGTTTTGGCGTTCACCATGCGCGGCAGTTTGTCGGTGTAGGTGCTTTTGAGCTTGGCGAGGCTGCGGTATTCGAGCAGCAGTTTCGGCAGCGGGTAATCTTCGGCGAGCTTGGCCAGCACTTCTTCGTCGGTCGAGGGCGCGCCGCCGGGGGTTTTTTTCACCACCGGCAGTTTCATTTTATCGAACAAAATTTCGCCGAGCTGTTTGGGCGAGCCGAGATTGAAAGGCTGGCCTGCGGCGGCATGCGCTTTGGCTTCGGTCTCAAGCATTTTCTGACCGAGCTCGCGGCTTTGAATATCCAGCAGCGCGCTGTCGATGAGCACGCCGTTGCGCTCCATGGTGAGCAATACTCCCATCGTCGGCATTTCGATTTGCTGGTACACATAATCGAGCCTGGCTTGCGCGGCGATTTGCGGGTAAAGCGCGTGGTGCAGTTGCAATGTGACATCGGCATCTTCGGCCGAGTATTGCGTGGCGCGTTCGATATCCACCTGGTCAAAGCCGATTTGCGCGGCGCCCTTGCCGGCCACTTCTTCGTAGGAAATTGTCTTGGCACCCAGGTGGCGCGTGGCGAGAGAATCCATGTCGTGGCGCTGGTGGCTTTCGAGCACGTAACTCGCCAGCAGGGTGTCGTGCTGCACGCCGCGCACCTTGATGCCGTGGTTGGCGAATACATGGCTGTCGTACTTGGCGTTCTGGCCGAGCTTTTTTTTGCTTTCATCTTCGAGCCAGGGTTTGAGTTTGGCGAGCGTAGCTTCGAAGTTGAGCTGATTGGCAGCACCCTGGTAGCGGTGCATCAGGGGAATGTAGGCGGCTTCGCCGGGTGTGACGCTCAATGAGATGCCGACAATTTGCGCCTGCATCTGGTCCAGGCTGGTGGTTTCGGTATCGAAGCAGGTGAGCGCGGCGGCGTTGATTTTGGCGAGCCAGCTATCGAGCTGCTCTTGAGTGAGGATGGTTTCGTAGCGCCGCGTGTTGACGAATACGGCTTGCCCGCCTGCGGCACCCTCTCCCGCGTGCGCGAGAGGGTTGGGGGGAGGCGTGCCGCCACTGGACCAGCGCACGGCATTGCTGTCCTTGCGGCCTTGCGCATGCACCGCAGATTCTTCGCGCACATCGCTCGATTCTTTTCCAGCGTCAGCGCGCGTCAAGGCTTCGCGCAGCGACTTGAAGCCGAAGCGCGCATACAAGCCATCAAGCTGTTCGTTGTTTGGCGCGATGAAGGACAGCGCATCGAAATCCAGCGGCAGCGCCACATCGCGCTTCACCGTGACCAGCACGCGCCCGGTCGGCAGCCAGTCCAGCGCCTTGCGAAGATTTTCGCCGACCACGCCTTTGATGTTGTTTGCGTTGGCGATGACGCCGTCGAGCGAGCCGTATTCGGCGATCCATTTGACGGCGGTTTTGGGGCCGACTTTTTCCACGCCGGGAACGTTATCGACGGCATCGCCCATGAGTGCCAGATAATCGACGATGCGCTCGGGCGGCACGCCGAATTTTTGCTGCACGCCAGCGCTGTCGAGTTTTTCGTTGGACATGGTGTTGACCAGCGTGACGTTGCCATCCACCAGTTGCGCGAGGTCTTTATCGCCGGTGGAAATCACCGTTTCCACACCGCGCGCGCTAGCGTGCGCGGCGAGCGTGCCGATGACATCATCGGCTTCAAAACCATCGACGGTGACGATGGGCCAGCCGAGCGCGGCGATGGCTTCTTTCAGCGGCGCGATTTGCGCGGCGAGGTCTTCGGGGATGGCGCTGCGCGTGGCTTTATAGTCGCTGTAGAGGTCGTCGCGAAAAGTCTTGCCTCTCGGATCGAAGACGCAGGCGCTATAATCTGAGGGAAAGTCGGCCTTCAAACGCTTGAGCATGCTGATGACGCCGTAAATCGCGCCGGTGGGTTCGCCCGCCGGGCTGCGCAGATCGGGCAGCGCGTGAAAGGCGCGGTACAGGTAAGACGAGGTGTCAACCAGAAGTAGGCGTTTGTTTGGCATGCGTATCGATATTCAGTCGTTTCCCAGAGAGAATCATGAGCCCCAAGATCCCCCAACTTTCCGATCCGGAACTACAAATCCAGTCAGCCATCTCGGCGCGCGAGTCGTGGCGCGTGTTCGAGATTATGGCAGAGTTCGTCACCGCCACCGAGAGCCTGGCGGCCATCCATCCTGCGGTCGCCATGTTCGGCAGCGCGCGCATTCCCGTTGGGCATGCCTACTATGCCTTGGCTGAAAAAGTGGCGCGCCGCCTTTCCGATGCCGGCTTTGCGGTACTCTCGGGCGGCGGCCCGGGGATCATGGAGGCCGCCAACAAGGGCGCTTTCGCGGGCAAGTCGCCGAGCGTCGGCCTCAACATCAGCCTGCCGCACGAGCAATCCGGCAATGCCTATCAGGACGTATCGCATACCTTCCAGCATTTTTTCGCGCGCAAAGTGATGTTCGTTAAATCCGCATCGGCGTATGTGGTGATGCCGGGCGGCTTTGGCACGCTCGACGAATTGTTCGAGGCGCTCACGCTGGTACAGACCGGCAAGATCAGGCGCATTCCCATCATCCTCATGGAGAGCGCGTTCTGGGGGCCGCTGCTTGAATGGTTCAGGACCAGGCTGGTGACAGAGAAAGTCATCAGCGCGGGCGATCTTGACCTCATCAAACTCATCGACGAACCGCAGGACGTCGTCGATGCCATCTTCGATCATTATGCAACGCGCGGATTCCAGCCCAGCCCCACAGAAAAAGCGCTGGAACTCAACCTTTAGTGTGCGGTGCTAAACTGCGCTTGCTTACCTACCACTGGACAACCGCCATGCGCTCCCCGATTCGTTCCATCTGTCCGTTTACCAAAGCTGTGATCGCCACTGTGTTAATCACTGCTTCACTTTCTGTCATTGCTCAGGCGCAGACGCCAACGCAAACGCCAACGCAGACTCAGCCGCGCCCGCTCCCTCCCGGCGCGCAATTGGTGGAAGATGTTCCGCCGCCGCCGCAAATCGATCCGGCCACCGCGCTGAAAGAACAGGTCACCGTCACCACCAAAGGAGCGGACAAGGTCGAGGAATACCGCGCCAATGGCAGACTCTACAAAATGCGCGTGGTGCCGCCCACTGGCGCGGCCTACTGGCTGCTTGATCCCAAGGGTGACGGTAATTTCGTGCGTGTTGACGGACCGGCGCCTATCAATTCCGTGCCGATGTGGGTGATACACGAATGGTGATGCAGCGCCTGTCTATGAAAGTGACCTGCCAGAATTTGCTCGGAGCTAAGCAAACCTTATGAGCGTTTTTACCCCGGTTTCAAAACAAGAAGCGCAGGATTTTATCGGCGGCTACGCGCTGGGCGATGTGGAGTCGCTTGAGGGCATCGTCGCCGGTGTGGAGAACACCAATTACTTTCTCAACACCACCACCGGCGAATATGTCCTGACACTGTTTGAAAAACAAAGCATCGAAGATCTTGCGTTCTATTTGCGTCTGATGGAATACCTCGCGGAAAACGACTTCAACTGCCCGCGCCCGCAAATTCGCTTTGCTGCGCAACAACGCAAAGAGTTGTTCGGCATCCTAAATGGCAAGCCTGCCGCCATCGTCAGCAGGATTCCCGGCGCGCCCTTGCATGAACCCGAAGCGTCAGATTGCTATGCCGTGGGAGAGCTGCTCGCCGAAATGCACGAGATCGGCATCGATTTTGACATGGGCATGAACAACTGGCGCGGCAAAGCGTGGCGCGAATCGTTTGCCAGTGAAGTGGCGCCTAAGCTTAGTGCTACAGAGAACGCACTGATCGCCTCTGAAAACGCCTTTCAGGCGCAGATCGACCAAACCGCCATCCCGCAAGGCGTGATTCACGGCGATCTGTTCCGTGACAATATTCTTTGGAGCGACGAAGGCGTGCCCGGCGTCATCGATTTTTATTTCGCCTGCGACGATTGCCTGCTTTACGACGTCGCCATCACCGCCAACGACTGGTGCGTCAATCCCGATGCCACGCTCGATCATGCGCGCACCGCTGCGTTGCTCGAGGGCTACCAGGAAGTGCGTGCGCTTGAGGACAACGAACGTGGGTTGTGGCCGGTCATGCTGCGCCGCGCCGCGCTGCGCACCTGGCTGGGACGCCTGGGCTATGAATATTTCCCACGCGATAGTCACATAACGCACGCCAAGGATCACGCTTTTGCCGAGCGCCTGCTGCGCCACCATATCGCCTCAGCGCAGCCAATAGTTTGAGCGGTCATGCAAGTCATTGATGTACAGGCAATGCAAGGCGGCTTGTGGATCCGCCAGGCGTGGGGCTATTTCAAGGCTGCGCCGCTGGGCTGGATGAGCCTGGTGGGAGGATGGATCATGGTGACTTTCGGCATGATGTTTATCCCCCTTTTCGGCCCGATAGCCTCCAACATTCTTCAGCCGGTATTTTTTGCTGGCCTCATGCTTGCCTGCCGCAAACAGGACAGCGGCAAAATGCCCGCGATACCCGATCTGTTTGCCGCCTTTCGCGGCAATCTGCGCGCACTCGTAATCGTCGGCTCGGTGTTGCTGGGGCTTGAGCTGCTGATTTTTGTATTGATTGAGACGCTGGGCTTTCCCGTGCTGGCATTGAGTGAGGATGGCAATAGCATCAATTTCGCCACCTTTCAAACCAGTCTGGAAAACAATCTCGGGCCGCTGTTTCTGGGCCTTGCACTGCTGGCGCTCCTCAAGGGAGCGCTGTGGTTTGCGCCGCCGCTGCTGGCGTTCCATAACATGAGCGCAGCGCACGCCATGCGCTGGAGCCTGTTCGCTTTCCTCAGCAATTTCAGCGCTGTGTTCGTCTATTCTGTGTTGATCGTGGCGATGTACATGCTGGCGCTGCTGCCGTGGGGTGCGGGACTGTTCATCGCTATGCCGCTGATGGTGATCAGCAACTACACCGGCTACCAAGCGATGTTCCGCGAAGAGGAGCCGGTAGCACCCGTTCCCCCGATAATTTGAAATATTCGTCGCCCCAGCGCAGGCTGGGGCCCAGTCCGATACACGATCTGATCACAGATGTAACAGAGCAACACAAAGGGAAATCGAAGGCAATGTGTTTGATCTGAAGTTTTCTGCGTTCTTTGTGGCTGTCTTGTCGCATCAGACGCAGCTCATCATGGCCAATAGCGTTCTTGCAGAAATGAATGTTGCACTTAATTCCTGAACTAACCCCGGCCACGCACGCATAAAAAGAATCTTTGTAATTCGAGCCTAGTCGAATGGCTAGTAGTTCAATCAGGACAGGCTTATTGACGCTGGCTTATTGACATCCTACGCCTTATGCAAGTTGTGGCATTATCACCACAACACCACATTAATTAGGAGATCGACATGACGCAATTGACGCTGGAGATGCCAGAAACGGCTTTCGCTACCATGCATAAAAACCCTGCGGAATTCACCCGTGAATTGCGTGTTGCCGCTGCGGTGAAGTGGTACGAATTAGAACTACTCTCACAAGGCAGGGCTGCGGAAATCGCTGGTTTGACTCGCGCCGAATTCATCACGGCGCTGGGGCAATACAAGGTTAGTCCGTTTCAATACACCGCCGAAGAGGTGCTAGAGGATTTGGCCAATGCGAATTGAACGGATAGTCATCAATGCCTCGCCGTTAATCACGCTATTTCGTGCCCGCCTTCATCCACTGCTGCCTAAACTTTTTTCTGATCTTGTAGTTCCCGATGCGGTCTGGGAGGAGGTAGTTAACCGCACCCACGATGATCCGGCAACACGGGGGTTGCCGGAGGCGATTTGGGCGAAAAAGTTGGCAACCACTGTCAGCCAGGATGTCATGGAATGGGGGCTTGGCGCTGGGGAAACGGCCGTTCTTTCTTACGCACAGCACAATCGCGACTACACGGCCATCGTTGATGACCGTGAAGCTCGACGATGCGCCAGTGTTTTGAACATTTCACTCATCGGCACGGCAGGTGTCGTTGTGCTCGCCAGACGACGTGGGTTGATCGACTCAACGGAGGCTGCTCTGAGGCAATTACAAGGTACGGGACTGTGGATGTCCGAGCAATTGATCGTGAAACTTGCCGCAGACGACAATTTGCAATAGCCCTGGACCGGTCAGCGCATTCATGTCGAGTGGAACCATCGTGAAGCCGCCATCTGCGGTGTATTCGCGCGTGTGCTCGGCCTCATCAAGTACTGCCCGGCAAATGTGCCAAGTCATGCGGAGTTCGCCAAGCTCTGTCAGTCCTCCCAACCTGTCAACGTCTTGCGTGTAGCGCGCTTCACCCCAGCGCTGAAGCGCCAGCCCGCCTATCAGGCAAAAACGGAATCCGGCGTGTAAGAGTTTTTGCTGCGCTTCCCAAGCCGCGCGGCGCGTTCGCCGACAAGATACATCCCGGCGACCTTCCAAGCTTGTCCCCAGCGTTGCAGATCATCTGGATGGTTCATGACACAATTATAGGCTTCCTAAAAGGCGCCCGCCGCTCAAACCGGCGTCAATTTGGCGTATTGCAACGCCAGCCATTTCTCGCCTTCTCTGCGGAACTTCACTTGCACGCGCGCGTCGCCGCCGCGGCCTTCGAAATTCACTACTACGCCTTCGCCGAATTTACTATGCATGACATTCTGGCCGATAGAAAAGGGATGTTCGTCGCGCTGTTGCGTTTCAAAACCGGCGCGCACCGCCATTGACTTGTCGTAATCGGTCGCGGCCAGGCGCGTGCTTGCGGCATTCGATTTGCGTTCCGGTGTGAACATATCGTTTTGGTAGCCTCTGTTATAGACGTTGAATGAGGCGGTTTTTTCCGGCAGCACAATCCACTTGCACAGCTCGGACGGAATTTCTTCGACGAAGCGCGATACCGCGCCGTAGCGCGGCTGGCCGTGCAGCATGCGTATGCCGGCGTAAGAAAGGTACAACCGTTCGCGCGCGCGCGTGATGGCCACGTACATGAGACGGCGTTCTTCTTCGATACCGTCCTGCGCATTGCGACTGTTCTCGTGCGGGAACAGTCCCTCCTCCAGTCCGCTCATGAACACCGAGCGAAATTCCAGGCCCTTGGCTGAATGCACCGTCATCAGTTGCAGGCAGTCATCGCCCACCCCCGCCTGGTGTTCGCCCGCTTCGAGGCTGGCATGCGTCAGAAAAGCGGTGAGCGGTGTATCTTCGCCGTCGTATTCCGTGGCGAAGGTTGCGGCGGCGTTGACCAGCTCTGCCAGGTTTTCCAGGCGGTCAGCGCCTTCGCGCTCAGACTGGTAGTACGTCTTGAGCCCGCTTTTGTCGATCATTTCATCGATCAGTTCGGGCAAGGGCAGCACCACCGAAGATAATCTGAGGTTTTCAATCACGTTGACGAATGCGCCCAGTGCAGCGGCCGAACGGCCCGCCAGCGCGCCGCTGCGCGCCGCCTGCATCAAGGACATCGCGCCGCCGCCTTTGCCCGCAGCCGCCGTGTCTTGCAATTGTTCCAGAGTGCGCGCGCCTATGCCGCGCGGCGGGAAGTTCACCACGCGCGAAAACGCGCCGTCGTCATCGGGGTTGCCTGCGAGACGCAGGTAGGCGAGTGCGTGCTTGATTTCCTGGCGTTCAAAAAAACGCAGCCCGCCATACACGCGGTAGGCGATAGCGGCGCGAAACAGCGCGTGTTCGAGCACGCGCGACTGGGCGTTGGAGCGGTACAGCAACGCCATGTCGGTCAGCGCCATGCCTTCGCGGTGTAAATTTTTCACTTCATCGACAATGAAATTGGCTTCCTCGCCATCGTTGGCCGCAGCGAAAATGCGCAGCGGCTCTCCCTTGCCGGCTTCGGTCCACAGATTCTTGCCGAGGCGTGACGCGTTGTGTTTGATGACCGCATTGGCGGCATCGAGGATGCTGCCGTGTGAGCGGTAGTTTTGCTCGAGCTTGATGACCTGCTCGATGGCGAAGTCGCGCTGAAAGTCGCGCATATTGCCGGTATCGGCGCCGCGAAAGCCGTATATCGATTGATCGTCATCGCCGACACCGAACACGCAGCCGTTGTCGCTGGCCAGCAGGCGTATCCAGCGGTATTGCAACTTGTTGGTATCCTGAAATTCATCGACCAGGATGAACTTGAAACGCTCGCGATAGTGCTCAAGCAGCGGCGCATTGCGCGATAGCAGCTCGAAACTGCGCAGCAACAGCTCGGCAAAATCGGCCACGCCTTCGCGCTGGCATTGCTCGTCGTAGGCGCGATAGATTTCAACCTGGCGACGTGAGAATTCGTCGTGTGCTTCCACCGCTCCGGCGCGCAGGCCTTGCTCTTTGGCGGCGTTGATGAACCAGCCGGTTTCACGCGGCTTGAATTTTTCGTCGTCGATATTGAGCGCTTTCAACAAGCGCTTGATCGCTGATTGTTGATCCTGCGAATCGAGAATCTGGAATGTCTGCGGCAATCCGGCGTCGCGGTGATGGGCGCGCAGCAGGCGGTTGCACAAGCCGTGAAAGGTGCCGATCCACATGCCGCGCGTGTTGATCGGCATCATGGACTCAAGGCGCGTGAGCATTTCGCGCGCTGCCTTGTTGGTAAAAGTCACGGCAAGAATGCCCGCCGGGCTCGCCTGGCCGGACTGTAGCAGATGGGCGATGCGCGTCGTCAGTACGCGCGTTTTGCCGCTGCCGGCGCCTGCCAGAACCAGCGCCGACTGGCGCGCAAGGGTGACAGCTTTGAGTTGTTCGGGATTGAGATTGCTGAGCAGAGAGGACATGTCGTGACCGGAAATTCAGCCCGAATTATACGCGCCGTAGCCTTTGCAGTGCGTGCTGCTCACCACATAGTGTTGCCGTTGCGTAAACTTGACTGTATGCCTCGGCGCCAGCGCATATCGCCTGAAGGAATCCCGCAATCTTGATCAGCGTGACTTGCGAGGAAGAAGTGCGCTGAATGCAGCCTGCGCCTTTTTGACTAGACTGGGATGGAGAATACCTAGTTTCGGCGACTGCCCGAAGGGTTGGTTCGGCGGCACACGAAACCAATCCTCCGTGTAAGGAAGATCCTCTTGTTTTCGCAAGTCGAATTTTGTGGGGAAACTCAATCCTGCGTGGGTATACGCCGAGCCATCGTCTGGGGTAATCGCAAATTCACCCGCATGAAGTTCGGCGACTTTTTTGGAGGTCCCATAAGCGACACGAACACCCCGACTTCCGTCTTCAAACTCGATTATCGCTATGACAAGCGCCGGGCGCGGTTTGCTAGATGGAATGCCTTTGGTTTCAGGGAAGCGACTATAACCAATGTCACCTAGGGCGGGTAGTGGATCGAACTTTTTTACGCTCACTATTCGGCCCTCCGGATACCTCGTTACTCAATAGGGATTCTAAGACCCTGGCCCGACCATGAGCTTGCTTAACAGCGCTAGCAATCGCTCTGTGTCGGGTGGCGGGAAGAGGCCCATCGTCGGCCTCATATTGAGGCAAATGCGTGCGAGCCGAGTCTGCCAATGCTTTATGGATCGCGTCAGTCTCTGAAACACCCAGAGCTTTTGCCAGCAACTTGAGCGTATTTCTTGTCACTCCGTTGCCAGTATCTTTTTCACGTAACCGCAAGAGCACTGCTTTTGGTTCCATTTTTACGCCTTTCCATCTAATCAATAACCATGTGATATCTCAAAGATATCATGTTCAGTTACCCATGGCAACACGCCGAATGGCGCATTAGATAGGCAATTCCGACCCAAGAAATTCCGACAATATTCAGTTGCTCAAGCAACTCGAAAAAATCAGCAAACTCAAGTGGACTGAGGTGCAATGTGATACGGGTCTTAAGCGGGGGGGAATTTACCGGCGCCGCAGTTCTAGGAGTCTGTTATGTCCGGCAGACGCTGGAGCAGCAACGTCTGCAAGGTATAATTCCAATTTCCCCATAAAGACGCTAACGCTTCACCATGGAAGCCCAGTACCAGCCAAGAAATATCGAGGCCGCCGCGCAAAGTGAGTGGGAAACCTCGGGCGTTTACCGTGTTTACGAAAACGCCAAGAATAAAGACGGCAAGGAAAAACCCAAGTTTTACGCCTGCTCCATGCTGCCCTATCCCTCAGGCAAATTGCACATGGGCCATGTGCGCAATTACACCATCAACGATGTGATGCTGCGCTACCTGCGCATGAACGGTCACAACGTGTTGATGCCGATGGGCTGGGATGCGTTTGGCATGCCCGCCGAGAATGCCGCTATCGCTAATGCTGTGCCGTCGGCGCAATGGACTTACGCCAACATTGCCGACATGAAAGCACAAATGCGCCCGCTCGGGTTGGCATTCGATTGGTCGCGCGAAATCACCACCTGCAAGCCCGAGTATTACCGCTGGAACCAGTGGCTGTTTCTGAAAATGCTCGAAAAAGGCATCGCCTACCGCAAGACCCAGGTGGTGAACTGGGACCCGGTGGATCAAACGGTGCTCGCCAATGAACAGGTGATCGACGGGCGCGGCTGGCGCTCGGGCGCGCTGGTGGAAAAACGCGAAATTCCCGGCTATTACCTGCGCATTACGCAATATGCAGAAGAACTTCTCGACCATGTGGTGCACAAACTTCCCGGCTGGCCTGAGCGCGTACGCCTGATGCAGGAAAACTGGATAGGTAAATCAACCGGCGTGCGCTTTGCTTTTCCACACCAGATTCATGACACCGACGGCAAGCTCATCGATGACGGCAGACTTTACGTTTTCACCACGCGCGCCGACACAATCATGGGCGTCACGTTCTGCGCAGTGGCGCCGGAACATGATCTCGCCACTGCCGCAGCGCGCAACAATGTGGCGCTCGCCGCTTTCATCGAAGAATGTAAAAAAGGCGGCGTTGCTGAAGCCGATCTGGCGACCATGGAAAAAAAAGGCATGCCCACCGGCCTCAGCGTCACGCATCCGCTCACGCAAGAAAAAATTGATGTCTGGGTCGGCAACTACGTGCTCATCAGCTACGGAGATGGCGCGGTCATGGGTGTGCCGGGGCATGACGAACGTGATTTCGCGTTCGCCAAAAAATATGGACTGACGATCAAACAAGTCATCGACACGGGTAAAGCCTATTCGACCGATGCCTGGCAGCCGCATTACGCCGACTATGGTGTGTGCATCAATTCTGCTGCGATGAACGGCATGCGCTACGAACAAGCCATCGATTACGTCGCCGCGCAAACTCACAGCCTGGGTGGCGAAAAGAAAATCCAATACCGCCTGCGCGATTGGGGTATATCGCGGCAGCGCTATTGGGGAACGCCGATTCCCATTATCCATTGCGACGCCTGCGGGGCGGTGCCGGTGGCGCAACAAGATTTGCCGGTGGTGTTGCCGGAAGACCTGGTGCCCGACGGCAGCGGCAACCCGCTCAACAAAGACCAACGCTTCCTGCAATGCGTCTGTCCGGCGTGCGGCAAACCCGCGCGGCGCGAGACCGATACCATGGATACCTTCGTCGATTCCGCCTGGTATTACATGCGCTACTGCTCGCCGGACGCGAAACTTGCCATGGTCGATGCGCGCAATGACTACTGGATGCCGATGGATCAATACATCGGCGGCGTCGAACATGCCGTGTTGCATCTGCTTTATGCGCGCTTCTGGACCAAGGTGATGCGTGATTTGGGTTTGGTGAAATTCGACGAGCCTTTCACTAATCTATTTACCCAGGGCATGTTGTCGGCCGAGTGCTTCTATCGCGACGATGCGGGCGGAAAGAAACGCTGGTACTACCCCGCCGAAATCGAGATTCGCCACGATGAAAAAGGCAGGATTAGCGGCGCGATCGCCAAAGACGACGGGCTGCCGGTGACGCTGGGCGGTATAGAAAAAATGTCCAAATCCAAAAACAATGTCGTGGAGCCCAAGGACATCATCGAGCGTTTCGGCGCTGACACGGCGCGCGCCTATGTCATGTTCGCCGGTCCGCCGGAGCTCAGCGCCGCGTGGTCCGATGCAGGCGCTGAGGGCGTGTTCCGCTTTTTGCGTCGCCTATGGGATTATGCTTATCAACAGCGTCAGCACATCAAATCGGCGGTAACCCACGCCAACTGGAGCGGCGCAACAAAGGAAGTCAAGGATCTGCGCCACACTCTGCATGCCACATTGAAGCAGGGCAATTTCGATTACCGGCGCTTGAAGTACAACACCGTGGTGTCTGCCGCCATGATTATGCTCAACGCCCTGGATGAGAAAAAATTCGGCGCCGACGCCAACATGGATGCAGCGCTGGCCGAGGGTTTGTCTATGCTGCTACGCATGCTCTACCCGGTCGCGCCGCACATCACCCACCAGTTGTGGCGCGATCTGGGTTATGCGCTGGTTCACGGCGATATTCTCGACGCGCCGTGGCCCGAGCCCGATGCGGCGGCCCTGGACCAGGATGAAATTGACATGGTGGTGCAAGTGAACGGCAAACTGCGTGGCAACATCCGCGTACCCAAGGCCGCCGCCAAAGAGGCCATCGAGCAACTGGCTCTAGGCGATGCGGGCGTGCAGCGCCACACCGAAGGCAAGCCCATCAAAAAAATCGTTGTGGTCCCAGGGAGGCTGGTCAATGTCGTGGTGTAACACTACGATGAAAAGTGGCAGCATGGCACGCGCGCTGTGCATCAGTGTGCTTTGCCTGCTACCCGCCGCCTGCGGTTTCCAGTTGCGCGGTGATGTGCTGATCCCGTTTAACGCTATCCATATCGACGCGCCGCGAGGCTCGCCGATCGCGGCGGATCTGACGCGCAAGCTGCAACTCACTACCACCAAGCTTGTGGCGAGCGTGGCGCCAAATGTCAACAGCACCGATGCGCGGCTGGTCATTTCTGTCGATAGCCGCGACAAGATCATCCTTTCGCTATCCGGCGCGGGCCGGGTGCGCGAGTTCCAGCTTAAATTGCGCGTTGCGTTTCAACTCATCGACGCCAAGGGCGAAGTGCTGATTCCCACTAGCGAAGTCAATCTGACACGCATCATGTCTTTCGACGACGCCTTCGTGCTCGCCAAGCAGCAGGAAGAGGCGCTGCTCTATCGCGACATGGAAGCCGAAGTGGTGCAGCAGATTTTGCGCCGCCTGTCGCAAGTGAAGCGCGCCTCCTGATGCGAGTATCGAGCGAACAATTTTTGCAGCGCTTCCCCAAGCAGCTCGGCGCGCTGTATGTTTTGTATGGTGCTGAGCCGCTGTTGACGCTTGAAGTCGCTGATGCGTTGCTCAAGGCGGCGCGCCAAGCGGGCTACGTTGAGCGTGAGATATTCACTGCCGAGTCGGGCTTTGCCTGGAACAGCCTGCTGATGGCGGGCGCGAGCCAGTCTCTGTTTGCCGCGCAGCGGGTGCTGGAGTTGCGCATCCCCGGCGGTAAACCCGGCGTGGAAGGCAGCCGCGTGATCGAGGAATTTTGCCAGCGTCTGCCGGCCGACACCGTAAGCATCATCACCTTGCCGAACATCGACTGGCAAGGGCAGAAAACCAAGTGGTTCGCAGCGCTGGAGCAGGCCGGCGTGTTGATCGAAGCGCGCGCCGTGGAACGGGCGCAACTGGCGCAATGGATTGCCGGACGGCTCGCGTTGCAGAAACAAAAAGCCGAGCCCGAAGCGCTGGATTTTCTGGCCGATCAGGTGGAAGGCAATCTGCTCGCCGCGATGCAAGAGATTCGCAAACTCGCGCTGCTGCTTCCCGAAGGCGCGGTGCGCTTTGAGCAGGTTAAGGATTGCGTATTGGATGTGTCACGCTACAACCCGTTTCAACTCGCCGATGCGGTGCACGAGGGCGACGTGCTGCGCACCCTGCGCATCCTCGATGGATTGAAGGCTGAAGGCGAAGCGCCGCCGCTGATTCTGTGGGTACTGAGTAATGAAATCCGCCAGCTCCTGCGTGTCGCGGGCGCGACACGCTCCGGTCGTGCGCTGGGGCCGAAGAAAGAGCAGCAGTTGCAGCGCACTGCGCGCCGCCACTCGATAGCATCACTGCACGCCGCCCTGTTGCACGCCGCCGAGATTGACCGCATGATTAAGGGCCTGAACCACAGCGATGTGTGGCTGGGGCTAAAACAACTTGGCTGCGCCATTGCGGGCAAAAAAATATTACAGGAAGCCGCCTGATGCAGGCAACGAATCTGATATAGAACGAGAGTCTCCTCTGGCCCCAAAGCGAGAACCTCTCCTCTCCCCCAAGTGAGAGTCTCCTCTCTCCCGCTTGCGTGAGAGAGGCTGGGAGAGAGGGTAGGCAGGAGTCTGCGACTGTTCGAATACATTCGATTCCCAGACCCTTTCTCAACGGTAGGGCGAGTGGTGCGCGACCTGTAAACTTGGGATCACCATTGAGTCTAGCTGTCGCCAAAACACGACAAATTCGCGCGCTCAAGAAATCGCGCTGACGAAAATCACGCTGTTTTCGCGCTGTTTTCCCTTTCTATTTCTTTTTTCGCTTGCTACACTGCAACACAACAATTCATACAGGGAACTTCTGATCTGGTGTCTTCCTGCGTGCGCGAGAATGGCAAATCAGAACTGATTCAGAAATCCCCCTAAATCCACTCCACCTGTATCATTAAAACAATCGAGGGTAGCGATGAAATCATTTGCTTTGATTGCGGCTGCGTGTCTGACAATGCTCATAGGCGCGAGCGGGCAAAACGCCCACGCCGCCCCTGCCGTCAGCCTCACCTCGCCTGCCGCCGCCGCCAACTTTGGCGCCCCCGCAAAAGTCACTATCACCGCCACTGCAACCCCTTCGAGCGGCACAACCATCAGCAAGGTGGATTTTTACCGGGGCACGACCTTGCTCGGCACCGATACGTCGTCTCCCTATTCCTACACCTGGAACAATGTCGCCATCGGCAACTATTCCCTGACCGCCAAGGCGACCGATAGCAAAGGCGCAGTCACCACCTCTGCCGCCATCGCCATCACCGTCAAGACCAACGTTGCACCCACCGTCAGCATCACCGCCCCTGCGAATAATGCGAGCTATTCCGCCCCGGCAAGCATCGTCATCAGCGCCAACGCAGCCGATAGCGACGGCACGCTAGCCAAGGTCGATTTCTACCGTGGCACTACCCTGCTCGGCACGGATACGACCTCTCCCTACACCTACACCTGGAGCAACGTCGCCGCCGGAAGTTATTCGCTCACCGCCAAAGCCACCGACAACTCCGGCGGCGTGACCACCTCGAGCGCCGTCGCAGTGACAGTCACAACCGCCACAACCACACCGCCGACAGTCAGCCTCACCGCACCGGCCAGCGGCGCGAGCTATGTGGCGCCCGCCTCCATCACGCTCGCCGCCAGCGCCAGCGCCGCTGCGGGGGCAACCATCAGCAAGGTTGATTTCTACAACGGCGCGACACTCCTGAAATCCGTCACCGCCGCGCCTTATAGCTACACCTGGGGCAATGTCGCCACGGGAAACTACTCGCTCACCGCCAAGGCGACCGATAACAAGGGCGCGACAGCCACCTCCACCGCAGTCAGCGTAACAGTCACAGCAACGGCGCAAACATCGGTCAGCATTACATCGCCAATCAACAACACAACTTATTCCGTAGGCGCTGTCATTCCCATCGTCTTTAGCACCACTGTAGCGTCGGGAAAAACCATCACCCTGATTGAGTATTTCCTCAACTCAAACTCGAACGGAGCGTACCCGCCGAGTACCCAACTGTCGTTTGGGCCCATGGCCTATCCCGGGAGCTTTACTTTTTTACTCAAGGCGACAGATAGCGGTGGAACGGTAGTCACATCAGCTCCGGTGACAGTTACCATCGTCCAGCCATTATCGGTCTCCATTACATCGCCTGTTTCCGGTGCGAGTTACCCGGCGTCAGCTACGATCCCGATTACCGCGACGGCAGCGACATCTGCCAGCGGCGTCACTGTGAGTAAAGTGGATTTTTATAGCAGAGGAACACTGCTGGGGACTGCAACGAGCGCACCCTACAATTTCACCTGGATCAATGCGTCAGCGGGCCGTCAAGCGTTGACTGCGGTGGTCACTGACAGCAATGGCGCCAAAGCAACTTCTGCTCCCATTACCGTAACCGTGACAGGCGCAGACGGCGTGGATAGTTGTATAGCAGCCCCACCGTTAGCGGCTAACGAATCGCCGACAAAGCTGGCCGATCTTAGCAAGTTGCCTATGACCTTCGAGGCCAATGCTGGCCAAACCCACGCCGCTGTGCGGTTTCAGGCGCGTGGCGCCGGATACCAGTTTTTTCTGACCGACGCTGAGCGTGTGCTTGCCTTGCAGAGTCAGCCCTCTAGTCGGTCCCTTACGAAGCCGGGCCGTGATCTTCCCCTTTCGCAATTCGCGACACATAACACCCAAGACGTTGCGGTACGTATGCGCTTCATCGGTGCAAATCGCAATCCGCTTGTCACCGGCGTTGACCCGGTTGAAGAGAAGAGCAATTACCTCATCGGCAGTGATTCCGCCGCCTGGCATACCAACGTGCCACACTTCGCCAAGGTGCGATACCACGACTTGTATCCAGGTATCGACGAGGTCTATTACGGCACGCAAGGCAAGCTCGAATATGATCTGCACGTCGCCCCAGGCGCGAACCCGCGCGCGATACGCTTTGCGCTCGGCGGCGTCGACAAACTTTCGCTTAATCGCAACGGCGATCTGCTGCTCAAGACTGCACTCGGCACGCTGGTACAGAAAGAACCCGTCGCCTATCAGGATATAGATGGGCAGCGCCGCCCCGTCAAGGCGCGCTACCAGATTGTCGCCGCCAATGAGGTCACGTTCAAGGTGGGCAAATACGACACCCGCTATGCGCTGGTGATCGATCCGGTATTGGTGTATTCAACCTATCTCGGTGGAACAACGCAAGGAACGGAAGCGAACGCCATCGCCCTCAGCCGCTGTGGTGAAGCATTCGTCGCGGGCTGGACAAAGGCGACAGATTTCCCGACAACGCCGACCGCATACGACACAATCGGACAATCGCCGCCGATTGGCAGAATGGGATTTGTGTCCAAGCTAAACCAGTCCGGTACGGCGCTGCTTTACTCGACCTATTTTGTAGGAGCGGCGTATGACACGGAAATTTATTCTATCGCGGTAGACAACACCGGGCATGCCTTTGTAAATGCACCCGACGGAGGTATCGCTAAACTCAACCGAGACGGCAACGCCTTAATGTATTTGGCCAATTTTCCGGGAATGTTCGGGTGGATTGCCGTGGACGCTGCGGGCAGCGCTTATATGGCAGGGGGTAGCAGAGTATGGAAGCTGGATCCAACCGGTACGAGTTTGGTCTATTCCATAGATATCGATGTGCCTGGATCGACAGTTGATAGTCAGATTGCTTCCGCCCAAGCGATTGCGGTGGATAGCTTGGGAAATGCCTATGTGGCGGGCAGTACAGTTTCAACCGCTCTACAGGTCACACCGGGCGCGTTTCAGACGGTTATTCCCAATCCCGCCAACATTTATACTGGTCTACATACGCGCTCAGGCTTTGTCAAAAAGATCAACCCGTCAGGAACCGCCCTCGTATATGGCACCTACCTCGGCACAGCGGGCGCATTGGAGATTTTTGGCCTGGCATTGGATTCGTCAGGCAATGTCTATGTCACGGGCAAGTCTGACTTTAACTTATCCATCCCCAACTTCACTGGCAGCTACAAGGCGTTTGGCTTAAATTCAGCCGTGTCTGGCAGCACTTATGCCTTCGTCGCGAAACTGAGCGCCGACGGCAGCCAGCTTGGATACTTTACAAGATACGGTGATGGTCTGAATTGCACAAACGCTTTCACTTGCTTTTCTGCACATACACAAGGTAACGCGATCGCGCTTGATCAGGCAGGCAACATCTGGATCACAGGCCCGACAGGTTCCAACCTAACTCCTTTGGTGAGACCCTTGGTTTCACAGTTCACCAGCGATT
The DNA here is from genome assembly GCA_043782425.1 of Betaproteobacteria bacterium. Taxonomy (GTDB): domain Bacteria; phylum Pseudomonadota; class Gammaproteobacteria; order Burkholderiales; family Usitatibacteraceae; genus JAYWAM01. Next base: position 29,425 of record JAYWAM010000024.1, read on the forward strand.
ACGATGATATTTTTGTCGCGAAGTTGTCGTCAGCGGGAAACAATCTGCTCTTTTCGACAATCCTGGGTGGTCAAACGCTGGCCGCAAAGCCGCCTGGGGTATATGCCTATCCTTCAACCGGGAACGGAATTGCCGTGGATGCGATAGGTTCCGCCTACGTCACGGGCGCCACCGACAGGTCGGATTTCCCGACCACGGTAGGCGCGTTTCAAAGGTCCATAGGCACGAGCCCCGGCATCAGCGCCTTTGTCGTCAAAATCAACGAGAACAGAGACAGCAACACCGTGCTTACGGTCACACCAATGCTCGGGGTCGTTAGCAGTCCGGTTACCCTGACGGCAAGCGTTACCGGCAACTCTCCCACGGGAACGGTGACTTTCATGGAGGGTGCGTCAGCGCTCGGCACTGTCACCCTATCCGGCGCCTCGGCGACATTAACAACCAGCCAATTCTCGGCGGGCAGCCATTACCTGGCCGCAACCTATAACGGCGATACCAACAACTATCCCAGCACCTCGGTAAACGTTACGATCAATATCGCCGACCCGAATGGACTGCCGAGCGTCACGCTTACAGGTATCGCCGATGGCGCCGCTTTCGTGACGAATTCGGGCAATACCTATACCAATGCGAACGTCACCATTACTGCCAACTCCGCAACCGGCAATACCTTGAATACCGTCTATATCTATACAGGCAATGTCAACCCCAGCAATTACTGGAATCTGACCACTCCCCCGCTTGTGTCAAGTTTTTACATGGTTTACCCCTTGGGGGCGTTGGCGCCGAACATCTACACCGTCTGGGCGAAAGCCAGTGATAGCAATGGACACACCACGTCCACCCTGCCTGTCCGGTTTGTCGTCAATACCGCGACAGCTACGCCTGCCACGGTTTCGATTTCTGCACCCGCCAACGGCGCAAGCTTTATTGCGTCGTCGCCGATCACGCTCACTGCAAGTGCTATTCCGTTTGGCAGCTCTACTATCAATTATGTGACTTTTTATGACGGGCCGAATCAGATCGGCGTAGCGTTTTCGAGCCCCTACACTTTGATCTGGAACAGCGCCACTGCTGGCGCGCATTCGTTGATGGCTCATGCCTATGGATCCGGTGGCTGGGCGCTATCGGCCCCCGTCACGGTGACAGTGACGGCGCCACCTCCGCCATCGGTCAGCCTCACATCGCCTGCTAATGGATCGGCATTCTACAGCCCTGCCACAATCGTGCTCGCAGCCAATGCGACAGCAGCATCCGGGGCGACGATAGCCAAGGTCGATTTTTACGATGGCCCAACCTTGCTCGGCACGGCAATCACTGCGCCCTATACCTACACTTGGACGAATGTCCCTGCGGGCAATTATGCAATCACTGCCAAGGCTACCGACAGCAGGGGCGCGACAGCAACGACGACAGCGGTGAGCGTAACGGTGACCGCACCACCGCCCCCTGCCATCAGCCTCACCAGTCCTGCATCCGGCGCGACGTTTGAGAACACTGCCACCATCCCCCTCGCCGCCACCGCATCGACCACCAGCGGAACCATTGCGAAGATAGAGTTCTTCGATGGCGCAACCTTGGTGGGCACGGTAAATGGGACTGCCTCCGCCCTGTCTGCCACCTTTAACTACGCCAACGCCAGCGTAGGCAGCCACGCCATCAGCGCCAAAGCCACCACCAGCGATGGCGGTGTCAGCACCACGCCAGCCACACCCATCACGGTGACCGCTGCGGTGGCGGTGACCATCACCAGCCCGGCAGCAGGGGCGATGATCAACGACAACCGCGTCACAGTGAGCGGCGCCTTCCAGGCCCCGGCCAACTCCGGCGTCGTCGTGAACGGCGTGGCAGCGGCAGTCGATGGCGGCGGAAACTTCTATGCCCAGGTGGAACTCATTGCGGGCAGCAACACCCTCACGGCGCAGGTCACCACCCCGGCGGGCGCAACGGCGGTGCACAGCATTACGGTTACCGCTAACCCGGCCCCCGCCTCACCGGTCGCCATCACCGCCGATCAATGGCAAGGGCTGGCGCCTCTGACGGTCACGTTCACGGCCAGCGGCGTGACGGGCACTTATACGGCGAGCGTGAGCAACCCAGGCGGCACGCTCGATCAAAGCAACCCTGCCGTGCTGTTCAAGATCAACTACACGACGCCGGGCGTGTATCAGCCCACGGTGACCATCACCGACAGTTTGGGCGCCACAGCCACCAAAACATTCACCATCGTGGTGCAAGACCCGGCGCAGTTGGATCAGATGCTCAAGGCGACTTGGAGCGGCATGAACGATGCGCTGCTTGCGGGAGACAAGGCTGCGGCCCTGCGCTACCTGAACGTGCAGGCACAGGCCAAATACGGGCCGGTGTTTGATGTGCTGATGCCCTACATGCCGGAAATTATCGCGTCTTATTCGCCACTCACGAGTGCGAGCATTTCCTCCGGTATGGGGGAATTCGCCATCAGGCGACTGAACAACGGTGTCTATGAGATATTTCTCGTGTACTTCCTGCGAGATGTCGATGGTGTTTGGCGCATCGACGAAATGTGAGGCGACTCTCATGTTCCATTTTCCTACTACGAAGCTGCTGGTCATTATTGGCTTCCTGGCGCCACTACTGGCCTGCTCCAATTCCTACTCGGCCAAGCCGATTGAAGCCTGGGTGGTGGATGCCGAGACGAAGCAGCCCTTGGAGGGCGTCAACGTTGTCGCTTATTGGGGCCTTTCGTATGGCTTGGAGGGCGGGGGCAGCGACACGCTCACCGTCAGCGAGGTGGTTACCGACAAGAACGGTCGCTTCTATTTTCCGGGTTGGGGGCCGAAAGAGGTGCCTAAACATCTGCCCCCAGAAGCGCGGCTGAAAAACATTGACCCGGCTGTCATTTTATTCAAGAGCGGTTACCAGTACCGGCCGCTTGCGCGCGAGCACGACAATTTTATGGAGGGGTGGCATGGGCCCTCGACACGCAAATCTCTAAATCAACCTGCATACGCAGGAACAGTTGAGCGGGTGTGACTCGGTGGATCGTACAATAATCGCTGGCACCGTCGAGTCTTTTCTGTGGCGTAAATTTTTCGATCACGTGATTGATTCCGGTTCGTCCGGCTTAGGAGCATCAATGCATATGCCACGCAATGGTGACAAAATACTGCGCTTAGTTGTTGCGTTTTTGAGCCTCTGTGGCGTTCTTGGTTGGGCAGCAATAATCATGTTCGCGTTCGCCATGGGCGGATTCGGTGTTGGCCCGTCAATTCTTGTCGTTCTAATGGTGGCCTTGCTAATTGCGTTCTTCCTATTCAGTTTTCTTAGTGCCCTTATTAAACTCAACGCGCTCATGCTGCGCATTGGCATGGGAGTAGCAACTGTGTGCATACTTCCATTCATGCTGTACCTGGTCATCAACAATCCCGCGTGGGTCATTGCCGCCTTAATCCATTTGGCGTTTTTTGCGCTCTGGTTGATCATGTGCCGAGACCAAGTGCGCGGTCACGACCAATAAGGCGCTCCTTTTTTAATCAACTCCCTACGCCGGACGAACCGGTACCAGTTAGGTGACGAAATTTACGCCGCAGAAAAGACAATTTCATGTTAACCCCGAAAGATAGAGTTCCTAGCCGAAGACCGAATCATGATCTCAACCTTCGTACTGCTTACCGCCCTCCCAAAAAATTCTTCAGCGAGTACATCAAATGAAAGCATTCTTGCGGTTATGCGTGGCAATGACGAGATTGCTGGTCATTGTCGGCTTCTTGGTACCACTACAAGCCTGCTCCAACTCCTACTCGGCCAAGCCGATTGAAGCCTGGGTGGTGGATGCCGAGACGAAGCAGCCCTTGGAGGGAGTCAACGTCGTCGCCCATTGGGAGCTTTCATATGGCTTGGAGGGTGGGGGCAGCGACACACTCACCGTCAGCGAGGCGGTTACCGACAAGAACGGTCGCTTTTATTTTCCGGGTTGGGGACCGAAACAGGTGCCTAAAAATCTGCCTTCCGAAGCGCGCCTAAAAAACCGCGATCCGACCATCATTTTATTCAAGAGCGGCTACCGGTATTTGAGACTGGAGCGCGAGCACGACAATTCTACTGAGGGGGGGCGGGGGTCCTCGACTCGCAACTTCTTTATGAACGGCCAGAAGATCGAATTATCGAAATTTAAGGGCGACGCAAAAAAATATGCGGGGAATACTGAAAATGCCAATTCGGCTGTCGAGTTCACGCTTGGCTCGCTTTTGACCAACCCCTGCTCCTACGAATATATTCCGAGGATGCTCATCACCCTGGACAAAGAACTCTACGCCCACAAGGAATTGATCCACCGTGACTATGCGGAGACATTCTATGCAAAGCTTCTCGCCGCTGAGAGAAATCACGTTTCTCTTGGCCCTCTCTCAGTTTGCCGCCCCCCCCAAAAATTCTTTAGCGAGTACATCAAATGAAAGCACTCTTGCGGTTATGCGCAGCAATGACGAGATGGCTGGTCATTGTCGGCTTCCTGGCGCCACTACAAGCCTGCTCCAATTCCTACTCGGCCAAGCCGATCGAAGCCTGGGTGGTGGATGCCGAGACGAAGCAGCCCTTGGAGGGAGTCAACGTTGTCGCCCATTGGGGCCTTTCCTATGGTCTGGAGGGCGGGGGCAGCGACACACTCACTGTCAGCGAGGCGGTTACCGACAAGAACGGTCGCTTCTATTTTACGGGTTGGGGGCCGAAAGAGGTGCCTAAACATCTGCCCCCAGAAGCGCGGCTGAAAAACATTGACCCGGTTGTCATCTTATTCAAGAGCGGTTACCGGTACCGGCCGCTTGCGCGCGAGCACGACACTTTTATGGAAGGGTGGCATGGGCCATCGACGCGCAATTTTTTTATGAACGGCCAGAAGATCGAGCTATCAAAATTTAAGGGCGACGCCAAAAAGTATGCGGAGAATATTGATAACGCCTATTCGGCTGTCATAGGAACGCTAGGCTCGCTCTTGACGGACCCCTGCTCCTACGAAAATATTCCAAGGGCGATCATCACAATGGACAAAGAACTCTACGCCAACAAGGACGTGATCCGCGCCAACGATCCGAAGTACGACTATGCGAAGTCGTTCTACCCAAAGCTCATAGCCGCAGAGAAAAATCACACACTTGACCTCCGTACTGCCTGCCGCCCTCCCGAACAATTCTTCAGCGAGTACATCAAATGAAAGCATTCTTGCGGTTATGCGCAGCAATTTCCGTCGCTTTTTGCGCCAGCGGGTCATTTGCCTATGATCCCAAATACACTCATAGTCTGATAATGGATGCGGCGGTAGACAACTCGGTATTGGTGACCGATCCCAATGTGTTGCCGAACCTCGGTTTGAAGCCATTTGCCTCGAACCAGCTATTCCCGCACACCGACCTACGTAGGCTCGAAGATGAGTTTACCGACGGAGTTAGCGGCACGAAGGGCACAATTCCCGCGTTATTCAGGCTGGGAGCATTGGTGGAAGATGACGGCACCCGAGCGATAAATCATTTTTTTGATCCGATCAGTGGTCTGGCCGCGAATGTCTTTGGAACCGAAGGAGTTCCCTATGTGTTTCCTACGATTACCTCGCCTTCCTGGGCGCTAGAGGACCGCAGCGAAATCGGCGAGCAATCTTATTCGTTCAAGGATGCCAGAAACTATATGTACATCGCGCTGACATATCCAAATGCGGCAGCAAGGGAGGCAAATTGGGGGCAGACATTTCGTTCGTTAGGGGAAGTGGTGCACCACATCCAGGACATGGCGCAGCCACAGCATGTCCGCAACGATCTCCATTGCGATATCGGCATCATAGAATGTAAAGGTCTCTATAATCCCAGCAAATATGAGGCTTATGGTAACAATGCTAATCGCACAAATGACGCAGTAATAGCCAACATCAAACGACTTGCCCGTAATGCGCAAGCCGCCGCTGTATACCCCGGCCCCGCGGAATTCAAAACCGCACGCGATTTCTGGAAGAATGCGGCGGGCAGCGGGCTCGCCGAGTTCACGAATCGTAACTTCGTCAGCCAAGGCACCAATTTTAGAATGTATCAAGGCCAAGCCAGTACCACGGGATACCAATCTCCCAGGCCGGGAGCGCCCAAGCCTTACACAATCGATGAACTTTACGCCGCGCAAGGCACATCGGTTCCTACGGGCATCCTGAACCTGTGCAGCACCGCCGGCGTAAATTGCAAGATGATGATGTATCCGACGCCGCTGACTCCTAAGGCTTCCACCCTGTCGATTTTCGATCAAGACATGCAGGCCAAGGGTTTGAGAGTCGTCTACAACGACAGCGATGGCACGTCGATTTACTATGCTGACCGGCTGTTCGCGCTTAACCGCTTCAACTTCGATGCGGCGCACGAAACATTGATACCCAAAGCGGTTTCCTACTCTGCCGGTCTCATCAACTATTTCTTTCGCGGCAGCTTCAAGATCGAGCTGCCCGCGCTAGGCGCCTACGCCGTCGCCGATCACGCCACCGCAGCCGGTTTCACCACCGTCAAAGCCCTGGTCACCAACACCACGCCCAACGAAGCGATGACCAATGGAACCCTCGTTGCCGTGGCTAAATTTCACCGCAACAATTGCTATCAACCCGATCTTTCCGGCGAGTTTATCGAGGACGCTGCCGGCAACTCGACTGCGCCTTGCCCCAACTACCGCACTGCCGAAGAATTTATCGTCGTGTCGTCACCGCAGCCGCTGCTGTCGCTGGCGGCTGACGCGCAGAGCGAATTAACCTTCACTTTCACCGATCCGATTCCCATGAACGCGACCGATCTTTTTCTTCAAGTCGTCTATCGCGGCAAGCTGGGAGAAGAGCTGGACGCCGTGGCCGTCGGCACTGTGGATATTGCTGAACCGACTTTTGTCACCGTCATGAACAACACCGACCTGTTTGTCCTGGAAGATACGTACTACTATTATCAGGACATCATCGACAACATCACGCAGTTCCCCTTTAACATCATTGATATAGACAACAACGGCAAGTACAACTTACCTGCCGACATAAAAGTCGAGGGCGGCGACATCAACTTCGAAGTATTTCTGAGCGGCGGCAAGGTCGCGGACATCAACCCTATTCCGCAAGGGCGGTTTGCGCGCCTGGCGCTACTGGTCAATCCCAGCACGTTCACCTTGCGTCTTTACGCCAGAGGAGCAGGGTTTAATCAGCCTGACAGCTACCAGGTTCTGCCCAAGATATCTCAGGTGGATTCTCTCACCGGTAAATTTGTTCCGTCCACGGTCATCAAAGCGCGCAGTCAAGCGATGCTATGGTTCGGCTTAGTTTATAACCGTTTTTACCCAACCAATAGGAACCAGTACCTTACCATGCCGGTAAGCAAGGCAGTAGATGCGATCACGCCGGTTCCAGTGCAGTTGGTGGCGCCATAGTGGCTCGTAGGATACCGGCTGAATGATTCTCTGTGCCAACAGTGATTGTCTCAGACCGATTAGAACGGGTGGGGCTGAAAAAAGAGCAGCAGTTGCAGCGCACTGCGCGCCGCCACTCAATACCATCGCTGCACGCCGCCCTGTTGCACGCCGCCGAGATAGACCGCATGATTAAGGGCCTGAACCACAACGATGTGTGGCTGGGTCTAAAACAACTTGGCTGCACCATCGCGGGCAAAAAAATATTACAGGAGGCCGCCTGATGCAGACGGCACACAAGGTGGAAAACGAAGTGACAACCATGCACAACACCGCAGCAGTTGGCGACATCAAGACTTACATGACAGGTGTGGGCCAGGTCGCGCGCGCGGCGGCCCTTGAGATGGCCAAGTCTGGCACTGGCGCCAGAAATGCCGCGCTGTTGGCCGCCGCCGATGCGCTGCTCGCCGCCAGCGACGCCATAGTCGCGGCTAACGCGCGCGACGTGGCGCGCGCCAAGGCTGCGGGCAACGACGCGGCTTTTATCGACCGGCTGACGCTGAGCGCCAAGTCGGTGGAGGACATGGCGCAGGGCTTAAGACAGGTGGCGGAGCTGGCTGATCCGGTGGGTGAAATCAGCGATCTCAAGTTCCGTCCCTCGGGCATCCAGGTCGGCAAGATGCGCGTGCCGCTCGGCGTTATCGGCATCATTTATGAATCGCGCCCCGACGTGACGGCCGATGCGGCTGCGTTGTGCCTCAAGTCGGGCAACGCCTGCATTCTGCGCGGCGGCTCGGAGGCGCTTGAATCGAATCGCGCCATCGCAAACTGCATGCATGCGGGCTTGCGCAGCGCCGGTCTGCCGCAAACTGCGGTGCAGGTCATAGACACCGTAGACCGCGCTGCGGTGGGCGAGCTTATCAGCATGCATCAATATGTCGATGTGATTGTGCCGCGCGGCGGCAAGAGCCTCATCGCGCGCATTTCGGCGGAAGCGAAAATTCCCGTCATCAAACATCTTGACGGTGTGTGCCATGTGTATATTGACGACAAGGCCGATATTGCCAAGGCGCTGCGCATTGCCGACAACTCGAAAACCCAGCGCTACGGCGTGTGCAACGCGATGGAAACACTGCTGGTGGCGCAAAGCATTGCGCCGCAGGTGTTGCCGCTGATCGGAAAAATCTACGCCGCCAAGGGCGTGGAAATGCGTTGTTGCGCGCAGAGCCGGACCGTGCTTGAATCCGCAGGCATTTCAGGGCTACAAGATGCGAGCGAGGAAGATTATTACGCCGAGTATCTGGCGCCTGTGATTGCCATAGTCACGCTGGCGGGAATAGACGCCGCCATCGCGCACATCGGAAAATATGGCTCGCAGCACACCGATACCATCGTCACCGAAAACCATGCGCACGCCATGCGTTTTTTGCGCGAGGTCGATTCGAGTTCAGTGATGGTCAATGCCTCGACGCGCTTCGCCGATGGCTTCGAGTATGGCCTGGGCGCGGAGATCGGCATTTCCACCGACAAGCTGCACGCACGCGGCCCGGTCGGTCTTGAAGGTCTCACCTCGCAAAAGTGGATCGTCCTGGGCGACGGTCATATCCGTGGCTGATTCGTGCTGAAGCCTTACGCTTTTTTCGGTGGCAGCTTTGATCCGGTGCATGTCGGCCATCTACGCCTGGCGCAGGAGGCGAAACAGTTTTTCGGCCTGGAAAAAGTGGTGTTCATACCCGCTGGCAATCCTTATCTCAAAGCCCAAGCTCCGGCTGCGACGGCGCAGCAGCGCAAGAAAATGCTGAGCCTCGCAATCGCGAGCAATGACGCTTTCGCGCTGGATGATCGCGAGTTGCGCCGCGCGGGGTCAACCTATACCTTCGATACGCTCAGCGAACTGCGCAGCGAATATGGCAGTGAAACTCCGCTGATCTGGCTGATGGGCAGCGAATCCTTAGAGGGCATGGGCCAATGGCATCGCTTCAAGGAGCTGTTTGATCTCGCGCATTTCGCGGCATTCTTGCGCGCCGAAATGCCGCCTTTTGGCGAACATGCTACACAAGAATTGATGGTGCAGTTCCGCCAGCGCGTATCATCCAATCCTGCTGATCTGAGCAAATCGCCCGCCGGGCGCAGCATGTTGCTCCCGATGACGCCGCTTGCTATATCATCGACACAAATTCGCGCCCAACTGCGTTGCGGTGCGTCGGCGCGCTATCTGGCGCCGGATGCAGTTCTGGACTATATTGCGCAACATAATCTTTACTCCCGGGAGGGCGATGGACATTAAGAAAATGAAGGCAGCCGTCATCGACGCGCTGGAAGAAATCAAGGCGAAGAATATCGTCATGCTCAACGTCAGCAAACTGACTTCGCTGTTCGACTATCTGGTCGTGGCTTCAGGCGATTCCAATCGCCAGACCAGAGCGCTCGCCAGCAATGTCAAGGATCGCCTCAAGGATCTCGGCGCCAGTGTGGTGGGATCTGAGGGCGAAGAAAGCGGCGACTGGGTGTTGGTCGATCTGGGCGACATCGTGGTGCACGTCATGCAGCCGGCGATACGCGATTACTATCACCTGGAAGAACTGTGGCGCGAGGGCAAGATTGAATATCCGAAACCCGAATTGAAGAAGGTTGCAGTGAAGAAACCGGCGGCAGTCAAAGCGCCGGGCGCTGCGACCGCCAAGCCCAAGGCCAAAGCTAAACCTAAAGCCAAATCGAAAGCTAAGACCAAGGTCAGCGCCAAGACTAAAACCAAAGTGAAAACGAAGGCGCAGATAAAAACAACTTCCGCAAGCACGCGCAAAACGCGCGTGACGTCAGGCGTCACGACCAAGGCCGTGGCCCAAAGCAAGTCCGGGGCGAAAACCGCAAGCGGCGCAAAGAAGACCGCCGCGACGACGACGCGCCGCAAGACCAAGGCCTGAACGCCGATGAAGCTCACCATGATTGCGGTGGGCCAGCGGATGCCGGAGTGGATCAACAGCGGCTTTGCGCATTACGCGAAGCGCATGCCGCCCGAAGCGCGCATCGAGCTTATCGAGATCAAGTCCGAGGAGCGCTCGGGCAAGGCGGCAGAAAAACTGCTCGACGCCGAACAGGCGCGCATCGAAGCCGCGCTGCCGAAGAACGCGACGCGCTTAGTGCTGGACGAGCGCGGCGTGATGATTTCCACCAAACAATTGTCCGGCTGGCTGGGAGACTGGATGCGCGAAGGCAACGCCCCGTGTTTTATCATCGGCAGCGCCGATGGTCTGGCTAGTGCGCTGAAACAATCGGCGCACCAGACCATTGCGCTTTCCGCCTGTACCATGCCGCATGGCCTGGTGCGCGTCCTGCTCGCCGAGCAGCTTTACCGCGCCTGGTCGCTGCTGAACAATCATCCGTATCACCGCGAGTAGGTAAGTGAAGACTATTTATCTCGCCTCAAAAAGCCCGCGCCGCAAAGAATTGCTGCGCCAGGTGGGCATTGCGTTTGAGCTGTTGCCGCTGCGTGTCCTGCCGCATGACCGGCGCGATGTGGACGAAACGCCGCTGCAAGATGAGGCGGCGCTGGATTATGTGAGGCGCATCGCGCATCTCAAAGCGCAAGCCGCTGTGCGCATCATGGTGACGCGCCACTTGCAGCGCCGCCTGGTGCTGGCCGCCGATACGACAGTGGTGCTGCACGGCGCCATTCTCGGCAAGCCCGCCGATGCCGCAGATGCGGTGAATATGCTCAAACGCCTTTCGGGTCAAACTCATGAAGTGCACACTGCCATTGCCGTAGCCAACAGCAAGGACGTGCAGAGCGCGGTTTCCAGCAGCACAGTGACGTTTCGCCAGCTAGATGAAAAAGAGATACGCCAGTACGTCGCCACCGGCGAGCCGCTCGACAAGGCCGGCGCCTACGCCATCCAGGGTCGTGCGGCGGCTTTCATATCACATCTTTCTGGGAGCTATTCCGGTGTCATGGGTCTGCCTTTGTATGAGACAGTACGTCTGTTGCAGGATTTTGAAACCCCCGCCTTGTAAGAACGAATAGAAAAAAATGAACGAACAAATACTGATCAACGTCACACCGCAGGAAACGCGCGTTGCCATCATGGAGCAAGGCGCGGTGCAGGAGTTGCATATCGAACGCGTGACAGGGCGCGGCCTGGTGGGCAACATCTATCTCGGGCGTGTGGCGCGCGTGTTGCCGGGCATGCAGTCGGCTTTTATCGATATTGGTCTGGCGCGCGCGGCTTTTTTGCATGTCGCCGATATCTGGTCCAACCACCGCAATGAAGAGCAGAAGCCCATCGAGAAAATCCTGCACGAAGGCGACCGGCTGCTGGTGCAGACCATCAAGGATCCCATCGGCAGCAAGGGCGCGCGACTTTCCACGCAGGTGAGCATTGCGGGGCGTCTGCTGGTCTATCTGCCGGGTGATGCGCACATCGGCATATCACAACGCATCGAAGACGAAGCCGAGCGCGAACAATTGCGCGACAAGGTTCAAAGTCTGCTCCCCGCAGGCGAAAGCGGCGGCTTCATCGTGCGCACCGTTGCCGAAAGCGCGACCGATAGCGAGCTCACCGCCGATATTGAATACCTCATCAAGCTGTGGCGCGGAATTTCCGAAGCATCGAAAACTGCTGTGCCGCAAGCGCTGCTGTACCAGGATTTGAGTCTAGCCACGCGCGCGTTACGCGATCTGGTCACGGAAACCACCGAGCGCATTATTGTTGATTCGCGCGAGACCTACCAGATGATGCTGGGCTTCGCCGAAAAATATACGCCACGCGCTTTGGTTATCCTGGAGCAGTATTCGGGCGAGCGCCCGTTGTTCGATCTGTTTGGCGCGGAAGATGAGATAGAGCGCGCATTGGCGCGGCGCGTCGATCTCAAATCAGGCGGCTACGTGATTTTCGACCAGACCGAAGCGCTCACCACGGTGGATGTCAACACCGGCGCTTTCGTCAGCGGGCGCAGCTTCGACGACACCATTTTCAAGACCAACCTCGAAGCCTCGCAAGCCATCGCCAGGCAACTGCGCTTACGCAATCTGGGCGGCATTATCATCGTCGATTTCATCGACATGGATAGCGAAGAACACCGCAATGCCGTACTGGCGGAATTCAACAAGGCCCTGGTGCGTGATCGCACGCGCATTACCGTCAACGGTTTTACCCAGCTCGGTCTGGTGGAAATGACGCGCAAGCGCACGCGCGAAAGCCTGGCGCATGTGCTGTGCGAACCCTGCCCGACATGCAGCGCGCGCGGCGAAATCAAAACCGCGCAGACCGTGTGCTACGAAGTGCTACGCGAAATTCTGCGTTCGGCGCGCCAGTTTGACGCCAAGGAATTCCGCATCCTCGCCTCGCAATCGGTGATCGACCGTTTTCTCGACGAAGAATCGCAGGGACTCACCATGCTCGAGGACTTCATCAAAAAACCGATTTCTTTGCAGGTCGAGACCGCGTATACGCAGGAGCAGTTTGATGTGGTGCTGATGTAGGCGGTCGAGATTCAAAACAAATTTGCCGTGTGGTAATCACTCATTGCTCCTGATGAAAAATTCATCAGGATAAGTTGAAAACCCTGGTCAAAATTCAACGCGCATAACACCGGTTATCTGGTCAATTTTGAGTGCGCAGCAACAGTTGATGGTTTGGGCTGACAGCAGCATGTGTGCTTGGCCGCATTAATTCCTTCAGGGCTAACAACAAGCTGATCAACGCTCCAATAGCATGGGCCTGCCAGGCAACTTGAATGCCTGCGGGCAGAGTGGTGAAAATTGGCAAGCCAGCGCTGTCGAGGAACATCTTGATAAGCACTATGAGCGCAAGCAAGCCGACGATACCCCGTAGGCGATGATCGGCCCGCCAGAGTTTGAATCCCGCCGCTACACCAATCAGCATCGCGATTCCAGATGCACCTTCATACAAGCGAAAATCAGGAACGGCCAGCAGCAGGCCGAGCGAAATCAGCGGCGCTCCGGCAAGAAAGGCCAAAACAGCCACCCGGCTTCCGGCGTGATACTCCAGAACGCTGGTTACCACGAACAGGACAACGATATCGGGCAGAGCATGCTGCAATGAAAAGTGAACAAGGTGGCCAGTCCAGCAGCGCCAGACTTGCCCGGATAAAATCGCATCGCGATCGAAGGCCAGCCATGCGGTGACGTCGCTCGGCGCGATAACCAAGAGAGTGCAGATCGCGGCAAGCGCTAGCGAAACGCGCATGGTCGTCATGCCCGGCGCCTGGCCCAATAAGCAGCGCCGCCCAAAACGAGCGCGAAAAGCACGCTCAGCCAGCCAAGATCGCCGCCACCGGTGTACCCCGGCTTGTTCTCGACCTTGAAGTTGGCGTCCGTCTTGATGCGTTCCCTGAATCCGCTCAACTCGGCTTGCAGCCGGGGGATCAGTTCTTCGACAGCCTTGTTATATCCATCCAGACGGGCCTCACGGGATCGCTCGCTAAAACCAACAAGCGATGCACTGCCCTTGATCTGGCTGGTGCCCGGCGCCCGAAAGAGCAGCTTACGGCTGCGAACGTCGAAGACGGAAGTGTCGACCATGGTTTGGATGTCGTACTGATCGCCATGGATAATGTAGGCGCCGATGATCGTCCAATAGAGAACCGAAAGCGAGTTAGAGTCATTGAATTGAACCTGGTCGTATGAAAGCAGCGCCATCACTTCAACATTGAACATGCCGGCGACCTGTTCCAGGTTGGTAAATCCGCCCTTGGCGCGCAGGTATTGCGTCGGAATGACCTCGATATTCCCGATAAAGCCATATTGCAAGAAAGCAGCTTTTACCCGCTCAAGCAACTTTGTCTTATCAGCCTCGGGAAGTCCAGTCCCCCAGCCGCCGCCTGGTACGAAAACAATGCCGACACGAACGGGGGGTCGTAGATACGTAACTGAAGGCGTTAGCTGCGGCGCTTCTTTCGCATCTGGATAAAGATAATCAACAATGCTGCCTGCCTGTTTGGCGCCGCCATGAGATAACCAGGAAGCGCATCCGCTAAGCGCAAGGACCAGTACAGCAATCAGCGTTGCAAACACGGTTTTCATGATGTCCCCTTCAAGAAAGATGAGATTGGTTGGTAAACGTGGGGGTTACGTGGTGCAGAAAACAATTCTGTTGGCACCTTGATTCCACTGCGTTTTGTCCATCCAAAAGAACCTTAGTTTCCCCTGTATCGAAGCGTATTGAGAATCGCATTTGTCATCTCAATATCACTCAGGGCCTCATCGGAAATTCGATAAAACATTCGCTCGCGGATACGGGTGAGTTCTCCGACAAGATATTGCACTGGCAAACCGGAATTGAGCATAGCCTCCGGACTAAGCTTGTCATCCTTGCCATAGTTCGCGTACATGACGGACAAGCGTTGCTTCATGTCACTGTCGCTAAGTCTTGTCTTACCAGGAATACCAGAAAACTGTTTCTGGAGCACCTCGTAATTGGTAGCTTCAATATCTTGGCGAATTCTTGCATAGTACTCTTGGGATTTTGCGTCGAAATCCTTTGTGTTAATTCCCAGCATGACTGTTCGTCCTTGCGGACCGCCAATCTTCATCATAAAAGCTGTCGCGCGCGCGAAGGTGTCATAGTCGCGCTTCGCCATCGTGGCTTCTCTAACCTCGGGGACGCTTTCCGGCGATCCGAGCCAAATACGCTGCCGCGCGCGCGGCGAGCGATACCGCGAAGTTGCGAATGCCGAGTTCGCCGTTGGGTTCCGAGCACTCACCTTTCATCAATCCCGCCCGCAATTTTAAGCATGGCTTGCGGTGCAGCACGACATCGCGGAGCGTGATCAGCTTCGGCGTATCGCGCTCTAGGGAACAATAAGAACAATAAGGGACAGACCACGTTTTATTACGCCACATCATGTCCCGGTCAAAACTTATTGCTCTAGCCAAAGAACTCATGCCACGCCCTTTCAATCGTTTCACTATCTTCAGCCCCGCTCCTTGCCGCCCGCCATTTCGGACACCGCAGCCTTGGCCAGAAAACCCGAACGGGTGAGGTGGTGGGCCTTGGCGTAGGTATCAATCCTTTTCACCAGCCCTTCCGGCAGAGACACGTTCAGGCGCACGGGGCGCGTGGTGAGTTGGGACACATCGACATCGATCAGCATCCACACGCCGCCTTTGTATTTTGATTGGGCGGCGAGTTTTTCCAGCGGGGTGGGCGCTGGAATGTCCATGTCTTCGCCTTCGCAATAGAGTTCGATGGCCTCCAGGATTTTTTCGGGAAGCTCGTCCCAGCTATCCGCCGCCGAGTAGCAACCCGGAAAATCGGGGACGGTGACGCCGTGGGCGTGACGCTTGTCGCCCAGATGAATATAAATCGGGTACAGCATGGTTACCTCCAAACCCATCCGGCTTGCCGGAAGATGTTGCGCAGCGTGCCCATAGGCAAATCCTTGCGCGGATGAGGCACCACGACGTGGCCGGGTTTATCGGGATGTTTGTATTTGGCATGGTCGCCCTTGCCGCCTACCCGCACCCAGCCTTCACGTTCCAGCCGTTTGATGAGTGCCGCGCTGTTCACATTGTATTACACACAAATACACAACGCAACGCGGAATCGAGCGGAGCCATCCGCATCGGCCACGGTCAAAACTGATTGCTTTGACCAAAGAACTCATGCCGCTTATCGCGCGCCTTCACGCAGCCTTAAGAGCCGCTTCGAGATTCTCCGGCAGTTGCAGGGGCGCGAACATGCCGATTGGATAGAGGTAGTCCTCGCCAGATTCGTCCACCACGCGCAGCATGCCGCGCGCCTTGGCGTCGTTGTCTGGAAGGAGTTCATACAGCTTGCGCGGCTCCAGGGAGGCCGCGTAGCCTTCGTTGTTCAAACACACCGCATAACTCATAAGAACCTCTTTATCTTGTATTCCACCTTGCCGATGCCGTGGGCCTCGTACCAGTGAATCTCGGCGCGGCAGGTCTCGCCGTTTTCAAGCACGATCCAGGCTACGCCTTTTTTCTTCTTCCAGTTGCCCGCACCGTGAAACTTGCGCAAGCGCGGCAGTTCCCGAATGCCGCTGCCTTCCGCTATGGTTTCTACCGCGTCGATCGTGCTGGTAATGCGGAACCCGGGCATATGCGCTAGTCAATTATAAGCGTGGCTTGGCATGTTGGTTAGTCACAATTCAACACCCCATTCGACCGACAATAAACTGATTGCCTTGAGCAGAGAATTCATGCCACGCCCTTTCAATCGTTTCTCCATTTTCCGATACTAACCACTCGCGATCTATTGGGCATTGCATTATCTTTCGTGGCATCTTTCCCACCCTCTCCCTGCCCTTTCCCGCCCAAGCGGGCGAGGGGGCTTTTACCTTCCCTCACCCCTACGCACCGCAAACGTCTCGAACATCGGCCGAATGAGATCGCACATCTCGTCGTCCACATACCCCGCCGCGTTGACCGCTGCAAGTCCCGCATCGGCGCAGCCGGTGGGACGAAATTCCTGTAGCACATAATTTTTTGCGCCGATGCCTGAGAGGGTTTTTGCGAGCGCAAGTAGACGTTCTTTCGATATCAGCGCGGGATGCACCGTGGTGCGGAATTCGCAATCGACGCCGCTCCCGATGAGCATCTGCGCGCTCTCCATCGCCTTCATGCCGCTGCCGGGCGCGCCGGTGGTGGCGTCGTAGTTTTCGAAATCGGCTTTGATGTCCATGCCCACCCAGTCGAGGAAAGGCAACAGCTTGCCAAGCCGCGACGGATAAGGCCCGGCGGTGTGCAGCGCGACCTTGTAACCGAGCGCGCGCGTTTCCATCACCGCATCGTGCAGGCCGCGCTGCAAGGTGGGCTCGCCGCCGCTGAACACCACGGCATCGAGCAGGCCGCGGCGGCGTTCGAGGAAGCGCCTGACCCAGGGCCATGAAACCATGGTCTCGGACTTGCGCGGTATCAGGTGCGCGTTGTGGCAATAGCCGCAACGCCACGAACAGCCCTGACAGAACACCACGGCGGAAAGATGGCCGGGATAGTCGGTGGAGGTGAGCGGTGTGATGCCGCCGATGCTCAAGGATTGCATGGCGGATTCACCGGCTGAAGATGGGCAACAATGCTCTCCCCGCTATAAGCGGAAAGTCGCGCTTGCCGACGGCCCTTACAAAGCGCAGCGCGCTTCGGCGAAATATTTGCGTCCGTAGAATTCTCCCTTCTTGCCGATATTGAACGAGGTCACGGGGCGGTGGTAGCCCATGACGCGCGTCCAGATTTCACACGGCTGGCGCTCTTCATCCTTGAGTTCGATGGCGACGGTTTCCAGACGGGTTTGATTGCTGAGATCATTCATGGTTTGCCTCCTCGTTGGTGATGATTTTTGGGTTGCTGCGGTTTGTCGCTGTGTCCAGCATTCATGAAGCCTGGGCGAGTTCCAGGCGCTTGCCGGCGATGATGTCTTCATCGCAGCGCGGGCAAAACTTGTGCTCGCCTTTGAGGTAGCCGTGCCTGGGGCAGATGGAGAACGTGGGCGTGACGGTGATGTAGGGCACGTTGAAGCGCTCGAGCGCGCGGCGCACCAGGTTTTTGCACGCCACACTGCTCGATATCTGCTCGGTCATGTAAAGGTGCACCACGGTGCCGCCGGTGTATTTGCGTTGCAGTTCTTCCTGCCGCTCTAGCGCCTCGAACGGGTCGTCGGTGAAGCCCACGGGCAGTTGCGATGAGTTGGTGTAGTACGGCATGTCGTCGGCGCCGGCCTGCAGGATGCCGGGGAAGCGCTTGCGGTCTTCCTTGGCGAAGCGGTAGGTGGTGCCTTCCGCAGGGGTCGCTTCGAGGTTGTACATGTGGCCGGTCTCGTCCTGAAAGGCGAGGATGCGCGCGCGGATATAGTCCAGAAAGCGGCACGCGAACTCGTGCCCCCAGGCGCTGGTGATGTCGTGCTCGTCGGCGCTGAAGTTGCGGATCATCTCGTTGATGCCGTTCACGCCGAGGGTGGAGAAATGATTGCGCAGCGTGCCCAGGTAGCGCTTGGTGTAGGGGAACAGGCCGGCATCCATGTGGCGCTGGATGACTTTGCGCTTGATCTCCAGGCTGTTCTTGCCGATTTCCAGTAGCTCGTGCAGGCGCGCGAACAGCGCCTCTTCGTCGCCTTTGTACAGATGCCCGAGGCGCGCGCAATTGATGGTCACCACGCCGAGCGATCCGGTTTGCTCGGCGCTGCCGAACAGGCCGTTGCCGCGCTTCAAGAGTTCGCGCAGATCAAGCTGCAGGCGGCAGCACATCGAGCGGATCATGCTCGGCTTCAAATCCGAATTAATGAAGTTCTGGAAATACGGCAGCCCGTATTTGGCGGTCATCTCGAACAGCAGATCGCTGTTGGGAGAATCCCAGTCGAAATCCGGCGTCATGTTGTAGGTGGGAATGGGGAAGGTGAACACGCGCCCCTTGGCGTCGCCCGCCATCATCACTTCGATGTAAGCGCGGTTGATCATGTCCATCTCGGCCTGCAGCTCGCCGTAGGTGAAGGCGCATTCCTTGCCGCCGATCACCGGCACCTGTTCGCGCAAATCCTCGGGGCACACCCAGTCGAAAGTGAGGTTGGTGAACGGCGTCTGCGTGCCCCAGCGCGAGGGAACGTTGAGGTTGTAGATCAGCTCCTGAATGGATTGCTTGACCTCGTCGAACGCAAGCTTGTCTTGGCGGATGAAGGGCGCCATGTAGGTGTCGAAAGAACTGAACGCCTGCGCCCCAGCCCATTCGTTTTGCAGCGTGCCGAGAAAATTTACGATCTGCCCCACCGCGCTGGTCATGTGTTTGGGCGGCCCCGCCTCGACCTTGCCCGGCACGCCGTTCAGCCCCTCGTGCAGCAGCGCGCGCAGCGACCAGCCGGCGCAGTAGCCCGCGAGCATGTCGAGGTCGTGCACATGGATGTCGCCTTCGCGGTGCGCGATGCCGACCTCGGGCGGATAGACATGCGACAGCCAGTAGTTGGCCACCACCTTGCCCGAGACGTTGAGGATGAGGCCGCCCAGCGAATAGCCCTGGTTGGCGTTGGCGTTGACGCGCCAGTCGAGCTGATCGAGATATTCGTTGACCGAGCTCGCCACGTCGACGACGGTCTTGCGATCCTGGCGCAGCTTCGAATGCTGCTCGCGATAGACGATGTAAGCGCGCGCCGTCTTCAGGAAGTTAGACGAGATCAGCACCTGCTCGACCACGTCCTGGATTTTTTCGATAGGCGGCGCATCGCCACGGAACTTGTGGATCAGCACCTTGACGACCTGCGCGGTGACGAGCTGCGCTTCGTTCTCGTCGAGATCGCCGGTCGCGCTGCCCGCACGCGCCAGCGCCGAGCGGATCTTGTCCGCCTCGAACGGCGCTGAGCTGCCGTCGCGCTTGATGACACCCCGGGGGAGCGTGATCATGGTGGCGTTGGTGCTGCGCGTTGCTTCTGCTGTGTTCATGCTTGCCTCGCTTTGCTGGGCCTGTGTTCGAAAGAGAGTTTCATTCGGACTGGTAAAATAGCCGTGAGCTGTCCCAGAAAACATGTCTCAAAAAACAATTCACTCTCATCCCTTTGATTTGTTTATTTCTAACGCAAATCACTCTACACTGGCTTCTCGCCAGAGTTATAGCGAATCAGTTTGTCCCAGTTGATTACGCCCTTATCGCAGTAATCGGTGAGAAACGTTTGAGTAAAGAGATTGAGCTTCTTTGCGCGCAGCGCTACCAACTCGTCATTGCGCTCCTTTGCACGCATACCGAGAGGCTCAATCATTTCCCTGTAGAGTTCGGCCCGGCCAGAGATAAGCTTCCAAAACCGTTGGCCGCAAACGAATATGGCGACTCGCTCAAGAAAGTTACCGAAAATAGTCTCCTCGCCAGATGACGCCGTGGCATCAAGAACAGACTCGATCAAATCATTGGCGGTAATTGCCCCTTTGGCCCTGAACAGATATGGATTCTTGCGTTTTAGGATTGCATCAAGAGTCAGACTTTTTAGCTTGGCGAGTTTCTTATCATGAAACTCTGGCCCAATGCGTTCCTCAATGAACGC
>JAYWAM010000025.1:0-2826 GCA_043782425.1 Betaproteobacteria bacterium
GTGTAGTGGACTGGGTCCCAGCCTTCGCTGGGACGACGGGCTCCCTCACTATTCGATCCGGCGCGAAGTTGGAAGGGCGTGGCGCCTCTGTAATTGCGTGGCGCTTATCAGGCGCGCCATTCGGGCTGAAAGTTGGTGTGGCCGATTTCAAAGTGCTGGCGCAGATCGGCGTTCAGGCGGTCTACCAGATCCTGATAAGTAGAAATAGTCTCGCTATGAATATGAAGATGCGCGGTGAGGCAATTGAAGCGTTGCGAAATCTGCCACACATGAATGTCGTGCAGATCAATCACGTCAGGATAATTTTTCAAAACATGCGCCTTGAGCATGCCGACGTCAATGGGCGAACCCTCGAGCAGGATGTGCAGCGAATCGCGCAGCAATGACCACGACCATTTGACGATGACGAAGGCGACGATGAGCGCCAGCAGGGGGTCGATCCACTCGAAACCGGTGTAGGCAATAACGATCAAACCGATGATGATGGCGACCGACGACAGCGCGTCGGTGAGCATGTGCAGGAAGGCCGACTTGATGTTGAGATTGCTTTGATCGGCACGCATCAGGATGGCCCCGGTGATCAGATTCACCGCCAGCCCCGCGCCGGCGATATAAAGTGTGGTGGCAATCTGGATTTCACGCGGCGCATAAAAACGCGCCACCGCCTCATAAAAAATCCACGCGGCGGAAGCCAGTATGGTGATGCCGTTGGTGAACGCTGCGACTACTTCGATGCGATGGTAGCCAAAACTTTTTTCCATTGACAGCGGGCGCGTTGCGAGCAAAATCGCGCCCCAGCTGATGCCGAGGGCGAAGGCATGCGTAAACATGTGTATGCCGTCGCTCACCAACGCCAGAGATTGCGTGTATAGGCCGGCGACAATCTCCACCAGCATCATCGAGACGGTGATGACGAACGACCACAACAGCATAGTGCGGTCGTGCCTGCGGTAGTCATGCTGGTGATCGCCGTGCGTGTGATCGTGGTCGTGACCGTGGTCATGATGGTGGGGCGCAGCCGCGTTCGCAGTGCTTTGCAGCGGGCCATGCTCGATGTGGCCGAGCAGGCAGTCGGAATGGGGATGCGTGGGAGTGGGCATGGGCGTTTCGAAATGCGGAGAACTCATTGCATTATAGCGCGCTATTTCATCATGCCTTGACGCTCAATGAAGTCGATAATCTCGCTGAGTCCCTGACCGGTCTTCAGGTTGGAAAACACAAAGGGCCTAGCACCGCGCATTTTTTTTGCATCGCGTTCCATTACTTCGAGCGAGGCGCCCACCATGGGGGCGAGGTCGATTTTGTTGATGATGAGCAGATCCGACTTGATAATACCCGGCCCGCCCTTGCGCGGAATTTTGTCGCCCGCTGCAACATCGATGACGTATAGCGTGAGATCGGAAAGTTCCGGGCTGAAAGTCGCGGCGAGGTTGTCGCCGCCCGATTCGATGAAGATTATCTGTAAATCGGTGAAGCGGCGGCTCAAGCGCGCCACTGCTTCGAGATTGATCGAGGCGTCTTCGCGGATCGCCGTATGCGGACAGCCTCCGGTCTCCACGCCGATAATGCGCTCGGGCGCCAGCGCCTCGTTACGCACCAGAAACTGCGCATCTTCTTCGGTGTAGATGTCGTTGGTGACGACCGCGATGCGGTACTTGTCGCGCAGCGCCTTGCACAGCGCCAGGGTGAGAGCCGTTTTGCCGGACCCCACCGGGCCACCGATACCGATGCGTAGAGGTTGTGTCTGATTCATTTTCTACCTATCAATAAAGACAACATTTACCACAAAGACCACAAAGATCACAAAGATAAAGCAATGCGCCAGCGTAAATTTGTTCTCAAGGTCCGCGTGACCCAGAATCCGTAGATACTCAGCCATCAAATGCAATGGAACGCAGATGACGCAGATGAATATGATGAACGCAGATAATTATAAATACTCAAAAATCAAACAAGAAAAATCTTAATTAATCATAACTATCAGCGTCATCTGCGTTCTATTTTTGACTGTTGAATAGTTGCCATTCAAGAGCGGAACAAACGTGAATACTGGGTTTCGTGCCGGCTTGAAGCTATTGCCAGTCCCGGCGCGAAACTGTAGAGTTGACCTTCTTCCTCCGCTGCGCTTTGCGTTGCAATGGCAGCAAGCTCTGCGCCCATGCGCGCGAGCACGCGCTGCCCGTCGGTCTGGCCCAGAGGAACGGCCTTGACAGCGGCCATCACCTGATTCTCCAGCCACGACCAGAGATAGGCGATGAGCGCGCTTTGCAGCGGAATTTCCCAACCGGCCACTGCAAAAGTG
Organism: Betaproteobacteria bacterium; assembly: GCA_043782425.1. Classification (GTDB taxonomy): domain Bacteria; phylum Pseudomonadota; class Gammaproteobacteria; order Burkholderiales; family Usitatibacteraceae; genus JAYWAM01. The sequence continues at coordinate 2,303 of JAYWAM010000025.1, forward strand.
AAGGCCGCAGGGTAGGTGATGTTGTTGATGGATGCAAGTTGCGCGATGCGCTCTGGCGCAAACTCGTTCAGATCGGAAAAAAGGCGTACCAAGGAATAGCCCATCTGCAAAGTTTCCGCGTGCAGCTCGGCGGTTTCGCGCGAAGCCAGAAAAAATTCGTTCAGCTCGTACACCTGTTCGAGGTCTGCGCGCGTCCAGGCTGTGACCAGACGACTCCACAGCGGCGCTTCAAGGTGGGCGATGCTGTGGCGCAGTACATCGCCGATCCAGCACTGCGCGCTGGCGGCGTCGTGCACGACGGCGGCTTCGACTGCCGCTTCCAGGCCTTGCGAATAGCTAAACGCGCCGACCGGCAGTGTGGGACTGGCCAGTTGCAGCAGGCGTGCGAGGCCGAGAGAGGAGGGCGGGTACATCATTGAGTTTCCTAATGCACGACTGGGTCTTAGCTCCAACACCCCCTCACCCCGACCCTCTCCCCCGTTCCGGTGGAGAGGGAGAAAACTCCCTCTCCCGCTAGGCGGGAG
>JAYWAM010000026.1:0-7441 GCA_043782425.1 Betaproteobacteria bacterium
CGCTTGCGCACCATTACGAATGGTGCGCAAGCGCACCCTACGGCACTGTGCCAAAAAAGCATTCTCGCGCCAAGACGCAAAGACGCAAAGTTTTAAACCCATCCTTTGCTTTTCTTGGCGTCTTTGCGCCTTTGCGCGAGTCGCTTTCTCTTTCTCGTATCATTCCGGGTGCGCAAGCGCACCTACTGGATCGCCGATGGAAAGTGGGTATTTTGGAACACCAGCTCAATCATCCCTCAAGCCAAACTGCAACGCCGCCAGCCTGGCATACAAGCCCTCCCCGCGCACCAGTTCCTGATGCGTGCCGCCGGCGACGATGCGGCCCTGTTCCATGACCACAATACGATCAGCCGACTTCACCGTGGCGAGCCGGTGGGCGATGATGATGGTGGTGCGGCCTTTCATCAACTCTTCCATCGCGAGCTGCACCATTTTTTCGCTCTCGGCATCGAGCGCGCTGGTAGCTTCGTCGAGCAGCAGCACCGAGCGATCAGCCAGGAAAGCCCTGGCAATGGCGATGCGCTGGCGCTGGCCGCCGGACAAACGCACGCCGCGCTCGCCCAGATAGGTATTGAAACCCTCGGGCATGGCCTCGATGAAATCCAGTGCGTAAGCATGGCGGCAGGCTGCACGCACTTCAGTTTCACTGGCATCGGCGCGCCCGTAACGCACGTTCTCCCACACATCGGCGGCGAAAATTACCGGGTCCTGCGAGACCAGAGCGATACGCGCGCGCACCTCGGCGGGATCGGCGCTCTTGATGTTCACGCCATCGAGCATAACGCAGCCCGCGTGTGGATCATAAAAGCGCAGCAGCAACTGAAACACCGTGGTCTTGCCTGCGCCGCTGGGACCAACCAGCGCCACCACTTCACCGGGATTCACTTGCAGCGAAAAGTTTTCCAGCGCCGGGGTATCGGGACGCGAGGGGTAATTGAAGCTGGCGTTTTCGAGGCTCACGCTGCCGAGCACCACACCAGCAGTCGGCACGGGTAGCGCGAGGGGATTGGCTGGGGCCTGAATATCGGACTGTGTGGAAAGCAATTCCATCAGCCGCTCCGATGCGCCTGCCGCGCGCTGCAATTCTGCATAGACTTCGGTGACGGCGTTAAGACCATTGGCCACCAGCACCGCGTAGAACACGAATGCCGATAAATTGCCCGCCGAGAGCCGCCCCGCGATAACATCCTGCCCGCCCACCCATAGGATGACACCGATGGCGCCAAATGCCAGCACAATGACTGCCGCGACCAGCATAGCGCCGTAACGCGCACGCCCGATGCCGGCATGAAACACCTGCTCGACGCGATCGCCGAAACGCTTGCGGTCATGCGCTTCATGGACATAGGCCTGCACGGTGCGGATTTCGTGCAGCGCTTCGTCGATGAACGATGAGGTATCGGCGATGCGATCCTGCATGGCGCGCGCCAGCTTGCGCACGCGCCTGCCAAGCACCAGGATAGGAATCAGCACGAAGGGAATGCCGAGCACCACCAGCAAGGAAAGCTTGGAGCTGGTGACCAGCAACATCACCATGCCGCCCGCGAGCAACACCAGATTACGCAGCGCGTAGGAAAACGCGCCGCCCACCACCACCTCAATAGCCTGGGTGTCGTTGGTGAGGCGCGAGATCACCTCGCCGGTGCGCGTCACCTCAAAAAATCCCGGTGAGAGTTTTAGAATATGGTCGAACACCGCACGGCGGATGTCAGCGGTGAAGCGTTCCGCCACCCACGAAATCAGGTAATAACGCGAAAACGTGGCGATGCCAAGCACCACAATCATGGCAATGAGAGTGAACAGCGTGCGGTCCAGCGTGGCGGCGTTGCCCGCAGTGAAGCCTTCGTCGATAACGTGCTTGAGACCCTGGCCTATCATCAGCACGGTTCCCGCTGCCACTAACAACGCGAACATGGCACCGGCAAAGCGTGCTTTGTAAGGAAGCAAAAAGCGCAGCAACACCACCAGCTTGCGCATATCGCGCGAACCGGGGCGCTGCTCGGTGATACCTGGGGCAGTTGCCATAGCGGATTTTAACGCGGGGGAAGCTTTTGCGAACCTGCGCGCAAAACTAATCGCTGCGTCTAATTACCGCGCCTGAGCTGCGGCTTGGCGACGCTGCCGGAAAGCGTGAAGGCGCCACGATCCTGCGCCACGCTGGAACGGATTTCTGCGCCGATGCGCCCACTCAAGGACTCGTTGGCGAGCAGCGTAATGTCGCCGTTCGCCAATAGCACGCCACCGGACATTTTCAACTTGCTGTAGCGGATTTCCCCGTTATCAACTTGCAGCAGCCCGACAAGTTCGGTGAACTTGGTCGCGCCGCCGCGTCCGGCGCTTTCGGGTGAGCGCATGGCCTGCACCAGATCGATGTTGCTCACCGAGCCATCCTTGATGGTGAAATTGCCCTGGATCTGCGGTGTTTTAAGCAATGCACCAACGCTTGGCGCGCTGGCGGCGATGGAGAAAGCGCCTTCCATGCGTCCGTTAATCTGGATATCACGGGTGTAAAGCTCGAATAGCTTGGCAAGGCTGATCTGCTTGACTGTCGTTTCCACAGAAACATTGATGGCGTTTTTCCAGTCGGCGCGCAGCGTGCCGCTGACTTTGCCGCTGAGTGTATCGAGTCCAAACTCCGGCACTACAATCTCCTGATTTGCCATTGACAGCGTGCCCTTGGCTTTCACATCCTCAATCGTATATGCCGGACCTATCGGCATCGTCATGGAACGCGCTTCGTATTCAAGCTGCCAGTTTTCGCCGTCGGGTTTTGCATTCAAGCGCCATTTGCCATCGTTGGATTTAATGGCGGCGCGCTTGAGGGCGCCCTTGTCAAATTGCAGGTCAGCATCAAAAGCTTCGAGATTTACATTTTTTATCTCAAGCTTGAGATCGCGCAACACAATACGGTCCACACGCACGTTGGCGGGGCGTCCTTCAAGCTTGCCCCACTGTCCAACCCGCGCCAGCGCCTCGGGCGTGATGGTCACGCCGCGCAGATCCAGGATTTCAATCAACAGACGATCATCAAACAAAGTGGCCAGATCAAGATCAATCTCACCCGAGGTGGCCCTGGCATCGAGCAACTTGCCGACGGACACCCCATCGACCTTGAGACGCGGCCTGGGAAACAATGCGACACGTACACCGCTGACGCTGACTTCATCGTGCATCCAGGCGGAAAGTCCTTTCGCTATTTTGCTCGATAAGCCGCCGAGTGGAATCACTTGAATGAGCACCAGTCCGATGGCAAGCCCGAGCACAATGATAAAGATGGACCAGCGCAGCCAGTAAGTCGGGCTGCGTGGTTTTTTGCGTTTTTTGCGCGGCTTGGAATCTTCGACTGCCGCTTGCGCCGCAGCCTCCTGGCGGTTGCGTTCGGCCTGCTCCTCCAGGCGTTTCAGGCGCTCAACCTGCTCCTGCCGGTCGCGTTCTTCTGCCTCGTCCTGCTCGCGCGATTTGGCTTCCGCCCTGACGCGCGCCCTGCGCTCTACCTCCAGCTTGCCTTCGGCCTCGGCGGCGATCTTGTTTCTTTCTTCAGCGTGTTCGGAGGCAACCTTTACCGCTATGGCGCGCGCCTTGGATTCGAGTTCGGCTTTTTTCTCGGCCTCGACGCGTCCGCGGCGTTCCAATTCGAGCTTCACCAATGACTCGGATTCCTGCCGCTGGCGCTCCTCAATTTCGTGTTTGATACGCGCCTCAGCCTCGTATTTCGCGTGCTGCTCGGCTGCCAGGCGTGCCTGCATTTGCGCGTCGGCGCGTGCGCGCTCTTCCGCTTCTTCTCTGGCGCGCGCATCGAGACGCAGGCGGTTGCGCGCCTCGGTTTCTTTGCGCTCCAGCGCCTCATTCTCGGCGCGCACGCGCGCTTCAGCTTCGACTTTCAGTTGCCGCTCAAGCACTGCACGTTCCTGCGCGTCTTTCTCGGCGCGCTTTTTCGCTTCTTCAGCTTCGACTTTCAGGCGCTGTTCGAGCACTGCGCGTTCCTGCGCGTCTTTCTCGGCACGTTTTTTTGCCTCTAACGAAGCAGCTTGCAAAGACTCGGTTTCGGCTTTGATACGTTGCTCCATCTCGGCACGCAAGCGCACTTCCTGCTCGGCGAGCATGCGCGCGGTATCTTCCTCGGCCTTTTGTCTGGCGCTCGCCTCCAATTGCGCTAACGCGGCGTTTTCTTCGCCAAAGCGTTTTTCCAGTTGCAGGCGCGCCTCTTCCTTGGCCTCGGCAAACACCGCTTCTTCGAGCTCGCCGCGTGCATTTTCGCCAATTTCTACGCGTAGTTTTTCTTCAATTTCCTGGCGAATTTTCGCCTCGATTTCCACTTTGAGCTGGTCACGCAACTCCTGCTGCGCACGCGCCGCTTCTTCCGCCTGGCGCTTGGCCGCAGCTTCGGCCTGCATGCGCGCTTGGGCGAGCATCTTCGCTTCGGCCTCTGCCATAGCGCGTGCTTCAGCTAATGCCTTGGCTTCGGCTTCGGCCTTGATACGCAACGCCACCAGGACCTTCGATTCCTCCTCCTCCCGCCTTAATTGTTCCTGCGTCAGGCGCGCGTGGGTAATACTCAACGCTTCCTTGCGCTTTTTCTCCTCAGCAAGTTTCGCCTCCACGTCTTTGCGCGCGCGCTCGGAAGCTTCCTGCACGCGTTTGGCTTCCTCCATGGCACGCATCTCTGCCTGCGCCTTGGTCTTAGCCTCAACATCAAGACGCGCACGAATCTGCGCCTCGCGTTCCGCGCGGGCGCGCGCATCGAATTGCGCCTTTTCGCGGCCCAACTGCTCTGCCTGCGCTCTCTCGCGCGCGGCGGTCAGTTCTGCCGCGTCGTCATATTTTGCAGAGGCGGGGGCTGCGGCAGACGCCGCCGCTTTTTTTGCCGCCGCCAGTTTTCCCGGCGCGGTGAAATCAAAGTCGTCATCGAAACCAGTAGGCGGATCGGAGCGTGTCTCGAACACCCGGATGTAGCCTTCTTTGACCAACTGGGCGAGAAACTTTTCCAGTGAAGAAAGCGGAAATTCGGCCTTCCTCTCCAGATCGTCAAGATTTGACTTGCCATCGACGGTCTTGAGCACCTTCATTAGTTCGCGCGAAACCGACGCGCTTTTCTGGTTGACTTGCGTCACACCTTTGGCGGTCTTGGTAAATATTGTTTTTGGATTCATTCCAGCCCCCTGTCTTGCGGTGAATGGCTATTGGCGCATCGGACAAGCGTGCAACCATCAGATGACGTATGCGGCAGGAGCCTCAGAAAGTGTGCCCTGCATCAGCGCACTGCGTAATCATCGCACGATTTCAGTGTTTCTTCTACGACAGGCGAACGACAGGCGCGCGAATTCCGTCAACGCCCACTTAAGATCAGCCGTTGCTGAGAACGTGGAACCCCCATGAAAGGCACGCCATGTTAAATCCATCTCGCGCATTGCGCTTATTTCTTTCTGTATTGCTGCTCGTGCTGTTTCAGTCGCCAGCTTTTGCCGATCCCCCCGGTAGAGTAGGCCGCGTGAGCTTCCTCAGCGGCACGGTGTCGTTCTATTCCGATGCCGATGAAGGCTGGCGCGAAGCGCTGCTTAATTATCCCGTTACCAGCGAAAATTCGCTTTGGACCGAGCGCGACGCTCGCGCCGAAGTACGCATCGGCTCCACCGCGCTACGTCTGGACGAAGATTCCGTGCTGGACTTTCAGCGTATCAACGACGACGACACATTGGCCTACCTGCAACGCGGCGCCCTCAATTTGCGTATCCGCGATCTTGATAAGCGCGACGTTTACCGCGTTATCACCCCCGAAGGGCAAGTTACCTTGCGCGCGCGCGGGCGCTACCGCATAGACACTGACGCCGGACGCAGCCGTATCACGGTTTTTGAGGGCAGAGCAAGGGTCGATGCGCAAGGCGCGGCCTTGACCATCGAAGGCGGTAAAACCCTGGTGTTGCGTGGCGGTAATGAGGCGCCCAGTATGACCTTTGAGGCAACGGAATATTCCGCTTTTGACAACTGGGCCAACGCGCGCGATGAACGCCTGGAGCGCCGCACCACATCACGCTACGTACCGCCCACCATGACCGGCTACGAGGAGCTTGACGAATACGGCGAATGGTCCGAAGTGGCCGAATACGGCACGGTTTGGTATCCGCGCCAGGTGGAACGCAACTGGGTTCCCTATCGCTACGGACACTGGAGCTGGGTGCGCCCCTGGGGCTGGACCTGGGGGGATAACGCGGCCTGGGGATTTGCGCCGTTTCATTATGGCCGCTGGGTTTACACCGGCCACCGCTGGGGATGGTGGCCCGGTTCCTACATCGCGCGGCCTATCTACGCCCCCGCCCTGGTCGCCTGGATCGGCCAGCCCGGCTGGAACGTGACCTTTTCCGGTGGCAATGGTTCTGGCATCGGTTGGTTTCCGCTCGCACCCTACGAACCCTTCCTGCCGGTGTATACGAGCAACATCACCTACATCCGTAACATCAATCATCACCATCGCCCAGGCGGGCGCCCGATAGCGCTGGTTGCACCGCCCGTTTACGCAAACCACAAGCCGGGGGCGACGGTGGTGTCACGCACCACGTTCAGCGCCTCTGTCCCGGTTGCGGCGAACATGGCGCGCGTATCGGGTGAGGCTGTTGCGGCGCAACCGGTTTCACAGGCCAGTGCTTTTGCGCCGCATTTTACACCGCAACGCAGCGCGCTTGCGCCCGGCGCCGCCGCAACTTTAGCCATGCCCAAACCCAACCTGGCGCTGCCGACTATCAATCAACGCGGCGCGCAAGCTGCGCCGCCTGCCCGCCAGAACGGTGCATCCATTTTCGCTGAGCCAAAACCGCTCTATCAGACGGCGCCGACAAGCGCCTCGGGTGCTCCCCTCGCACCGCCGAAACCCGGTGTTACCGCTCCGGTAAGCGCGCGCAACAATGAAACCCGCGCGCCGCGCATATCGGGCCAAACGCAAAGCGCGCCGCAGCCCGTGCGCGCGGCTCCGGCGCCGCAATTGGCGCCAGGCAATAGCATACCCGCGCGCCAGACGTACGAGGTGCGACCCAGCGCCAGTGGCGGCGCAGCGCGCGTAGATAACCGTGGCGCACACGACAGACCGGGGCGCGTAGAGGCTGTGCCGCAAGCCGCTCCCAAACCGCTGGCCAAACCCGTTGAGCCGCAACCGCGCAACGGCGAGAAAAACAAGGAAGGAAAACTCAAGGGCGAGGGGTAACTATGTCGCCCTTCTCCAAGCGTCCAAGTGCCTTCCCCACCCTCACCCCTGCCCTCTCCCGCCCAAGCGGGAGAGGGAGTTTTCTCCCTCTCCACCGGAACGGGGGAGAGGGTCGGGGTGAGGGGGTGGTGGAGTTAAGAAACTGTCATGAATTACTCAAGAGTGCCGACTTTTCCGCCTAGGTTGCGAGTCTGAACATGTCCATTCTATCCGTGTCCTGCCGTTCGACGATGAATTTCGTGAGGAAAT
>JAYWAM010000027.1:0-2820 GCA_043782425.1 Betaproteobacteria bacterium
AAGCCCGCTCCTACATGCGGCATCTTATTACCGTTTTAGTTACAAAGCAGAAATTGCCGCCAACCGAGGTGAGTACACAAAGATAATTCTGCCACCGAAATAGTATTCTTCCAAAACTGTGACACCGTTAACAGCCTAGTCTGTTAGCGCAAGCGATGATGGCGGCTGTGAACAGTGAAAAGCCACCATCATGATAAATTTATTTCAAGCCGCTCACGCCGCATGGCACGACCCCGATGTTGACGAAAAACTCTCGATGGCGATGGTGCTATACGGCTATTGGGAAGGTGGCGTGCTGGATATAAGCGACGCGCAGGCGACAGCGACCCATTTGCTCCCCGGATGCCCCGATAAGCCGCGGCTGGTTGCCCCGCATGACGTTGGGAAACGCTCAACCTACACCAAGGAAGGGCGTGCGGCGCTGATTCATGCCATCGCACACATCGAATTCAATGCGGTCAACCTGGCGCTAGACGCGGTATGGCGTTTTCGTTGCATGCCGGCTGAGTATTACCGCGATTGGCTGAAAGTCGCTGCTGATGAAGCGCAGCACTTTGCCTTGCTACGCGCACACCTGCGCTCGCTCGGCTTTGACTACGGCGATTTTCCCGCGCATGACGGGCTTTGGGATGTCGCGCGCCGCACCGCTCATGACGTTCTGGCGCGCATGGCCTTGGCGCCGCGTCTGCTCGAAGCGCGCGGATTGGATGCCTCGCCGATGATACGCAAAAAACTTGAGGATGCCGGTGATGACATCGGCGCCGCCGTGCTGGACATTATTCTCAACGACGAAATCGTGCACGTCGCTATTGGCAACCGCTGGTATCACTGGCTGTGCGAGCAGCGTTGCGTGGATCCGGTAGCAACCTTCGTCGCCTTGTTGCGCGAACACGGCGCGCCAAAAATTAAAGGCTGGCAAAATATGGCGGCGCGCGCTCAGGCTGGCTTCACGCCTGAGGAAATGGAAATGTTGCGCGCTTACGCCAGCGAGTAGATGTAGGCCAGTCACTTCGCGCCTCAAAATGCCAGGTCAAGCAACGCCAGCTTCAAGCATTTCACGAATGTGATGCATAACGCCATTGTGAAAAGCGCTTGAACGTTCCAGCTTGAGGATTTGCGCGGCAACTTCATCGGGCTGGCGCAGCTCACCTTGTTGTTTCATTTTGTGAAAGCGTTCCACTTCGGGAAATTCGCTTGCGGTCTTGGCGCGGATTTGCTCCTGCATCGGCGTATCGATCACGCCCGGATCGAGGCTGCATACAATCAGGCCAGGCGCTTTCAGTCGCGCTTCAAGACCGACAACGCGCGAGGCCATATCAAGTCCGGCCTTGGCGGCGCAATAGGCGCTCCATCCGGCTTTGGGGCGCTTTCCCGCACCCGACGAAATATTGATTACCAGACGCGCAGCGCTTAATTCGTGCGTGCGCAAGATAAATTGCTGCATCAAGATCATGGGCGCGAGCAGATTCACTTTCAAGTTGGCTTCCAATGCCGCTGCATCGCAATCCGTCAGCATCGCCACCGGATCGAGGACGCCGGCATTGTTTATCAGCACCACTTTGTCGTAGCGCGCCTGCAAACACGCCGCCAGCGCGCGTTGCAATAGCGCCGCAATCGATGCCGGTTGTGCAAGATCGAGGTAGTAGTTGCGGCGCAATCCGCGCACTTCATCCACCGCACGCGACAAGGTGATGACTTCATGACTCGCCTCGTGCGTCAGCGCATCAGCAAGCGCCTTGCCCAGGCCTTTGGTGGTGCCGGTAACAATATAGAGATGCATTTACCCCCCCTTGGAAAGTGTCATACCTTGTCGAACAGCGTCAACCGCCATGCGCGTTTGCGCATTGCTAGGAGCATAATGTATACCCCCACCCAATTTTTCAAGGAGGCCGCCATGACTGGTGAAGCTGCAGCTACTCACAAGACTCACCCTTTGATTATCGTTGCCGCCGGCGCGGTGACACTGCTTTGCGCCGCCGCAATCGCCAGCATCATGGGCTGGTTGCCGGGCGCCAATTCGAGCAGCGCACCTGTCGCCAGCGCACCGCTTGCCGTACAGCCTTCGACAGCGGCTCCCCAGGCCGCCTCTCCAGCTCCCGACGCCCGACCGTGGGTGGCCGAAGCGCCTGCGGTCTCCCAAGCCACTTCACCCGCAGCGGCAAGCCCCGCGCCAGTCGTACTGGCGTCAGCCGCAACCACGCAGACGCCGACGCCAACTTACGCCGAGCAGGGAAATGCGCCCCCTTTGGCGCCAGTAGCCCCGCCGCCAGTGCGCAAAGTGTGCCGCAATTGCGGCACGATATCCTCCATCACAGCAATCGAAAAACAGGGCGAGAGTAGCGGTACAGGCGCAGTCATCGGCGGGGTTGTCGGTGGCGTCGCTGGACATCAGGCCGGTCGCGGCCGCGGCAAAGATGTCGCCACCGTCGCTGGCGTACTAGGCGGCGCCCTGATCGGCAATGCAATTGAAAAATCCAAAAATAAGAGTCTGAGCTACGACATCCGCGTGCGCATGGAAGATGGAACTTATCGTACACTGCGCTACGCATCACAGTCCGGCTATCGTACCGGCGACAGGGTACGCATCGAGAACGGCAGGCTGGTGCTCCGCTGAATTGATCTTCATTTCAGCGCGCTCCCGCAGGCTATAGCCTCCTCTCTCCCTCTTGCGGGAGAGATTGCAGCCGTCCGTTGTCCGCCCAAATTGTGCCCATGAATTTGAGTGTAGGGGTGTAGCAGGGAATTCGTGCGGCATGCCGCGCGCCTGCGAAACGGTTGCCCGATGCAACGGGCAGCGCGCCCTGCAAGGGGATCAAGGCC
>JAYWAM010000028.1:0-7428 GCA_043782425.1 Betaproteobacteria bacterium
ATCGGTCTTCCGCAGCGCCGCATTCCACTTTGCCACAACGGAGCCACCGCGTGTTTCTTCGGCGCGATTTGCGGCATGGGGCCGATTATTTCGCTAACCGCGCGTTCGAGAGCGGATGCGCCAAAGAGCGGCGCGCCGCTCAACGCGAACGTTAAGAGCCAGTGTGGAAGGTGTTCTACTCGGTAGTGTGTGTCCGGAACAAGTTGCGAAAATTATGGACATACTGGAAAAGAAGGCTCGACCTGAGGTTCGGGAGCAACTCCCTAGGGTCACATTTATTCCCCAAGTAATTCGGGGATCACCAGATTCTTTTTCTTTTATGGCCTATCCAATTCCACGCCTCACATATGAAGAACGGTGCGTAGTGGAACTTCGTGATGCTGAGTCAATTCCGCTGGAAATTGCGGGGGGCTCCGTGACTATTGATCTTGATGATTTTGGCCAGGTCAATTGGTTCCATATTGAGAATCTCCCCATGATGCATCATGCATTGAAAGCGCTTCATGGGCATACCGGCCCCTACCGGGCGTTCGAGTGGGGCGCGCCCCTCAATTTCGACGTTATATCCTACAAAAATGAAGAGTAAAAAATTATGGGGATTGTGCATCGGTGTGGTTGTTGCAGTGGCTATGGCTAGCGTAGTTCTTTGGCCTCGCGGTCAAACGGATGCGTGCGTTGAAACTTCGTCTTGCCTATCTAGCTACGACAATACTGGCGTGTGCGAGTCATTGCTCATTGGCACTTCGAAAAAGGAACTCCTTGTCCGTCTCGGGCAACCAGTTCGCGTTAGTGGCGGCACATTATTTTTTCAGCCCGGGCGGTGAATCTTGGTGCGACACAAGCGCCACTGCTTCCAGTAGCTCATACGGATGCGCCGACGCAGCCATTCGTTCAGTTCAGGAATGGGCCGGTAGTATTGGCTAACGCCAAAGTATCCCGAACACAAACACGAAACCAAACGCGAAAATTGCTACAGGCCGTTTCAATTCTCGTCATAGCGATCCACTCCGAGCAATAGATTTTGTGCTCTGTGTCTGCCTAGCGGCCGTTGCGGTTCGCCGCTGCGCCGCGAATCAGCGTGCCTACGCCTTCGCTAGTCAGCACTTCCAGCAGCAAGGCGTGCGGCACGCGACCGTCTATGATGTGCGCGGTCTTAACGCCGTTTTTCACCGCATCGAGGGCGCATTCTATCTTGGGCAGCATGCCGCCAGTGATGGTGCCGTTGTCGATCAGCTCTTTCACCTTGGCGGCGTTGAGACCGGTGAGGATTTTGCCTTTTTTGTTGAGCACCCCTGCGGTGTTGGTGAGCAGGATGAGTTTTTCAGCCTGTAGCGCGATGGCGAGCTTGCCGGCCACCACGTCGGCGTTGATGTTGTATGACGTGCCTTTTTCGTCCACGCCCAAGGGCGCAATGACGGGAATAAAGTCTTCGGTATCGAGCAGATCGATGATGCCGGTGTCGATTTTCACCACTTCGCCGACCAGGCCGATGTCAATTTTTATGCGCTTGTTTTCCTTGGAGGGGATGGTCATCTTGCGCGCGTGGATGAAGTTGCCGTCCTTGCCGGTGAGCCCTACCGCCTTGCCGCCCGCCTTGTTGATGAGCGTGACGATTTCCTGGTTGACCAGGCCGCCAAGCACCATTTCCACCACGTCCAATGTTTCATCGTCGGTGACGCGCATGCCCTGGATGAATTGGCCTTGCTTGCCGATCTTGGAAAGGATGGCGTTGATCTGCGGGCCGCCGCCGTGCACCACCACCGGGTTCATGCCGATGAGTTTGAGCAGCGTGATGTCCTCGGCGAAATCTTCCTGTAGCGCCACATCGGTCATCGCGTTGCCGCCGTATTTGACCACAATGTTTTTGTCCCAGAAGCGCTGAATATAGGGAAGCGCTTCAATCAGCACTTCCGCTTTTTGCGAGGCGGACAAAGCTTTGTGGGACATTGGCGGGGCTCCAGTTATAGGGGTGGGGGTCGGCGTATTTTACGCGACTTGCTTAAGCTGAGTGATTTTGCCGCGCTGAGAAGCGCAAAGGGCCCGACCGGCAACGCCGGACGGGCCCTTTTTGTAAGGCGCTTGTGTTACTGGATGGTGAGTTTTTTCAGGCTAGACGTGGCCTTCTTAGGCAGCGTCAGATTCAACACCCCGTCTTCATACTTGGCAACCGCCTGTGTTTCATCAATTTCCTGGGCCAGGGCGAAACTGCGCGCGGTCTTTCCGTAGAAACGTTCGGTGCGCAACACGCGCTCGCCCTCTTTTATTTCCTTCTCATTGCGGATTTCGGCGGAAATTGAGACTTCATTGCCATCGATGGCGACTTGGATGTTTTCCTTCTTCACGCCCGGGATGACGGCGTCAACGACATAGGCTTTCTCATCCTCGCGCACGTCGATGCGAATTTCGCTGCCGGGAGTGAAACCGGTGCGTTCGTCATTAGCGGAAACGGGACGTAGAACCGCGGTGAAAAAGTTGTCCAGGCGGTCTGAAAGGGGATCAAAACGAAGCAGAGAATTCATCATTACCTCCATAAGGTTTAAGGTTTGCACTAACTCGAGGCTTGCGCCCCCATGCCTTTCAGATAGGGTTCGATGCAGCAATTTCAAGAGGCTTGCGCTACACTTGCGCTAGCCACAGCCTGGCGCTTCCCTAAATATCTCCCCCAACCATGTCCACAGATTCCCCCACTTTTCAGGATGTCCAGAGCCAACGCGGTTATCTGCTGCGTTATGCGCGCGCCCAATTGCGTGACGAAGCGCAGGCCGAGGAGGTGGTGCAGGAGGCGTTACTGGCCGCACTGGAGGGGCTGAGCGGATTTTCCGGCAAGTCGTCGCTGCGCACCTGGATGACATCGATCCTGCGCTTCAAAATCATTGACCTGCAACGCCGCCTCACCACCGAGCGCGCGACGCTGGTTACGTCGGACGAAGAAGTGCAAGGCGCAGAGGATCTTTTCGACAGCCTGTTTGACGACACCGGCCACCGCGTCACGCCCACGTCGCCGTGGCGCGATCCCGAAGGCGCGTTGCTGGATAAACAATTCTGGGTGGCGTTCGAAGCTTGCCTCGATTGCCTGCCGCAGGTTACCGGGCGGGTGTTTTTCAAACGCGACGTGCTGGGGCATGATACAGAAACCATCTGTAAGGAAGAAGGCATTACCCAGTCTAACTGTTGGGTAATGCTGCACCGCGCGCGGCTGGCATTGCGTGACTGCCTGGCGAAAAACTGGTTTGGAAAGGAAATCTAGCGTGGGTACGATGTTGAATTGCAAAAAAGCGACCAAGCTTCTGCTCGAAGCCGAAGAGCGCAAACTCACGCCCAGTGAAATCGATGCGCTCAACTTTCATGTCGAGCGTTGTCTATGTTGTCAGAACGCCAAGGGCCAGATGAGCTTTCTGCGGCGCGTGGCGGAGCGCTATGCCAAGGTCGATATTAAGGAATAGAGGTAGTGCGCAAGTTATGAGAAAATGCCCGGCAAGTCCAGCTTTGTGTATGCTGGCAGTACCAAACTTATTGGTGCTTTGAGTAAAGTAGTCTGTTTGAAATCTTCCCAACCACAAAAAGGAAACCCTATGAAATCCAAGAATCTCCTCATCTCCTCCGCCGTTGCCAGTCTGGTCGCCTTCAGTTTTAATGCCCAGGCCGCTTCGCATGCTGGCGCTGCGCCTATGGACAAGAAAGACGACAAAGCCGCTGCCAAAGAAAAATGCTTCGGCATCGTCAAAAAAGGACAGAATGATTGCGGCACCGCCAAGCATTCCTGCGCCGGCAAGTCCGCTGCTGACAATACGGCCGAAGAATGGAAATTCGTCGCCAAAGGCACCTGCGAAAAAATGGGTGGCAAGCTCGCCAAAGCGGCAGAAGCCGACAAAAAGCCCGATACCAAGTCTTATTAATACAGCGACGAGTCTGTACCCCTCCTGCGATTTTTCGCAGGATTGTTGTTCAAGGCCGCGTAGGTATCGTTACGCGGCCTTTTTACTTTGAAAGTGTATTTTGTGTCCTGAGGTTCAAACAAGATTGCCTAGCGCTTCACTCGCGCCCGCGATAGACCGGCTTCGGGCGGGTGTGGGCTTGCGCACTGTGCATTATCAGGAAATGCTTAAGACCCTACCTACACTTTCGTTTCTGGAAGTGCATAGCGAGAACTATTTTGGCGCTGGTGGCCAACCCCTGGCCTATCTGGAACGCTTTCGCAGTGAATACCTGCTATCGCTACATGGCGTAGGGCTGTCGCTGGGTTCGTGCGATGCTTTGAACGTGCAACACCTGGCCAAACTCAAGCGCCTGATAAAGCGTTTCGAACCTTCGCTGGTGTCCGAGCATCTGTGCTGGGTGGGGGTGGGCGGGCATTATCTGAACGACCTTCTGCCGCTGCCTTATACCGAGGAAGCGCTCACCCACGTAGCGAGTCGGGTGCTGCAAGCACAGGAATATCTGGGCCGCCAGATACTGGTGGAAAACGTGTCGAGCTATTTGCAATACAAACATTCGACCATTCCAGAATGGGAGTTTATCGCCGAACTGGCGCGCCGTTCCGGCTGCGCCCTGCTGCTCGACGTGAATAACATATACGTCAACGCCGTCAACCACGGCTTCGATGCCGAGGACTATTTGCGCGCCATTCCGGCGGCCAGCGTGCAAGAAATTCATCTGGCCGGATTCGAGCGTCTTGAGGAGCAAGATGGTGCGCTGTGCTTGATTGATACCCATGGCAATGCGGTCAGCGCGGAAGTATGGCGGCTCTACGCGCGCGCCATTGCCCATTGCGGTGCGGTGCCGACGCTGATTGAGTGGGATACCGATATTCCGCCCCTCGCAACACTGCTGGCGGAGGCCGACAAGGCCAACGCCGTGCTGAAAGATTTCAGTGAACACGCCGCCTGATTCGCTCAATAGCATACAGACCGATTTCTATGCTGCATTGCTACACGGCGGCACTGCCGCCGAGTCGCATATCATGCCGGGCAACTTGGGCGTGCAGCGGCGCGTCGAGATTTACCGGCACAATGTCCGCTCCAATCTGCGCGGCGCCTTGCAGGCGGTCTATCCGGTGGTGCTTAATCTGGTGGGCGAGGCGTTTTTCAACGAAGCAGCCGATCAATACGCGCGCGCTCACCCATCGCATTGCGGCGATTTGAACCAGTTTGGCGAGCAGTTCGCGCATTTCCTGGCGCACTATGCGCATGCCGCAGAGCTCGTCTACCTCACCGATGTCGCGCGTCTTGAATGGGCCTGGCACCAGGCGTTTCACGCCGCCGACGCGCAAGCGCTTAACCCGGCACGCTTGGGTTCGCTGGCGCCAGAGGAATATGGCGCGCTGCGTTTCAAGCTCGCACCCGCAGCGCGCGTGTTGTTCATAGAGTATCCGGCGTTGCGTATCTGGGAAGTCAATCAGACCGAGTACGCGGGCGATATGAGCGTAGACCTGCATAGCGGGGGCGAGCATCTGCTGGTGGCGCGCAACGGTTACACGCCATCGATTACATCCATTACCCTGGGAGAATACGTGTTGCTGGATGGCCTGCAACACGGCATGACGCTCGAACAAATCAGCCAGAGTGAGGGCATTACGCAGGAAGAGGATTTTTTGAGCCGTGCCCTGCAAACTTTTGTACTGGGCGGGGTGATTGTTGACTTCGCACTGGGAAACGTCTGAAATAGGGGCAGTGGGTTATTGCTGCAGTTTTACCTAAACCGGACGAGCCGGAACCAAAAATGATTCTCGCGCCAAGACGCAAAGAAAATCAACCCCGTGCTTGTTTTTCTTCGCGTCTTTGCGTCTTGGCGCGAAAATTTTTCTCACAAATTGCGAAGATTTAACTGATAAGAGACTAAAGGATACGATCATGAACCAGCAACCAGTAAAACCCTTCGGCGCACGTCATGTGTTTACTTATGCGCTGTTGCTGCTCTGCGCCGCAACGCTCAGCGCAGGAAGTGCTTTCGCGCAAAGTATTACGCCAGGCAAGGTGCAAAACAAGGTGCAAAGCAAAAAGGCGCCACCAGAGAAGTTTGACGCAGCGGCCACGCTCAATATCGCCATCCGCCAACCCATGCTGGTTGAGCGCATCACCAAGGCCCACACATTGGTCGCGCAAAAGGTGCTTGAATCGCGCTCCATGCGCCAGCTCGACGATTCCACGGCGGAGTTCGAAAAGGCGCTGAAATATCTGCTGGCCAAGGCGCCCACGGCAGACATCAAGGACAACTATCAGTTGCTCGAGCAATTGTGGGAGGAATACAAGTCCATCTCCAAGCAGGCGATAGATCCGCAAAAGAACAAGCAGCTTGCCGAGCAAAACGAAGAAGTGGTGTGGATTGCGCAAAAAGGCGCCATGCAGCTCGCCGAACACGCCAAATCACAACGCAGTGATTTGATTAGCGCTGCGGGCGATGTGCGCACGCTGACGCAACGCATCGCCAAGCTCTATCTGTTCCGCAGCGGCGGTGTGCGCAATCAGGTGATTGACGAAGATATCAAGAAAGCCGAGCAGGAATACCGCGCCAATATGGAAAAGCTTCTCAAGGCCCCGCAGAATTCCGCGCAGATCAACAGCGAGCTGGCGCTTGCGGAAACGCAGTATTTGTTCCTCAAGCAGTCCATCGAACGTCTAAATGAGAATAAATCATCCAAGATGGAGCTTGAGTATTTGACCAAGGCGTGCGACAACATTCTCGAAGTGATGGAGCGCGTCACCAAACTTTACGAAAGCATCAAGGCCTGACTTGCATTTTTAGTCTCTATCAGTTAAATCTTCGCAATTTGTGAGAAGAATTTTCGCGCCAAGACGCAAAGGCGCGAAGAAAAACAAAACCGGGGTTGATTTTCTTTGCGTCTTGGCGCGAGAATCGTTTTTGGTTCCGGCTCGTCCGGCTTAGAAATGAGGAAGACACAGCATAAGTGTCATTGGATCGGCGGGCGATTCTTTGAAGCCATAGTGCTGGTAAAAAGCTTTGGCGTCGTGGTGTAATGCATGTACCAGCAGGGCGCGAACCCCGGCGTTTTGCGCGACAGCAACCCCGCGCAAAAAGGCATTATTCAGCAAAGCGCTACCGAGTTGCATACCTTGGTGGTCACGATTTACCGCCAGGCGCGCCAGCACCAGGACGGGAATCGGATCGGGCATGTTGCGTCGCACGGCGCCAGTGGATTCACGCTGCGCGACGGCCCCAGCCGCCAAAGCATAAAAGCCCAGCACATGTTGGCGCTCATCAACTACCACGAACGTGCGGCTGGCGCCGCTTGACTGATTGGCAAGTGCTCGACGTTTCAACCAGTCGTTAAGCAGTGGCTCGCCACAATCAAACTCGCTGCAATCATGTTGATGCGCGAGTGGTTGTGGGCTGCTGATACTGATCGCCACTGGGACGACTACTAGTCTCGACTCGCTTTTCGTTTGGCGCGAGCCCAAGGCGCCTTGACGG
>JAYWAM010000029.1:0-7418 GCA_043782425.1 Betaproteobacteria bacterium
CCGCGGAGTAGTTTTGATCGACCAGTGCCCGGTTCATATAACCGGGCTCGGTGATCGGCATGCCGTTGAAGGGATGATCCGCAACTGCGTTCATGCCGAGCACGACCCCCGCATGCTGCAGCTTGGCCGTTTCCGGATAAACCAAGCGCGCGCCGACCACACCCACGTCCGAACGCTGGCCATAAGCCAACAATCGTTCCAGCCACTCCGGCTGTACGATCTGAGTATCATTGTTGAGCAAAAGCAGATATTCGCCGCGCGCCTGACTCGCAGCGTAGTTGTTGATCGCGGAAAAATTGAATTCCTCGCCATAGGGCAAAATCCGGACCTTGCCCGGATAACGCGCTTCCAGTTCCTGGTAAAACACCAAGACATCCGGATCCGAGCTTTGGTTATCTATAACCAAAACTTCATAGTTCGCGTAAGCGGTTTTATTCAACACGCTTTCGATACAAGGTTGGAAAAACTCGAGCTTGTCCTTGGTCGGTATGAGGATGGACACCAGTGGGTCATCCGGCCGCTGGTACACCACGCGCTGGGTGCCAGGTTTGAAGCCTTCCGTCACCTCTCCCGGAATGGCGTTGCGCGCCAGATGCGCACGCACCGCTTGCATCGCGTCAGAGTCATTCGATGCCGCAGTTGCCGGAAGATGAATCAGCATGTCGGATACGTGGCCGATTGCGCCCGCACCGCAATGATCCAGCAAGCGTAACGCGGCGTCATAGCCGGCCGCCCTACCCGCCGCATAGCCGCCGCTTTCCCGCAGTGCTTGGGCGTGGAAAAAGCACGGGCCGATGTAATCCATTGAGCGTAATAGATCGAGATTGAACTCGGGCTTGAAACGCGGCTCGCGGTATTGGCCATCCGCACCGATCACATCGTCGTCGCAATAGATCAAGCGCCACTCGGGTTTGAGATTGACGTAGTCGCCGCAACTCAGCAGCGCATGGGGCTCTAGCTTCGCCCCGGGCGGCACCCTCAATACCCAATCCACTTTGTCCTGCGCCAATAGCGTATTGAGTGCCGCAACGCGCGCAACCTCGCTATCCGCCACCATCCAGCGCAGCACGCTCACCTCGCCGAATACGGGATCCGGCGCGGCGAATGGCGCAATCACCGCGAGCCGCCAATCGGCATACATCTGCGCGGCGAGAGAATCCAGCGTATTCGCCAGCAAAGGCGCTTGACCCGGCTCAAGCATCACGATGATTTGGAAAACCGGGCGCGTCTGCCAGCGCAAAGTCATCCGCTCGGCGAACAACTGGGCGTCGATTTCCTGCAAGCTATGTTTGAAACGCCACGTCAGGTATTCCTGTTGCGCCTGAGCTTCCGCTTTACCCACCTGTGTTCCGTGTATCGCGGTGAGCGCAGAATCGCCTTGCTGCTGGAGTTGCGCCAGCAACTGACAGCGGCCAGCGGCGATATTGGAGTTACCGAAATCGTCATAGCGCGCGTAGATCAACTGGTAAGTGTCGTAGAACTTGGGGCGCTCGCGGCGCAACATGTTGTCGCTTTCCACCCGCTGATGGACTTGGACTGTGACCTTGGGCAGGTGGCGCAAGTCGAATGCCCGCGCAAGCCGCAGCAGTAGGTCCCAATCTTCGTGATTGTCCAGCGTTTCATCGAACAAGCCCGTGGTATTCAGGCAAGCCCGCCGGTGGACCCAGCTATTGACGGGGATGAAGTTATGGATGTGCAGCCGCTCTTTGGTGTAGGGAATGTTCGCATACGGGGTGGTACGGCCGATCTCGGTGCGGCGTCCGTTTTCCCATTGCTCCTGCACGTACTCCGCGTCGGTGTAAACGAGATCGGCGCCGGCCGCAATGGCTTCCACCACCGTGGCCAAATGGTCCTGGCGATAGATATCATCGTCATCCAGATAAGCGATGATGTCGCCCCGCGCGAGTTTGATCCCGGTATTGCGCGCCGCGGCCAAGCCACTATTTCTTCCATGCCGGACGTAGGTGATGTTGGCGTCCTGCCCGAACCAATTGACGAGACCGCCCACGTCGGCGCCGGCATCGTTGACAACGATAATCTCGATATTTTTATAGCTCTGATTCAATACGCTGCGAATCGCATCGCCCAACATGTCCGGGCGGTTGAAGGTTGGAATGATCACGGAAACCAGCGGCGACTGCGACGCCGCTTGATCGGATGCCTGTCCCATCTCCAATTGGATACGGGCAAGGTCGCGGCGCAAGGCTTCGTCATGGGTCACCGGCGCGGTGGGCGATTGCGCCAGCCACGCGGCGCTCGCCTCGCGTAATTGCGCCACAGCATCGGCATCCCACTGTTGGTTTGCCACCACCGCGAGAATCGTTTTCAACGCGCGTTCGTGGTTATTACTGTAAGTCAGGCCGGAATAAGCGGGCGTCAGATCTGTCTGCCGCAACAGTTGATCAAATTCGTTCAGATTCCATTCCCGCATATGGCATGGGTTGGCGGGCGGACCGGGGTCGCCCAAGCCGCGCGTCAAATCCCGCTCCGGCGTGGATATCAGCGCGACTCTGGCATGGCCCAGCAATTTCCCAAGCAAGGCCAGCAAGGCGCTAGGGTCGACCAAATGTTCGACCACATCGGAATTGATGACGACGGACTTTTGCAGCACCGCCGGATCGATCGGCAAGTCGCGGCAAGTTTCGAAATCGGCATCGATCCATTGACCGAAGGGATAATGCGCGCGACAGAATTCCAGGTTGCCACCGAAATCCACGCCGATGATGTTGAACTCCGGGTACAAGGCGGAGAGCTTGCGTGCATGGCCACAACCCACATCGATAATATGCGTGCAACCATAGCGGCGTGCCAGAAACGCGGCCAAGGGGTAGACGTCGGGCTGCCACACCACATTCGACGGCCCCTCGTCGGCATAGTATTCCGGACGCGTCCGGGCTTGATATCCGGCTTTGATGCAGAAGCTGTTATTTGCAATATCGCTCATTTTCCGTCCGTCCATTCGTTATGCCGCAAAGCATGTGGATTCCTTGCCATACCGCGGAGCTACGTCGTCTATCGTCCATGCCAGAATTTCTTGCACCCGGTGTTCCAGCGTGTGTTTGGTCCGCACCTTATGTAGCGCGCGCTCGGCCAGTTCCTGCGCCCACTGGGGATGCGCTTGCACCCGGCGAATGCAAGCGGCAAGATCCTCTGGGTTGGCGCTGTCGAAGAGCAGTATCTCTTCCCCTTCCGTGAACAGAGACGCAGTGCGCGGCCGATCGAGCAGGCGCGGCGTGATAACCGGCCGGCCCGCAGCCATCGCCTCGAACACGCGGCCCGGATAACCGTTGAAAAATGAAGGCAGATTCACCACGGCGCAGCCGCTTTGCAGACTTTGCAACCAGAGCCGGAAGATTTCCTGACGAATGTGTCGCAAGATGGCCAAATACTCATTCAGCGTTTCGCGGGTGGGATTTTCCCCTTGCTCTAGATGCAAGATGCCGGCTTGCATTAATTCATCAAAGTGGCGGGGATACGCTGTCGCATGCTCCAGAGAAGGCTGGGGCGTCTGCAACAAATCTTTCAACTGCGGGTGGGCGAACCAATGCGCGCGGTCACCGTACAGCGCGCCGTAGAACACGGCGAGGCCGTTTCCTGCCGGCGCGGTGGCAGGCGGCTGTAGAAACTGCGCGGGTACCGCCTGCGGCCACCACAATCCCCGCACCGCGCCGCTGTGCTCGATCTCATCCGCGTCCACCTCGTCCGCCGCCACCGCATGCGTGAGAGAGCGCAGGCGATCCCACACCAATTCTTTACGTCCCTGCAAATGCGGAGCATGCGCATAAACCGCTGGGCTGTATTGCAACGATTCGAGAATAAAGCCCACGCGAATAGGCGCCAAACGCGTTAACCAGGCGAGTGTTTCGGCATCGAGACTACTGTGCACTACCTCGATCCACACCTGGTCGAACTGCATGCCGGCAACCAAGCGCTGTGCGTGGCGCAGCCAGGATCCGGGCGCATCGGGTGCGATACCGTACACCACGGGCAGCGTAAGCACTGTAGCGCCGGTCGCGCGCAGCGCTTCCACCAATCCCAATTGACTGGGGTACGCCAAACTACGCGCCTGCTGCCAGTTGCGAAACTCCAACATCAAGAATAAGACGTTCAAGAACCCCACCTCATTCTAATTACTTCGGCATGCGGGAAGGCTTAGACGATTCTCCCGAAAAGTCGCAAAGCCCCATTCCAAATCCATTATTTTCTGTAGTAAGGAACAGTCACCCAATCAGCGGCTTAAAGGGGAAAAACTTGAGGGGGCGGGCGACTTTTGCTGGCGAAAAGAAAAAAATCTTCAGCCACCCGGCAAAAATTGCCGGATGACTGAAGAAAATCACGCGTCGAAAAGAAGATGTGCCTGAATATCTTGGCGCCAGTCATGGGGAAATCACCCCATAGACCGCGCAAACCGGTAGCTTGTTAGGAAGATGAAAACAGCGCTGAAATACGCTCGCGATTGGGCGCATGTACCACACCCCGCTCAGTAATCAAGGCGGTAACCAACTCAGCTGGCGTAATGTCGAACGCCGGATTGCGGACTGCGACGCCCGGCGGCGCCCAGCTTCGCTCCTGGAAGCCGCGCACTTCTGCCACGTCGCGTTCTTCAATCGGAATCCCGGCGCCGCTCGCCATGGCAAGATCGATGGTCGAAATAGGCGCCGCCACATAAAACGGAAGGCCATGGCGCTGCGCCAGCACGGCGACCATGTAAGTGCCGATCTTGTTCGCGACATCGCCATTGGCTGCGATGCGATCCGCGCCAACGATGACGACATCGATTTCTCCCCGGCTCATCAGAAAGCCCGCCATACCATCGGTGATCAATGTCACCGGAATATCTTCCTGCATCATCTCCCATGCCGTCAACCGTGCTCCTTGTAAGAAGGGACGTGTCTCATCCGCGATCACCGAAATGCGCTTACCCGCTTCGACTGCCGAGCGGATCACGCCGAGCGCGGTGCCATGTCCCGCGGTCGCCAACGCGCCGGCGTTACAATGTGTCAGCACGCGTGCCTCTTGCGACAGCAGCGCCGCGCCGTGTTCGCCCATTTTGCGATTGATGCGAACATCTTCTTCCAGCATCGCGTGCGCTTCGTGCAGCAGGCGCGCCGCAATTTGCGGAGGTACGGCCGCGCGCATCGACCTCCATACGTCGCGCATACGGGCCAAAGCCCAAAACAAATTTACCGCGGTGGGCCGGCTATGCGCCAACGCTACAAAACCTGCTTCGAGCTTTGCAGAAAAAATAGCCGGGGTTTCATGCGCTAGACGCAGGGCTTCCAACGCCACGCCATAGGCAGCCGCACAGCCAATGGCTGGCGCACCACGCACTACCATGCTGCGAATACCTTCGGCTACGCCTGCTGCGGAATCATAGACTTGATACACTAAGTTCGCGGGCAAAAGACGCTGGTCGATCATTTCCAGTTTTTGATCCCGCCAGCGCAAGGTTTCGATTTGCATGCTTGTCATTTTAAATTACCCTCTCATTCCCGCCATCCACCGGCACCTGCGCCGCCGTGGTTTTGGCGAACAGCGGCCCGCACATTTCGGCAGTGAGTTCCGCCACATCGCGGCTAGTCACTTCGGTTTTGAGTACGTTGTTACGTTTGTATTCATCGATCGTCAAGCCGTAGTGTTTGGCGCGAAAAGCCAATACTTCTTCGGTCCAAATTCCAGTATCGAATACGGCGTTGGGGTGGAGTGTGTTGATGCGAATGCCGTCCGCACCCCACTCCAAAGCGGCGACGCGCATGAGTTGATTAAGCGCGGCTTTGGAGGCGGAATACGCCGCTGCGCCCGGCCCTGGCGCGGGCACGTTCTTGGAGCCAATCACGACTACTCGGCCGTGATTGGGTGCGAGCTTGAGCAGGGGATGGCACTCGCGCATCAGCGCGAAATTCGCATCTAAATTCACTGCCATCACTTTGCGCCATTCTTCGGTGGAGAGCACATCTATGCGTTTGCCACCGGGGAAAATGCCGGCGTTCAGTATCAACATATCGAGCCCGCCGAAACGACGCACAGATTTTTCCAGCGCATCGCGAATATCGTCATCGCTGGTGATATCGCACACCAGCCCGAGATAATCGGTGCGTTTGAACAGCATTTCGATAGCAGGATTAATGTCGAGCCCGACTACTGCTGCGCCGCGCGCCAGCAGCGATTCGACGCAGGCCTTACCGATGCCGGAGGCTGCACCGGTGACCAGCGCGATCTCGCCGGCAAAGACGGGCGACTTGCCGCCCCTTTTCAGCTTGGCTTGCTCCAAGTCCCAATATTCCACATCGAAAATATCTTTCGCCGGCAAAGCGCGATATCCACCCAAGGCGGTAGAACGCAGGATGATGGCTATGGTGTGGTCGTAGATATCCGCAACGATAGCCGCGTCCTTGGCGCTACGCCCCACGGCGGCGAGCCCGATTTCCGGATCGAGTATCACGCGGGGTGCAGCATCGAGTATGATCACCGGCGATTTTGCTTGCGGTGCGTGGGTGTCGAAATAGTTTTTGTAAGCGGCGGCGTAGGCGGCCACATCTCGCCCTAACATCGGCAAACGTTTGGTGCGAATCACATGGTCGGGTGTGGCAGGCCCTTGCTGACTAATAGCGCTTAGATCCTTACGTTGCGCGAAACCGCGATATTTCGCTGCCTGATTGGTCGCCACAATCGCCGGCGCGCCTACTGTTTCCGATAGTGTTTTGCGCAGCGCCGCAATGTCGTGGCGCAGCGATTGGTCGACGGGCTTCGCACTCGGTGCGGGCAAGCTCCATGCGCCCTTAGCTTGAAGATACGCTTCGGCACGCGACACTAGGGCGATCATGCGTTCGTAGGCTTCCTGCGCCGTCGCGCCGAAAGAAAAAATGCCGTGATTCAATAACACCATGCCTTGCGTCTTACTGGTAGCTTCACGCGCGAAGATTTCCGCTACCCATCGGGCCAAGTCGAAACCCGGCATCACGTAGGGAATGACCACCACGTCTTGGCCATAAATTTCGCGAATGCGCGCCGCGCCATCCGCGGTATTCGTAATCGCGATCACCGGATCGGCATGGGTGTGATCGACATACTTGTATGGCAGCAAAGCGTGCAGGATGGTTTCGACCGAAGGCGTGGGCGCGGAAGCCCGCGTCATGTGCGTGACTAGCTCATTCACCATCTGCGGGTCGGTAAGCTGCGGCAGTTGCGCTAGCTTCAGCATGTGCTCGAGTTGCACCGGCGAGAAGCCTGCGGCTTCGATGAATTCCAAATCCCAGCCACTGCCTTTGACGTAAAGCAGGTCTTCTTCGGTGCCGAGAATATTTTTCTCGCGCACCTTTACCGAGGTATTGCCACCGCCATGTAGCACCAGCGTTTTATCGCGACCCAAGAGACGCGAGGTATAAACGCGTAGCGCTAAATCACCCTGATATTGGGCG
>JAYWAM010000030.1:0-7409 GCA_043782425.1 Betaproteobacteria bacterium
AAAAACGCGAAGACGGCCGCAAAGGACGGCAAGGCGGGACGCGAAGCCGCGAAATCCGCGCCGCCTGATAGCGGACGCGCTGACCCTACAGATGGTGCAACGCGCGCTGGCGGCCCGGCGCGCCGCCCCCCTGCGCGTGTTTTCAAGCTGAACGAAAGCAAAGAACTTGTGCCGGTAGAAGTACAAACCGGCATCGCCAGCAATCAGCATACCGAGCTGCTATCAGGCGAAGTTAAAGAGGGTGATGAGTTGGTGATTCGCGATTTGTCGGATAAAGACAAGGCCAACAAATAATGCACACCTCAACCCTTCCTTTTCTGCCATCCCCCTCCCCTCGCCACGGAGAAGTTGCGTGTTACCTCATCCCCTCTCCCCGTTTTTCGGGGAGAGGGTTAGGGTGAGGGGTGCTTGAGTCACGCCATAATTTACAGACTGGAAACATGCCAAACACCCTCACCCCTACCCTCTCCCGCGCTGCGGGAGAGGGAGAAACAATATTAACGGCGCACACTCCGCTGATCGAACTGCGCGGCGTCCACAAAAGTTACTTTACGGATGAAATAGAGACGCCGGTGCTGCATGGCATCGATGTGACAATTTTTCGTGGAGAATTCGTCGCCCTCATGGGCCAATCGGGCTCGGGTAAATCAACGCTGATGAACATTCTCGGCTGCCTGGATACGCCTACGCGCGGCGAATATTCATTGAACGGCAAGCTGGTCTCGAAACTCGATGACGACGCCCTGGCGCGCGTGCGCAATGAAACCATAGGCTTTGTTTTTCAGGGCTTCAATCTTTTGAAACGCATGCCGTTGGTGGATAACGTCGGGCTGCCGCTGCTTTACGCTGGCATGAGCATGGCCGAAGCGCGCAAGCGCGCCAGCGTCAAGCTTGAGCAGACTGGTCTGGGCGCCTTTACCAAGCGGCTGCCCAATCAGATTTCCGGCGGCCAGCAGCAGCGTGTGGCGATTTCGCGAGCGCTGGTCAATGAGCCTGCGCTACTCCTCGCTGATGAGCCTACCGGTAACCTCGATACCCATACCAGTGTTGAAATCATGAATTTGTTCACGCAGCTCAACGCGCAACAGGGCATCACCGTCGTGATTGTCACTCACGAGCACGATGTGGCGCGCTACGCCAAGCGTCTGGTGCGCTTGAAAGACGGCTACGTTACCTACGACGGGCCGGTGGAAGAAATGATGGCCACGGAGCAAAAAATATGAACTTCACTCAAGTCGCTTGGCAAGCTTTCCGCGCCATGGCCATGAACCGCCTGCGCACCGGCCTCACCATGCTCGGCATTATTATTGGCGTCGGCGCGGTGGTGCTCATGCTCGCCATCGGCGAAAGCGTGCGCGCCGACATCAACCAGCGCATCGCCAATATGGGCAGCAATCTGTTCCTCATCTTCCCCGGATCACAGACCGCCAATGGCGTGCGCGCCGGGCGCGGCGCGGCGCAGACTCTGACGTTGAGCGATTCGCAGGCGATAGAGCGTATCGATAACGTCAAGCATGTTGCGCCCCTGATATCGCGCCCGTTCCAGGTCTCATCAGGCAACAGCAACTGGAATTCGATGATCTACGGCGTATCGCCTGAATACTTCAGCATCAAGGATTGGGACGTGGACCAGGGCAGCCTGTTCAGCGATCTGGAAATGCGCTCGGTGTCGCGCGTCGCAGTCATCGGGCGCACCATTGCAGAAAACCTGTTTGGCGAAAGCAATCCCATCGGCATGACGGTGCGCATCGCCAACAAACCATTCGAGGTAATCGGCGTGCTGTCGGGCAAAGGCAGCGACCTGGGCGGCGGCGATCAGGACGACGCAATTTTCATCCCCATGAGCACCGCGCGCCAGCAGGTGATGCGCCAATGGTTTCCCGGCAGTGTTAACCTGATTATGGTTCAGGCCAACTCGGCCGAGACGATGGCCGACGTGAAATACGATCTGACACAAACCATGCACATACGCCACCGTATACGCGAAGGCCAGGAGGACGACTTCACTATTCGTGACCTGTCGGCCATCGCCGAAGCCGCTTCGGGTATCGCCACCGGACTGACGCTGTTGCTCGGCGCCATCGGCTCGATCTCGCTCATCGTCGGCGGCATCGGCATCATGAATATCATGCTGGTTTCGGTGACCGAAAGAACGCGCGAGATCGGCATACGCATGGCGCTCGGCGCCAAGCGCCGCGATGTGTTGCTGCAATTTCTCACTGAAGCGATTGTCATTTGCGTATGCGGCGGCGCCATCGGCGTTGCGCTCGCCTATCTCGGCGCTCTCGCCGTCAGCAATTTCTCGCCCTTGCAGGTGAGCATGTCGCTATTTGGAATTGTTCTGGCTTTTGGTTTCTCAGCGGCGATCGGCGTGTTCTTCGGATTTTATCCAGCCAGGCGCGCGGCGGCGTTGAAACCTGTTGAGGCGCTGCGCTATGAATAACGTCTGTTGTAACAAAGGCATCGCTGAGGCGCGCTGCCGCGCCGTTGTGTCCACTACTTATGCATTATTCTCCACGACCGCAAAAATCATGGTAGCGAGCAGGAATTGGCGATTGCCGCAAACCCAACTGGAATACCTTTTTGCGGGCTATCTTTAAGAGTTATCTCTTTTCGCGCCGTTATGTCTTTTCCATTAGACTCATCTTCAATCCATATGGTCGCGGCACTATCTGGGCGGAACTGAGCCTTCGCGACATAGCGTGCATTGGTATCGGCAATCAGAGGTAGCTCGCCATACCCGACGAGGCTATCTGTATAGGCAGAGCCAACCGTTACTGAAATACCCACGACATGATCCCCTGGGGCCAATCGATATCGTTTATCGTAGCTACAGCGCGCTGACTTTGGAAGGGAGACTGGCTTTCCGTCAATTCCGCCAACAAACGCGCGCGTTGGTTTTGCTACGCCAGTTGAGGCGTCGTCTGAGCCCGTCACTGTTGCAATCGACGCGGCACCACTTTCTGTAGGAGGTCTGTAATACTCGCGGGTCAACGCTTGCATGGGGCCACACCCAGACAGAACTAATATTGCAGCAATCGTTAGTACAAGCTTCATCGATAATCTTTCAGTTGTCTTTGGGGGATCACACTCTTAGTCAAGATTGAGATCAGTCTGGACAGCAAAAATCTGTCAGCATGGATGCTACCCTAGTTTTCTCAACCAGTCTGGATGTTTTTTAACTAGAAGTTGCAAAGCTGCATCCATGCGGGTCTACCAGCCTTCGCCAGTCGAGCGGAAGTAAGATAGAACTTCCGGGCTGTATTGGACGCTCACCTGCTCCTTGCGCGCAGCGCTTATGGACGACCGCGTTTCTTGCGGTATGCCTCAGCGCCTTATAGCATTTCTTCGCGAGTCAATGGGCGACTATCCTGGTCCTTGCCGTTCCAAACGTAATCACCGCCTGGTGGTGCTTTTTTCTCCGCTGCCAAAAATGGCTTACGCTGTGTAGTCATTTTCGAGCCGTTCATGGTAAACCTCTCGTTCTTCCACGCTTGCTTTACGAAAACTGATGATGTGTGGCCGCTCGCCCGATAGATGCACCACGGTTAGCACGGCAAGCCGGATAGTGTAAAATTCACTCCGTTAAACATCAACTAGGAGATTCACATGGCAGAACGTACCCGCACCCGCCGCAACACGCTTGAACGCCGTTGCCTTGGCAAGGCATTCAAGCGCCTCTTCATCGGTTCGCCGAAGTCGATATTCAAGATGCTCGAAACGATCAAAAAAGTTTAACTCAGTCTTCAGAATCAAAACTGGGTATCAGACTGGTGCGATTGGGTTCTTCTTTGCGCGCTTTATCGAGTTTGCCCTGCATTTTTTCCACGTCGGCAAAGAACGCATTCTCGCTTTGCAGCGGCGCCAGCCGCAATCCGGGCGGCTTGAGTTGGTGCAGATAAGTCTGCTGGCCGGTATTGGATCGCAGTTCGGATTGCGCCAACATCTGTAGGGCAATTGCGCTGACGGCGAGAGCGCCCACAATGCCAGCCTTGAGCTTGAGCAGCCTCGGGCTGATCGCGCGCAAGTGGAAAAAACATATTGCCGCGAAAATCAGCCAGGTGGTGACGTAGGCATATTCGGCCAGCAGGCGCAGCGACAATGCGTAGGCGCCAAATTCAGCGAACTCTGCAAACAGTACAAAGGCCAGCGCCCCTGACAGCGCGATAATAAAATGCCGCTCGAAGTGCGCAAGGCCAGCAAAAATACGTGACAACACCGCCCACGCCGCGCTCCACACAAGCAGAAAAATCGCCATACTGACAAGCGGCAATATATAACGCGACAACTGCGGCTCGACAGTTTCGCCCAGCCACAAATCCAACGCGCCCAAGCCGAGCAAAAGGCCGCATAGCGCCAGCGCCGTGAGCCACGATTGCGCTGCGGGCGCCGCGCTATATTCTGCCGCCACCGCGTGGTCTGGCGTGCGCGCACGCAACAGAGTATGTCCTATGCGCAGCGCATGATCGCCATCGAGCACCACACGCTGCGCCTTGTGTTTGCTGCCCTCGGTAAACATGCCGCTGGTGCTGCCCGCATCCTCGGCCACCAGCACGCCATCGCTGTCGCGCACGATACGCAGATGATGTTGCGCAACATAGGGATCATCGATGATTACGTCATTGTCGTAGGCGCGGCCGATGCGCACTACGTCGCCGCTACAGCGATGGCGCGCCAGCACATCGCGATGGCGCGACAACACTTCGATCCAGATCACAGCTTGCTGCACGGCGCTCATTTGGCCCACTCCACAGCGGCGAGAAAGCGTTTGGCCAGCGCCAGCGCATTGGAGTAGGCGACGCCCTGCATGTTGAGCCTTGAGATCAACGCCTCGGTGTCGCGATCCTGGGTGATGGCCACCACCGTCACATCATAGAGACCTTCAAACTCACGGTAGGCGCGCGCGCACCAGATGGCGCGCAACGGCGGATGCTCGGCGCTCGCCGAAGTCGAGAGGAAATCCTCGTGGCAGCGTTGCTGTGTGAGACGCTTGTGCGCCGTGCCGCCCAACCACGAAGGCTGGTATTGCTGCGAGACGAAGTTGGAAAACTGGAACGCATTGAGATCCACGCTACGCACATGGGAATGGCTGAATTCAACATTCCCGGTATACATGTCGCCGGAAACAAACAGCCACATCTGATTGTTGCAGTTGGTGGTATCGACCAGCGCACGCGGCTTGGGCAGCTTGTCGGCATTGGTGCGCGCCCAGCAGTTGAACCAGGCAGCGCTGCTTTCCGGCGCGCGATAGGGGCCAAAGGTGGCGGCGTGGAATCCCTGTTCGCCCAGCGTCTGATAAAGACCGGATTGCCAGACGGTGAGCTGGCGTCCGATTTCCGCGCGCGTGCTTTCGGGCGAAAGCGTGGCGCTGCTGCGCGCGGCCTCAAGCAAGGCGGCGGCAAAGCGCGCCGGAACCAGAAAGCTCACCAGTTCGCTGCCGATCTGCTTGGCGACATTGATACCGGCAATCTTGCCATCGGTAGTTACGGTTGGGCCGCCGCTCATGCCGGCATTGATGGCCCCAGAAAAATGAATGCGCTCGTTGTAACTTTTTTCCACCAAACCGTTGTACGTGCCCTCGACTATGGTGAAGCCCAGATCGAGCGGGTTACCCATGCTGTACAAGCGCTCGCCTTTAGGTAGAGCGCCTTTGAGCGCGCGCGCCTCAAATTCAAAAAATGGCATGCCGCGTTTTTCAAGTTGCACCACAGCCAAATCGTTGGCAACGTCGAAAGTAAGCAGTTTCAGTGATCCCTTTGAGCCGTCCGGCGCAATGTACTCCAGATGATAAGTGCTGGGTTCCAGCGCGTACTGCGACACCACATGGTAATTGGTGATCGCCACCCCATCCTCGCTCACCAAAAATCCCGAGCCTATGGTCGATTGACGTCCCGCAGCATCGAGCAAGGTGCGAATCTGTAGCAGACGCGGCCGCGCGGCCGCATAGATAGCCTCGGCAGTGGGAGACACCGCCTGGGGTGTTGCAGGCGGGGAGGGAGGTGCGGAGGGCTGCGCTGCGGTAGCGCTGTACGCCGCCAAGAAAAAAAACAGCCAAGCAGTAATACGCATCATCGGATAGGGGTTCCTAAAAGGGGCATAGCAGAAATTACCCAAGGATGAGAAGTTTATCAGCAATAGCGCAGCGCCACCGCAGCGTGCGGCGCTGCTATTAGGCTGAAAAGGAAAATTGTTATCAAAACGATATATTCGCGAGACCTTACGTTAAGACAGGGTGCGCACAATGCCTCCCATCGAGGCTGACTAAGGAAGGCCCGATCAGGGCAAAGCCCGGAACTCCATCAATCCAAACCGAAAGGAAACACCATGTATTCGATCAAAACCCGTTCCATGAAAACTGTTTTTGCAGGCGCCGCTGTCGCCCTTGCGCTGCCCCTTTCCGCCTTTGCCAGCCATGACAACTTGCTACAAGAATTGGCGCGCACCGATGGCGACCCGAGCGGCGTCGGCAGCCACATCGAAGTTTCAGGCAATGGCATCACGTCGGCCAAGCCAGACATGTTCATCACCCATCAACTCGCCGTGACAGACGGCTACACAGTACCGCTAGATACGGCAAGCAACGCGCCAATGGCGCACGGCGGCAAGCACGAGAAAATGAGCGCTGCCACAGAAGCCGACTTGCGCAGATTTGCCGACAGCTATGGCGCGTAAAGCCAAGCTGTGCCGCGATGCGCAGATCTTTTTGATCCTGCTGCGCGCGGCGCAGCGCCGCTCAGCAAAGCACCCCAAGGCCGGTCGCGCGCTCAAGCAGCGCGGCCGGTCGGCTGGCGCTTGCAAGCATGGTCATTAAAACACAGCGACTTCATGATGAACCGCGCCACAAATAGGGCCGCTGCGGTAAACTCGGCACACTCGACACTTTCGCGGTCAACTGTCACGATGGAGCGCACCGTTCTCGTCATTGAAGATCAACCCGACATCGCGCGGCTTATCACCATGCATGTCGAAGACCTGAACTGTCTGGTGGAAACGGCTCTGGATGGCGCGCAAGGCTTGCAGCGCGCACAAGAAAAGCGTTTTGACCTGATTATTCTGGACCTGATGTTGCCGGGCAAAGATGGCCTTGAGATCTGCAAAGCCATGCGTGCTTCGCGCGACTACACGCCCATCCTCATGCTCACCGCAAAATCGGGCGAGATCGACCGCGTGCTCGGCCTGGAACTGGGCGCCGACGATTATCTGGCAAAACCGTTCAGCGTCCCAGAATTGCAGGCGCGCATCAAAGCGATATTTCGCCGTGTCGATGCCTTGTCTGTGAACCAGGCGTCAAAGTCAGAAAAAATCCGCATCGCCGATCTTGAAATAGATGAAGCGCGGCGTGAAGTCACATTTGCCGGCAGCGCCATCGTGCTCACCGCAAAAGAGTTTGATCTGCTGCTGCACTTTGC
>JAYWAM010000031.1:0-19454 GCA_043782425.1 Betaproteobacteria bacterium
CAATTGCACTGGGTTCGGCGCCGCTTATCTGGCGCACCGGCTCGGCCTTGGCCAGGGCAATGTCGGCGATGCGCTCGGTATGCAGGTCGAGCATGCGAAATTCGGAAAGCTTTTCCACCAGATTGTTGATGCGCCCCAGAAACACCAGCTTGAAGCCGAGAAAGGCATACAGCATGCCCAGCGAGAACTTACCGTCCATCACGGCAAGGGCGCCCAGCCAGATCACGATGACATTTTCGATGCCGAAAATCAGGCCATTGGCGCCGCGCTGCAAAATGCCGATATTCTGCACTTTGACCCCGGCGTTAGTCTGATCTACCACCAGATTTTGGTAGGCGTTGCGGCGCTCGTTTTCGCGCAGATTGAGTTTGATGGCGAGCATGCCGCGCAGCGTTTCGATGAAGTGCGTACTCGACTTGGCTTCGTGTGAGATTTGTTCGTCCAGCGCATAGCGTTGCGGATAATAAAACACCCAGCGCGCCGCCCCGTAAAACAAGGCGGCACCCAGTACCACCGCCGTCAGCGTGGTGCTGTAAAACGCCATGACGATAAGCGTGAGCAGCACCATGATGCCGTCAACCACCGTTTCCACAAAGGTGGTGGTGAGGGTGCGCTGGATGGCATCGACGCTGCGAAAACGCGACACAATATCGCCGATGTGGCGCTTTTCAAACCACGCCAGCGGCAGGCGGATAAGCTGTGAGAACAGGGTGGTGAGCAGACGCAGATTGATATGGGTGCTGAGATAAACGCTGACCCAGGCGCGCAGCCCGGTGACCATCACCTGGATCAATACCAGCGCGCCAAAGGCAATGCCGAGCACGGTGAGCAGATCGCGGTCGCGTCCCACCAGCACGCGGTCCACCACCAGTTGCAGGAAAAACGGCATGGCGATGGCGAACACTTCCAAAGCCAGCGACAGGATAAAGATTTGCGCGATAGTCGATTTCAGGCCCGATGCCACGCCCAGCAATTGCCAGGCGCTGATTTTTTCGCGCTCATCTTTTTGCTGGAAACCGGCGGAGGGCGCCAGTTCCAGCGCAACGCCGGTGAAATGGCGCGAAGCCTCGGCTAGCGTCAACACGCGCTTGCCGCGCGCCGGATCGTGAACCGTGATTTTCTTTCCGGCGACGTGGGTGAGCACCACAAAATGGTTCATGTCCCAGTGCAGGATGGCGGGGCGCTGTAGTTGTCCCATGGCTTCAAGTGGAACCTGTACGCCGCGTGACGAAAGCTGCATGGTTTCGGCGATCTGGCTTATGTGCTGGAGCGTCACGCCTTTCATCGAAGTGGATAGGCGCACGCGCATGGCCGAAAGATCGGTGCGGTGACCGTGGTACGAGGCAACCATCGCCAGGCAGGCAACGCCGCATTCCGGCGCTTCGCTTTGCAAAATTACTGGTACGCCTCTGCGCCACAAGCTCATAGCCGCCCCCGCAATTGCATGAGCGGCTCGAACACCCATTCCAGCAGGGTGCGTTTTTCCAGAAGAATATCGGCATTCACCAGCATGCCGACACGCAGCATCAGCTCCTGCCCCGGCGCGCCGACACTTTGTTTATCGAGCTTGATGACGACGCGGTAGGCGGCTTCACGCACCGTCATGGGGCCAATTTTTTCGCCCGGTGACCAGACGGTGCGGCTGATGTCGACCACCACGCCGCGATATTGTCCAAAACGCTCAAAAGGGAAGGCTTCATAGCGCAACACCACCTCCTGCCCCTTGGCGATAAAACCGATGGCGCGCGTCGGAACCAGCAATTCGGCGTGCAGGCCGCTACCCTTGGGCACGACGGTGGCCAGCAAGGTATCGGCGGCGACCGATTGCCCGGCGCTGACCGCGATATTGGTGACCGTGCCGGTGATGGGGGCGCGGATCACGGTCTCGCGGCGTGCATCTTCCTGCGCCAGGCTTTGTTGCACTTCACTAATCTGGCGCGCTACCTGTTCGACCTGGGTGCGCGATTTGAGCGCCACTGAAGGCTCTTCCATTTTCGCCGCACTCATGTCGCGGTCTAACGTCACGCGCTGGCGCTTTAGCGCTTGCAAGCGGATTTCCTGATCGGTGGCCTCGTCCTGTTTCTGGCGCGCCACAATGTCGGAAACAAATTTTTCTGTTGCGAGCTGCTGAAAACGCTTGGCCTGTTCCCTGGCCGAGCCAAGGCGCTGCTCCTGTAGCTTGATTTCGCGGTCGATCTGCACCACTTCAGTCTGCAAATCCTGCGCGCGTTTTTTTATTTGCTGCACCTGCTGCTCACCCAGCTCACGCCACTGGTTCTGTTCTTTTTCGAGAATAATTTTGCGTTGCGCGAGTTCGTCGGTAATCGCGCCGCTGGTGGAAGTGGAAGTCTGGGTGGAGCGATCATAGGAAATTTTCACCATCGGCGAACTGGCCGTGACTTCATCGCCTTCCTTGATTAAAAGCTCACTAATGCGCCCGGCATCAGAGACCAGCACGCGCGCGGCGCCGGCGTCGAGCTCAAGATAGCCCTCAACTCTTTCACGCCGCGTGTATTGGCCCCAGATGGCGACGCTGATAATCAGCGCTGCGGCCCCTGCGGCAAGCAGCGTAAAAACCCAGAACGGCACCGGTCGCGCGCTGCTCGCTTCGCCCAAATATTTCTCGCGCTGCGCGTCTATGGCTTCCTGGCGGAAAAGTTTGCGGCTCATGTGTTGAGCTCGATCTTGGGGATGGGCGTGCCCGACCAGGAAAAGCGCCAGGCATCGCCACGCCGCACATTGCCAACGACGGCAGGCCTGAAGCACGCGAGGTTGGCGCCGCGCGAACACCGCACACTTGGGTAGATCACGCCTACCGAGCCCGCTTGCAGAAGACGCGCGGCCAGTCGCTGTGAGGCAACGTAACGCTGCGGCGCAAGGCAGGACGTAAAGCGTGAATCATCGCGCAGGTCGTGGAACGCATTGGTGAAGTCGGCAAGCAGCGTCTGGTAGGTGACGCTGTCAAAGAAATGCCCGATCTCCTGATATTCGACTGTTTTGTGGAAGGCGGCCTCGGCGAGCGCGGTCTCTATCTCAAACGAAAAATACCAGGCACCGCGCTCTGGGCCGTTGAAACGACCGCCTTCCGGTCGCGCGTAAGTGAAAGCCGCGTTGATGACACGGAAGTTGGGCACGCCGAAAACCAGCTCGTCGATGCCGATTCCCGGCAGCAGCCCGCGCTCGCCGAGCAAGCGCTCGTTGGTGGCGTTGTCCAGATCGAAAAGCTCGGCGAGGTGCGCCTTATCCTCGGCGATGTCGGCGAGCACTGAATCTTCGTGCGCTGCGTACCTCGAAGGAATGAGCCGGTAGGTATCGAATTGCCGCAGCAGCGTTATCCGGGGTTTCGGTGAACTCACGCGCCGCCTCGGCGCGCATCAAGCAGCTTACGCACGGTCTGCATTGCCAGGAGTCCCCCGGCCATCATGTAGGCAAGCGGCGCCCTTCCGCCGAAGATTGCATTGCTGTTGGGCAGTCTCACCCATTCGTCGGCAAGCTTGTCGCCGTAAAGGATGTGCAGCGCTTTGTAGATGCCGACGAGGTAGGAAATGCGCGTGATGCGGTCAACCTCAAGCACACGTTGCGGCTTCTTTTTCCAATCGTAGTAGGTGCTGCTGGAAAGTCCGCCGAGGAGTTCGCGCGCGTCCTCATCACGCAGCTTCCAGCGCACTGCGATCCTGAAAAAGCCGGATAGCGCTGCGCGCGACAACCGCGCGCGCTCAGACTTTAAATTGAGATCGACCAGCGGGGTTGGTTCGAAGCGGCTGGCCGGATAGGCGAATGGAATGGCGCTCATTGGACTCTCCTGATTCGGATAGAATACGCTCCGATTTCGTAAAGTGCAATGGTGGTGCACACCGCGCGCCCTGCATTCCGTTCTCAAGCTCCATCAAGCCGCAGGTACCGCATGCACCTGAATTTTGACCTTCATCGACTTTTTGAGCGTAGCGAAGATTGCGGCTAGATTGGTCATAGTCGGATTGCCAGTCGGCGAGAGCATGCGGTGCACGCTCTTTGATGGCTTCTCTACCGACTGCGCCAGTTGCTTAAAGCCTATCGTTGCGTTCACCAGATCGCGCAAGATGGATTTGGCGGTGTCTGGTTCGCCGTTCAGGAACAGTGTGGCCGCCTCGTCGAGCAGGGCTTTAGCGAACTTGGGATCATTCTTTACCCGAGTTAATACCGTTGCTTTGAAAGCTCGTGTCAGTGCCATTGTTCAAGGATTTGACTCGCCATCTACTAATGGTAACACATATGTTCCATTGTGATTGGGTACACATATAGATGTGGGTCATGGTCAAAGTGAGCGCTTTGCAGCAATAGCTGATTGCCGGATATGCGCGATCCTACATGCGCAGGTAGGAGACGGTGCAGTGCAATTGCACTAAAGTAAACGCTGGCTGAGGAAGAAACTAGCGTCTTTTTTTATCCCGGTTGAAGCGCTCGTATCTGGTTACTAATAGTCCTAAAAATTGGTGTAGGGGCCGTGTTGCAAGAACAAAAATTACCACCCAGTAATAATCCGTCGGACGACAAGTTTGCGCTAAGTGCACCGCAGGTATCGCTACCCAAAGGCGGTGGTGCGATCCGTGGCATGGGCGAGAAGTTCACTGCGAATCCCGTTACCGGTACCGGCTCCCTGAGTGTGCCGATCGCCACATCGCCGGGACGTTCCGGTTTTGGCCCGCAGTTGGGTCTGTCCTACGACTCGGGTTCAGGCAACGGTCCATTCGGCATTGGCTGGAGCCTGTCCTTACCTTCTATTTCACGCAGGACGGACAAGGGCCTGCCGCAATATCGCGACGCAGAAGAGTCGGATGTCTTCATTCTTTCCGGCGCTGAGGACTTGGTTCCCGTCTACAAAAAAAATCCCGACGGCACTTGGGCTCACGACTCTCACGGAAATCTGATTGATGATGAAGAGTCGCGCAACGGCTACGTGATCAAACGCTACCGGCCCCGCATCGAAGGACTGTTCGCCCGCATCGAACGCTGGACGCGCATTGCCGACAGCGACATCCACTGGCGCTCTATCTCGAAGGACAATGTTCTCACTGTCTACGGCAGTACCCCCGAGTCGCGCATCGCCAACCCCGCCAACCCAAGTCACATTTTCAGTTGGTTGATCTGTCAGAGCTACGACGACAAGGGCAACGCTATCGTCTATGAGTATGTCGCCGAGAACGGTGACAACGTCGATCTCACTCAGGTCAACGAGCGTAATCGCGTGCGTTCGACAAATCGTTATCTGAAAACCATACGCTACGGCAATCGTCAACCGTTGTTGATAGATCCTACTCAGCCGAGCTTCCGTCAACCCCACTTGCCCGCGCCGGACTTCAGTAGCGCGGGCTGGATGTTCGAGGTTGTGTTCGACTATGGCGAGGGTCATTATCAGGAAGCGCCGCCCGATGCGGACGGTCGAACTTTCGCGATGGCAACATTAAAACCGCCCATCGGCGGCAAGTGGCCAGTACGACTCGACCCCTTCTCTACTTACCGATCCTGCTTTGAAGTGCGCAGCTATCGCCTGTGCCGGCGCGTGCTGATGTTCCATCACTTTCCCGACGAGTTGGGCATCGACGACTACCTGGTGCGCTCCACCGAGTTCACTTATCAGGAGAAGCCCAATGGTTCTTTCATTTCTCAGACGCTACAGTCCGGCTTTAAACGCAGCGCGACACCTTCACCAAAGTATCTCAAGCGATCACTGCCGCCGCTTGAGTTTGGTTATTCCGTCAGTCCTCTCGACGATCTGACTTACGACCAACTACCGTTGCAAGAAGTCGATACAGAAAATTTGCAGAACATTCCTTCGGGCATCGACGGCAACAACTACCGCTGGGTTGATCTGGACGGGGAAGGCATTTCCGGGGTGTTCAGCGAACAAGCCGATGCCTGGTTTTACAAACCCAACCTTGGCGAAGGCCAGTTTGGTCCCATTGAAGAGGAGTCGCCCCGTCCCTCACTGGCGGCACTGAACCGCGGGCGTCAGCAACTGCTCGACCTCGCGGGCGATGGCAATCTCGATCTGGTGGAATTCGCAGCGCCGACGCCCGGATTCTTTGCGCGCACCGAGGATGCAAGCTGGGAGCGTTTCCGCATCTTCCTCAAGCTGCCGAATATCGACTGGCAAGATCCCAATTTGCGCTTTGTAGACCTCACGGGTGATGGTCATGCCGACATCCTCGTGACCGACGATCAGGTCTTCGCCACCTGGTACGAATCCAAATCAGAGTACGGATTCGAATCAGCCGTCCACGTCCCGCAGGCGAGCGACGAAGAAGATGGCCCGCGCCTGGTGTTCGCCGACGGCACGCAATCCATCTATCTCGCCGACATGTCCGGCGACGGTCTGACCGATCTGGTGCGCATACGTGTGAGCGACGTTTGCTATTGGCCCAACGTCGGCTATGGCCGCTTTGGCGCCAAGGTCACGCTAGATAACGTGCCCTGGTTCGACGATGCCGTCTCCTTCGATCAACGCCGCGTGCATCTCACCGACACCGACGGCTCAGGCCCGACCGATATCGTCTATCTCGGCCGCGATGGCGTGCGCATTTATCTCAATCAGCACGGCAATAGCCTGTCCGAGGCGCGTCTGATAAAGCGGGCGCCGCGCACCGACAATCTCACCTCAGTTTCCGTCGTTGATTTTCTCGGACGTGGCACCGCCTGCCTACTGTGGTCGTCTCTCTTGCCGGGCGATACGCGTCGATCTTTGCGTTATATGGATCTCATGGGTGGCGTCAAGCCGCACTTGCTCACCACGGTGCGCAACAATCTCGGTGCGGAAACGCACATCGAGTATGCCTCCTCGACCAAGTTTTACCTTGAAGACAAGAAGGCCGGGTCGCCCTGGGTCACACGACTGCCGTTTCCGGTGCATGTGGTCATCAAGGTCGAAACCCGCGATCTCATTAGCGGCAATCGGTTCTCCACGCGCTCAGCCTACCACCACGGTTACTTCGACGGCATCGAGCGTGAGTTTCGCGGCTTCGCGCGCGTCGACCAATGGGATACCGAGGAATTCGGCGTTCTATCGCAAGCGGGCACACCCGCCACCAACCTCGATGCCGCCTTCCATGTGCCACCCACTCTCACCAAGACCTGGTTTCATACCGGCGCCTATTTGCCCGGCGCGCGTATCTCACGCCATTTAGAAAACGAATATTACCGCGAAGGCGACCCCGGCCAGCCCGGCAGCGAGCTGAGCCAGGCACAGCGCGAGGCGATGCTGCTCGACGACACCGTGCTACCCACCGGCCTCGCCGTCGAAGAAACCCGCGAAGCGATGCGCTCGCTCAAAGGCGCGATCCTGCGGCAGGAGATTTACGCCCTCGATGACAAGGACGAATCCGACCGCCCCTATTCCATCTCCGAGCGCAACTACACCATTCAGCCGGTGCAGCCGCGCGGCGCGAATCGCCATGCCATCTTCTTCACCCACGCGCGCGAGACCATCGACTTCCATTACGAGCGCAAGCTGTTTCCCGTTCTCAACGGCCAGATCGTCGATGCCGTCACCGCGGCTTCAAATTCAGACACAAAATGGCTCGCCGATCCGCGTGTCACGCATAGCATGACGCTGGATGTGGATGATTACGGCAACGTGCGCCAGTCCGTGGCCATTGCCTACGGCCGTCGCTTCGACGATACCGATCCGGTGCTGACCGATGCCGACCGCAAAAAACAGAAGCAGCTTTTTATAACGCTCACCCAAGCCCGCTTTACCAATGCAGTCCTTGCCGTCGATGCCTATCGCACACCGCTGCCGACCGAGGCGCAGGCTTATGAATTACTTAAATTGCGCCCAGTCTCCCAGCAACCCAACATCACCAACTTATTCCGCTTCGACGAAATGCTTGCCCTCGTCACACAGGCCAGCGATGGCGCGCACGATATTCCCTATGAAGACGTCAACGCCACACTAGCCGTGGGCGCTGCACCCTACCGCCGGTTGATCGAAGATTTGCGCACCCGTTACCGCAGCAACAACCTGAGCCAGTTACTACCGATACAGACTTTGCAAGCACTGGCCTTGCCGGGTGAAAGCTACAAGCTCGCCTTCACGCCAGGATTACTCGGCGCCATTTACCAACGCCCACACGCAGGCCTCGCGACGGAAAATCTGCTGCCCAGCCCCAGTGCGGTGCTGCTGGCGGATGGCGCGCTGGAGTCCGACCGGGGCGGCTATGTCGATCTCGATGGCGATGGCAGCTGGTGGATACCCTCCGGGCGCGCATTCTTTCATCCTGACGAGAACGCCGCTGCCACTGCTGAACTGATGGAAGCCATCAGTCATTTCTTTCTGCCGCGCCGTTTCCGCAATCCGTTCGCACAAAGCAGTTTTGTGGATTATGCGAACGACCTGTTCCCCGCCAAAACACGCGATGCACTCGGCAACACCGTAGAGGCACTGCATGACTATCGCGTCCTGCACGCCCGTCAACTCACCGACCCCAACGGCAATCGTTCTGTCGCCGCCTTCGATGCCTTCGGCTTGGCGGTCGCCACAGCGGTGCGCGGCAAGAGCAGCGAAACGCTGGGCGATAACTTGGATGATTTTGGCGACTTTGACGCCGACCCCAGCCTGGCTCAACTGCAAGGCTTCGTCGCACGTCCCGCAGATCACAAGGCGGCGCTGCTCAAGAGCGCCACCAGCCGCTTCGTTTACGACCTTGATCGCTACCGCCGCTGCGGCAAGCCGCCGTTCGCTGCCACATTGGTACGTGAAACCCATGTCAGCGATGCGCTGCCGCCGCAAGGCTTGCGGATACAAGTCAGCTTTGCGTATTCAGATGGCTTCGGACGCGAACTGCAATCGAAAATTCAAGCCGAGCCTGGCGATGCGGCTACCCGTGCAGCGAACGTACTTCTGGCGAGCGGCGATGTCAGCCCAGGCGCATTGACGCTCAGCAATGGTTTGCCTGTATTAGGTAACGCAAATCCGCGCTGGGTCGGCAAAGGCCGCACCGTTTACAACAACAAAGGCAAGCCGGTCAAACAATACGAGCCATTCTTCAGCAGCACCCACCTGTACGAAGCCGAAGCGGAGATGACCGACACCGGCGTCACGCCCATCTTGTTCTACGACCCGGTGGAACGGGTGGTCGCCACCGTGCATCCCAACCACACTTTTGAAAAAGTGATGTTCGATCCATGGCGGCAAGAAGCCTGGGATGTGAACGACACGGTGATAATTTCCGACCCCAAAACCGATGCCAGCGTCGGCGAGTTCTTTAAGCTGCTGCCCAGCGCCGACTACCTGCCCACCTGGTACGAGCAGCGCAAGAATGGACAGAAAGGGCCGGACGAGAAAGCCGCCGCCGACAAAGCCGCCGCGCACGCCGCCACGCCCACCGTGGCCTGGTTCGATACTCTGGGCCGCCCCATGCTGACGGTCGCTGACAATGGTAAAGATGCGAATGGCGCAATACAGAAATACGCCACCCGCGTCACGCTAGACATCGAAGGCAATCAGCGCGAGGTCAAGGACTCTAACAACCGCGTCGTCATGCGCTACGACTACGACCTGCTCGGCAACCGCATCCGCCAGGCCAGTATGGAAGCAGGCCAGCGCTGGATGTTGAACGATGTCTCCGGAAAACCAATCCGCGCCTGGGATAGCCGCGATCATAGCCTGCGCACCCAATACGACGAACTGCGCCGTCCGTTACGCTCGTTTGTCATCGGCGTTGATATAAAAAATCCGGCGCGCGAAATTTGCTTCGAGCAAACCCTCTACGGCGAATCCGCCAGTAGCGGTCTTACGCCAGCCCTAGTGCTACAAGCTAATCTGCGCGGCAAACCCTACAAGCATTTCGATACCGCCGGTGTTGTCACCAGCGAGGCGCATGACTTCAAGGGCAATCCATTGCGCAGCAGCCGGCAACTGGTGCAGGACTACAAAACCACGCCGGATTGGTCGCAAAATCCACCACCGGTTCTGGAAACCGAAATCTTTGCCAGCAGCACGCGCTACGATGCGCTCAATCGGCCACTCCAGATAGTCGCGCCGCACAGCAACCAGCCCAACACCCAATTCAACGTCCTCCGTCCCGGCTACAACGAGGCCAATCTGCTGGAGCGGGTGGATGCCTGGCTGGGGCAAAGCGCCGAACCAAGCGTCCTACTCGACCCCACCTCGGCCAACTTGCACGCCGTCACCAACATCGATTACGACGCCAAAGGCCAGCGCACCCGCATCGACTACGGCAACGGCGCGACCACGGAATACAGCTATGACGAGCAGACTTTCCGCCTTATCCATCTGAAAACTCGCCGCACAGGTGCCGCAGCACAAAACGTCGTGCAACGCCTGCTCGGTCAGGCGGCAACGCAAGTGACCTCAGTGTTCCAGGATTTGTTCTACACCTACGACCCCGCAGGCAACATCACCCACATCCGCGACGATGCCCAGCAGACCATCATTTTCAACGGCCAAGTCGTACCGCCACAGTGCGACTATGTGTATGACCCGATCTACCGACTGATCAACGCCACAGGGCGCGAGCACATCGGCCAACTCGCACAGCCGCAAACCAGCTGGAACGACGAATTCCGCGTCAATCTGCCACAGCCTGGCAATGGGCAATTGATGCGCAACTACACCGAGCAATACGTATATGACGCCGTCGGCAATTTCGACAAACTCATCCATCAGGCGACCAATGGCAACTGGACACGTAGCTATGCCTATAACGAATCCAGCCTGATTGAGTCTGCCAAACAAAGCAACCGCCTCAGCAGCACGACCGTAGGCGCGACAACTGAAGCCTATTCCTACGACACCCATGGCAACATGACCAGCATGCCCCACCTCACGCTGATGCAATGGGATTTCAAGGATCAATTAAGCGCGACCTCACGGCAGGCCGTCAACGCGTCTCCGCCACCGAACAAAGTACCGGAGACGACCTATTACGTTTATGACGGTGGCGGGGAGCGCGTACGCAAAGTCACCGAGCGACAGAACGGCTCGCGCAAAGCAGAGCGGGTTTATCTTGGTGGGTTTGAGATTTATC
Source organism: Betaproteobacteria bacterium (assembly GCA_043782425.1). Classification (GTDB taxonomy): domain Bacteria; phylum Pseudomonadota; class Gammaproteobacteria; order Burkholderiales; family Usitatibacteraceae; genus JAYWAM01. Next base: position 11,025 of record JAYWAM010000031.1, read on the forward strand.
GGGAGTTTGATGGTGGCGGCGTAGACAACGCGCTTAAGCGTGAGACGTTGCATGTGATGGATGGCAAGCTGCGCATTGCTCTGGTGGAAACTCGAACACAGGGTAATGATGGTTCACCGCTGCAGCTCATCCGTTATCAGTTTGGCAATCATCTGGGGTCGGCGTCACTAGAGTTGGATGAGGTCGGCAGCGTGATTTCGTATGAGGAATATTTTCCATACGGGAGTACTTCCTATCAAGCGATGGATCAGGGGATTAAGGCGGCGGCGAAGCAGTATCGGTATACGGGGAAAGAGCGAGATGAGGAGACGGGGTTTTCTTATCATGAGGCGCGCTATTACGCGGGGTGGTTGGGGAGGTGGACGAGTTGCGATCCGATTGGGTTTAAAGACGGAAACAATCTGTACTGCTACTGTCGATTAACTCCCATATGCGGTCGAGATCCATATGGAACTGATATAGAAATAATCAACCCGCAGGTTAAATCAAATGTCGAATCCCCAACCCCCCCGCCCCAAGAACAGACGTTTAGTATGGATGTTCAACGAAAGTTCGCTACCCAGACTGAAGCTGACATTAAAGAATTATTCGGCGTTTCAACGATGTCAGTGGAGAACCGGCAACAAGATGGAAAGGGAGATGTAACAACTTCCATTGGCATGGTGGATCAAAATAACGATGGCATCGTAGACGCCGCTGATGTAGCCGTGGTAATGAAGAAATTGGATGTGAAGTTTGATAGTGGTTTTGCAGGGCCTGATAAGGCTAAGGACAAGGCAAGGGCAATGGGTCTCGCAAAAAGTTTTTTGACAGCATTACTTCCTGGAAAAACACTAAAGGTAAGACTTGAAGATACTCCCACAGTGGCGCATGCAGAAGGCGTGATAAATAATAGTGACTGGATGAAGGCAGATACACCAGCAGCGGCCTCTGTCTTCATAGATCCGGTTAAATCTGTTGAAGGAAAATTTGTACCGAACGTCTCATTAGGGCAACCACCAGCAAATCCACAAACAATTTCTACTAGAGCTGACCGAGTTGGGGGCCCTGTAATGACCCTTGTCCACGAATTGGTTCATAACACCATGGGATTGACTGACCGTGATGGAAGTCTGTCCAATAAATCAAATTCGGTGCAACAAGCCCAAAGTAAAGTGGACATTAAAGGAGACACAGTGAGAGAAGTCAATTTTCTAGAAAGAGCCCTAAAGCTGCCAGAGCGACTGCAATTTAAGTCTGACAAGATATTACAGAGTTCCACAACAACATATACAGTTGGTGGATTAACATTTAACAACAAAGGTCCGCTTCATACAATCCGCATAGAAACCCCACATCAAGGAGGTAAATTTGTTATCCCGATGCGATAGATAATGTAAATGAGCAATGGGGTCACCCATTAGCCCCCCGGTAGTCAAGTGGTCGAACAAAACACTCGAAAACCATGGGGTCAGGCCTTACATTTGACATTATTAATTCAGGGACATACTACATACAAGGGACCAGATCCATTGAACCCAGCACCCAAACGCAAAAACCATGGGGCGGCTAGATGATTATCAGGCCTCACATTTGTTGGCGCTAAAGGGGCTTGGGAGGCAATTTCAATTGTTAAGCAATTTCAAGCGACAAATGTGTTTCAACTTTTAGGAGAATCTCACATGACCATTTACCTCGCCACCCCTCGCAAGCTGGCTATCTCAGCATTCGTTGCCGCAGTCGCTTTTTTGTCTACGGCGGGAAGCGCAAACGCCGTTTCGCTGTATTGGACAAAAACTCCTGTAAAGAGCGCATCAGTTAAGACCTGTTTGAGTTTTGCTTCCACGGCAATGAGCGGAGTAGGCATGCAGAACATACGTGTCTCAAGCATGGAGGTCGCCGGGACGCGCGGCGGTGTTTACGCCGCGATCACCTGTTTTGCCACAGCGCCGCAAGCAACAGCAATCGCCATGGCCGCTGGTGACAATGGAAACGATACAAAGCGCTTGAGCGAAGAACTGCAGAAAAAGATTGCAGGCATTATCAAATTTGATTAACCCGCGTAAGGCGGCACCATGAAATGGGTTCCGCCGTGTGGGCAGCGCTCTACGAGTTCCGTCACGCCCTACGATGGGCTAATGACATTTGGAAGGAGGAGAAAAAAATGATTGTTACCCAGAAAGCTAGCGCAGCCATAGCGTCCGAGGAAGATAGCGACAGGTTGCTGCTGATTGGAAAAAAGCATCACACGTGATGATCGCAATCAAGGAGGTCACTATGAATGCCTGGAAATATCTATTCATTGTCGCTGCCTTTGTGACATGGCCGTCGATAGCTTTGGCGCAACCGCCTGCCATGCACATGGGTGCTGACTGGCGAAAAATGAGCGTATGGGACTGCAATAATAAGACCGCGCAGGCATTCCAAGACAAGGAGCATGTATTGCGTATGGAACGCAGTGGTAACCAAACCTGGGCTTATACCGCGAAAACGATCGCGCTGGTGTCTTGCGTTCCGCTAGGTAATTCACTTTATATTCTCGTCGCAGCGGCAAGCCGCGATAGCGTTGAAGCGGAGCGGATGCGTAATGAGGTGAGGACCCATGTGTTCGACGCACCTGCACCCACGTCCCGATATCCGGACCATTACGATGCCAATTCATCTGCGCTCGGTGGCGGCGGATATTCACCCCCACTGGCTATGCACTGGGGTAGCGACTCTCGACCCAAGAGCGTGTACCAATGCGTCGCCAGTGCGCGTTATGCGATGAGTCAATTGAACCTTCATGAATCAGTCAGTGGTCGCGTCGTGTGGGGTACGACAAACGATGTGACGGCATTCGTGGATTGTGCGCCGGGCGGGCGCGGCGCTCACATGCACGTCGTTGTGGCTTCGGCAGACAGCGGTCTTGCTGAGCATTATCGCAACGAAATTCGTCGTGTTACGTTTGACAGTGTGTTGATCGACCGTTGAGTTAGCCGGACTTGCGGTGTTTATTGATGAGTCATTCATTACAGTGATCATTTTTTTAATAAAGAAAATTGCCGTTGTATCGGCCACGGCTTTGACAATGCGCTTTTATGGAGTAATCAACCCGCGTAAGGCGGAACCGCTTTGCGGGTTCCGCCGAATGGAATTTCGCAGGTTCTGCCGTATGGGAAGCGCTTTGCACGTTCCGCCGCCTGGAACGAGGGAGACATATTCCGATGGCTCGCGGTGTTGATGCGAATGGACAACCGCCGCCGGGCTTGGCGTTGACATGGGTTTGGCGGATCACCCTTCGGGCATCCGCCCTACGATGGGCATGGAGGGGTATGCCGGATTATCGACGGTGGCGGGTGGCGGAGGGGGCGTATTTTTTTACGGTGAATTTGCTGGAGCGGCGATTGGATACATTGGTGCGGCATGTGGATGCGTTGCGCGAGGCGGTGCGTGTGACGCGGCGGGAGCGGCCGTTTCATATCGATGCCTGGGTGGGTCTTGCCTGACCATATGCATTGCGTGTGGACCTTGCCGCCGGGAGATGATGATTTTTCCAATCGCTGGAAAGCAATCAAGATTCGCTTTGTGCAGACGCTTCCGCGCACCGAGCGGCGTTCGAAGGTGCGAATTGCGAAGGGGGAGCGAGGTGTATGGCAGCGGTGCTTTTGGGAACATGTGATTCGTGACGAGGTCGATTTCGCCCGGCATATCGATTACGTGCATTGGAATCCCATCAAGCATGGCTTGGTGCAACGGCTGCCGGATTGGCCATATTCGAGCTTTCACCGCTATGTGGAAAACGGCATTTATCCACCGGATTGGGTGGGTGCGCCGGATGCAGAGTTGGAGGTGGATGAAGCTGTGTAAAAAATGTAGGGCGGGGTGGGTAGCGTGGTTCGCGTAACCCACCAAGCGTGCCGCGATTTGTTATTAGGATTGGATATTTAACTTTTTTTCGGAGAGACAAGCCATGCCATCAGAGACGCTAAATCTCGATACCAGAATCAAATCACTAAACGCGGTTTTGAGCAAAAAACATGAGCGAAAAGTTGTGGATGAGGCGTTGCGAACGGCAAAAGGTGATATGCCCACGGCGCTCGCGAGTCTAAAAGGCAAACTGTCTGGCGCTGCGCTGCAAAAAGTGGCCTTGGCGCATTCATTGGCGGCCTGGTCGGACGATCATGTTTCGGTAGTAGAAAAACTTTTCGCTCATGCAGGCATCACCAGTCTGCGCGATGTGGCCTTGAACTTCGATGTGAAAAAACTGGCGGAACTGGTGGACTTAAAAGCTGCGCCAGGAAACATCATCGGCACTACACCCGATGAAAAAAGGCAGAACTTCGCCATCAGTTTGCACAACAAGCTGTTCGCCGCCGAACCCTCTGCTGTGTTGCAGCGGATGGTGCAGGACGCTGAAGTCCCGATTGCCGATTCGAATCAACGTGCGGGCGTGGCGAGTTTTCTGAACAATCAACCCGAATTTAATATTCGCACCACGTCGATCTACACGGCGCTGAAACACCCCGAGGCCTTCAACGGTATCGCCGACGAACATCGCACCGGCGTGATCGAGCAGTTGAAGACATTGCAGCGCGTACAGGCGATCAGCCCTGTGCCCGACGCAGTTCCGGTGCTGATGAACGCCAATCTCACTTCGGCGTTTCGGGTTGCGGAGATTCCTGAATCGACATTCCTCGCTGCGCATAGCAATACCTTGGGCGAGGCAACCGCTCTGCAGGTGTACACCAATGCAATCAACGTGCACGTGCGTAATGAGCATGCGCTGATGACGATGCGCGAATCCGTGCGCGGCTCAGGGTTGGCGATCATCGATGGTCAGCAACCAGTGGCTGCGCGCATGGCGGCCATGCAAGCGGTAGCCGATCAGAAAGCGGTTCCACTGAATCTGGAAACGCTGTTCGGCAGCATGGATTATTGCGAGTGTAACGATTGCCAGTCGGTCTACAGCCCGGCGTCTTACTTCGTCGAGATTCTGCAGTATCTGCGCAATAACGACCTTGGCCCTGATCCGAAAGACCCGAGCAAACCCAATCCGGGCATACGAAAAGACCCGAAAGATATTTCCAACACGCCGCTGGAAAAACTGTTCCGCCGTCGCCCGGATTTGGGTTGTCTGGAACTAACCTGCGAAAATACTTTCACCGTGCTGCCCTACATCGATCTCGTCAACGAGGTGATGGAAAGCTTTGTCGTGCATTTGGATAAGTATAAGAATGACCCGAATGTGCCCAAGCAGGCCACGCTGGAAGTCTTCAACGTGCTGGATGAAACCACCAGCGAATTATTAGCTCAGCCTCAGCACGTGAATTACCAGGCGTATTGCATTCTGAAGGATGCGGTCTATCCGTTCACGCTGCCGTACCACCAGGCCATCGACGTCATTCGCATCTGGCTGAAGTATATGGGCGTCAGTCGCTACGAACTGCTCGACACCTTCCGCACCGCTACCGAAAACTGTACCAACGCGAGCCTGACACCCGCTCAACTAGAGGAACTAAAAACACTGCACGCCACTGTGCTTGATCGTTCGGCCGATGCCGAATTTCTCAGCATGACCCAGGAAGAATACATCATCCTCACGCACGAGGCATTCTGGCCAAAAACCTACTTTGATCTCACTGCACCTCCCCCGGTCAGCGACGATGATTACCGCAAGAAAATCGGTGTCCATCCGGTCTGTGAATACTACGGTTACAGCACGGATACTGAGATGCTCGATCTCAGTGAAGACTTGGTCATCGGGCAAAAGGGGCTGACCTTCGTCAAACAACAGTTCCTGCCTCGCACCGGCATTGAATACATTGATCTGGTCGACATACTGAAGACACGTTATATCAATCCGGCTTTTCCGCAGGGCGGCGCATTAACAATATTGGAAAGCATCCGCTTCAGCTATCGTTTCCTGCAAACACTGGTCGATCCCGACACAAGCAAATCGCCTCAACTGCGCTTTGCCAAGCTGATCGGATTCCTGAATGGTACGCAGGCGTTGATCCCGGCTATCGAAACGCTGCTGCACCCTGATCCCTGTCATCAGCACGATCCGGCTCAATGCGTGGAGAGTATCGATTTCAGTAACTGGGTGTATTGCTATTTTGAGCGCATAGGCAAACTCATCGTGTTGGAGTCTGGTCAGGGACCTGAGCTAATGGTCACGCTTCTTTACCGCACGACAAACACATCAGAGTCCCTGCCGCTGGAAGGCAGCCTGGTGGACACGGCTCAAAACAAGCGGGGGCTGGTTCATTCAGACGGGAGCGTTTTTGAAACGAATGGGCAGCGTTTCGCACAAATCAATGCTGATCTCTCAGTGACTGGTGCCGACGGTAATCCACTGGCCGGAGAGTTTGTTGTGACTATTACTTACAACAAAAATGGCGTTAAAGAACTACAGGTAGCGCGCATTAGCAATAGTCGTATCGGGAGCTTTGAGTCCTACTCCGTGGTGAGCTGGCGTGCCGTACGCGACACCTGCGACCTTGAGATTGTCCGCCTGACGCATCTGGATGGCACGCCGGTACTGGTTGAGGAATACGACCGTATGCAACGCTTCATCCGGCTCTGGCACAAAATGGGCTGGAGCATAGATGAGACCGGCCTGGCGCTGGTCGGATCCTCGGACTTGCCTGCCGGTGCTGGCGGTCCGGGTGGTGGATCGCTGCCACCACCGACTGCCTGCAATTTTGTCGGCTTCGATACATTCCAGAGCGATTGCCCTCCAGACAACGGCGGTGACGGAGGCTGTCCCGTACCTGCGGGGCCAGGAGGAGATACCAACTGCCCCGAGTTACCGAAGGTTGCAGATGCAATTTCAGTGGAGTTTCTGCATCAACTGGTGGCCATACGCAAGTTGCTCGATCTCGCCGGTCTGCCGTTAGACAAACTGCTGACATTCTGGGCCGACATCGGCACCGCCGGCGAAAAATCGCTGTATACGCGTTTGTTTTTGACGCACAACTTGCAGGGCATCGACAAGATCTTCAGGCCCGACACAAACGGGAATTACCTGACGCAAGGCGCCAAGGTTTCCGAGCATATGCCGGTGGTGATGGCGGCGCTGAAATTGAAAGCGGATGATGTGGCGGCCGTTATGGCGCTGCGCAAACTGCCCGATGCATTAACGCTTCCCAATGTATCGACGCTCTACCGTCATGCCTTGCTCGCGAAAATCCTGCGCGTGCGGGTCGCCGACCTGGCTGAAATATTTGCGCTGTTTAACGATCCTTTCAAAAGTCCGCAGGATACGCTCACCCTGCTCCACGACTGGGGCAATATGGAGGATGCCGGTTTCAGTTTCCGCCAACTCAATTACGTTATCCGCGATCATGATGACGTTAAACGCCCCATGGCGCCGCCGCAAAAAACCATACTGCAAATCAGCAAAACGCTGTATGACGGACTGAACGCGATCGACCACGATCATCCCGACATCACGACGGACAAGAAAGACGATGCCACCGCCGAGCTGATACGCACCAAGGCCGGGCTGTTGTATGAAGCATCCATCGTGGAAAAAATAATCGGCTTACTGGAAGGAACAGCGGTTTACACCACCAATGCGCCGGTAGATACGACGATCGTGATTCCCGACACGCTAGCCAAAAAGATCAAATACAGCATACAAAAAGACCCGAGCAAACCACCCGCTGCAGCGATTCAGGTGACGGGCATATTGACCGATACGGAAACAACGCTGGCTAAAACCATTTCCGGCAATGCTGGCTGGGCACCGTCGCTGGCACGCGTGGGAAAGCAGGCACAGCAGTTATTCAACGACAACATATCTGGCATTTTCTCCAACACTGCCGATGCCATCACCCATCTGCTGAGCGGGGACATCAATCTGCCGCTCGACCCGAACAACCCTGCGGCTACTGATGCGAATACGGCCCCGCTCAAGCGCTACTATTTCCTGCAATATTTTCTGCCGTTTTTGCGCGAACGTCTGGCTCATCGTCTGATTGTCGACACCCTTGCTGGCACCGCCAGTCTGGCCAACGATGTCACGGATAGTCTGTTGTCCGACATATTGTGGGTAGGTGCAACCAAGCAGGCCGCGATCGAAGTACTAAAGCAGATTCATTTAAAACCTGCGGCAAGCGGCAACGACTGGAAGGGTTATTTGATACCCTCAGCAGACGGCATCTATACCTTCATCGCTAACAGTCTAGTGGATGACAAGCAGCCGCCAGATATGGTGATTGACGGCCAGACAATCGCCTTCACCGTGCAACAGCTAGACCCTACCAATGTCTGGTCAACCGACCCGGCGACACCAATAAAACTAAAAAGCGGCAAGCTTTATTGGATAGAGGTCAGTGGCCAGGCTGCGACGAATTTACAGTGGAAAACATCGGTCTCGCCCAAGTCTGTTATACCTGCATCGGCGTTGTTACCCGATTATTCGTCAAGTGGAACCGGGGAGGTTTTTGTCAAACTGTATAAGGC
>JAYWAM010000032.1:0-7396 GCA_043782425.1 Betaproteobacteria bacterium
GCCTCCGCTGGGACGACAGGCCTCATCACGACTTTCGTACCTGAGGCTATTCGCATTGCGCTATTAAATTGCAAACAGACCAGACGCCGCATTCAGGTAAAATCCGCCAATGGATTCCGCGCGCAAGAATGTCGCTTTACTCTCCGCTTGCCAGGCGCTGTTGTTCACCAACAGCGTCACGCTCATTGCCATCAACGGTCTCGCCGGTTACGCGCTCGCCGCCGACAAGGGACTGGCCACGCTGCCGGCGACGGCGCAAGTGATAGGCTCGGCGTTATCGACTATTCCTGCCTCGCTGCTGATGCAACGCATCGGGCGGCGCGCAGGCTTCCAGATCGGCAGTGCATTGGGTATAGTCGGCGGCGCGATTGCGACCCTGGCGATTGCCTTGTCGAGCTTCTGGCTATTATGTTTCGGCGCCCTGATCCTCGGTGTATACGGCGCGTTTGGCCTCTATTACCGCTTCGCCGCAGCCGATTCCGCCAGCGCGGATTTCAAGGCCAAAGCAATATCGCTGGTGCTGGCGGGGGGACTGGTGGGCGGGCTGATCGGGCCTGAGCTTTCCAAGTGGACGCGCGATCTGGCGCAGCCGGATTTTCTTGCGTCCTATGCGTCGCTGATGGTGATATGCCTGATTTCCATGGCGATCCTCACACGCCTACAGATTCCGCAGACCCAGGAGATAGCGGCCAAGGAGCCGCCGCGTTCGCTGGCGCACATCATGCGCCAGCCACTGTTCATCGTCGCGGCGACTTCTTCGGCCGTAGGCTACGGCGTGATGAGCCTGCTCATGACCGCCACGCCGCTGGCGATGGGCTTTTGCGGCCATCCCTATTCATCAGCGGCCACGGTGATCTCGTGGCATGTGATCGCCATGTTTGCACCCTCGTTCGTCACCGGCGCAATCATCAAGCGCTTCGGCCTGCCGGTCATTATGCTGACGGGCGTGGCAATCATGCTGGTGTGCGTCGCCATCGCCTTGATGGGAATCACGGTGACACATTTCTGGTGGGCGCTGCTGCTGCTCGGCATCGGCTGGAACTTCATGTACGTGGGCGGCACTACGCTGCTTACCGATGCTTACCTGCCGAGCGAAAAGGCCAAGACACAGGGCATGCATGACTTCCTGGTGTTTGGCGTCACCGTCGTTGCTGCGTTTTCCTCAGGGCTGCTGCTTAAGACCAACGGCTGGCAGATGCTCAACTATGCGGCGCTGCCGTTCCTGTTCTTGGCCGCGCTGGCGTGCCTGTGGCTGCTGCTGCGCCACAAAAGAACTCTGGCAACGGCGTAAGATCGAGAGGCATCATGAGTGCTACACACAGCTTTGAAACTTAGGGTTTTTTGTTCTTGCCATACAGGCGGTCCATGCGTTCTTTCCTTTCTTTCTCCAGTTGCTTTTGCTGACGCTTGGCGCGCAAACCGAACACGCGTTCAATAACTTCCCACCAAATGATAATCAGCAGAAAAGGCATGAGCACCACCCACCACGGCCAGTTCGCCACTGGGCCCACTTCGAGAAACTTCATCAGAACCAGCAAAAAGCCGATGACAAGCAAATACATAGGTGTCCCCCCATATCGTGTAGCAAGGATTATATGCCCAACCGTTTAGCACTAGAAACCTCGCCTTATCTGCAACAGCACGCCGACAACCCGGTTAACTGGTATCCCTGGGGTGCGGAGGCGCTGAATCTGGCGCAGACTTCCGGCAAGCCGATTCTATTGTCGGTGGGTTATTCAGCCTGTCACTGGTGTCATGTAATGGCGCACGAATCGTTTGAGGATGTAGAGGTGGCGGCGTTGATGAATGAACTGTTTGTGAACATCAAGGTGGACCGCGAAGAGCGTCCCGACCTCGACCAGATTTATCAGACCGCGCACGCCATGCTGACGCAACGCACAGGCGGCTGGCCGCTCACCATGTTTCTAACACCCGATCAAACACCATTTTTTGGTGGCACGTATTTTCCCAAAGAGCCGCGTTACAGTTTGCCCGGATTCGTGCAACTGCTGGGTAAGATACGCGAGTATTACGACGCCAGCCAGGAAGAAATCGGCCAGCAAAACGCAGCACTGCTCGCGGCGCTGGGCCGCCAGAGTGCGCAATCAGTAGCGCATCACGCGGATTTCTCAGATCAGCCTATCGATGCCGCACTGACGCACATTGCCGCCACATTCGACCACAAGCTGGGCGGATTTGGCGTCGCGCCGAAATTTCCCCATCCCGATTCGCTCGAATTGTGTTTGCGTCAATATGCGCGCAACGCTGACGAGCACGCGCGTTTCATGGCCACCTTCACGCTGGAGAAAATGGCGCTGGGCGGCATTTATGACCAACTGGGCGGCGGCTTCGCGCGCTACAGCGTCGATGCCGAGTGGGTGATCCCGCATTTCGAGAAAATGCTTTACGACAACGGCCCGCTGCTGCGCCTTTACGCGGCTGCCTGGGCGATCTGCGGCAACCCTTTGTTGCAGCGTGTTGCGGAACAAACGGCGGCGTGGCTGATGCGCGAAATGCAGTCTGCCTCAGGCGGGTACTACTCTTCGCTCGACGCTGATTCGGAAGGCGAGGAAGGTAAATTCTATGTCTGGACCAGGCAGGAAGCGCGCGCCTTGCTCAGCGAAGATGAGTACCAGATATTTGCCAGCCACTACGGCCTCGATCATCTGGTCAATTTCGAGCAACACTACTGGAACCTGAATGTGCATGAACCGCTGGAGTGCGTGGCCGAATTGAGCGGCAAGCCGTTCAGCTTATGCGAGTCACTGCTGGCGGGCGCACAGGCCAAAATGTTTGCCGCACGCGAACAGCGCATCCGCCCTGGGCGCGATGAAAAAATTCTGGTGTCGTGGAATGCGCTCATGATGCACGGCATGGCGCACGCTGCAAAGGTGTTTGGCCGCGCAGACTGGCTGGCCTCGGCGCGACGTTCGCTCGACTTCATCAGGCACACCATGTGGCGCGATGGCAGGCTGCTCGCCACGCACAAGGATGGCAAAACGCATCTCAATGCTTATCTCGACGATTACGCCTTCCTGCTCAATGCTTTGATCGAGATGATGCAGGCGGATTTTCGCAGCGAAGATCTGGAATTTGCCGAAGACCTGGCCGATGTTCTGCTGGAACAATTCGAAGATACCCAGGTCGGCGGATTCTTTTTTACCAGCCACGACCACGAGCAACTCATCCAGCGCGTCAAGACCGGCTACGACAATGCCACGCCTTCGGGAAACGGCGTCGCCGCTTTTGCCTTGCAGCGCCTATTCCACCTCTGCGGCGAAACACGTTATCAGCTTGCTGCCGAGCGTTGTTTGCAGTTTTTTTATCCACAAATGGCGCACAGCCCGGGCGGCTTTTCAAGTTTGCTGATGGCGCTGGAAGAAGCCTTGCATCCGCCTCGCCTGGTGATTGTGCGCGGCGAACGTGACACGCTGGCGCCGTGGCGTGAAGCGTTGCGCGCGCAGTATGTGCCCGCTTCGATGATGTTGTTCATCCCCAACGGGACAGCGGGGTTGCCACCTATTCTCGCCAAGCCCGAAACAGCGCAGGTCAACGCCTGGGTATGCGAGGGCGTTAGCTGCCTGCCCCCCATCGCTTCCCTGGCCGATTTGTTGGCAATGTTTGCTAGCGATGCCAAAGGCCGGTAAAGTAGCGGACGCGAAATACTGAAATCGTACTTATAGACCCCCAAGCCAAGGAGCAACAATGAACTACAGTAAAGCAGCTTTGACCGGTTTTGCAGCGCTCGCCCTGCTCGCCTCAGGCGGCGTCGCAGCCAATGAAGAGCTGGCAAAAAAATCCGCCTGCACGGCGTGCCACACGGTGGATAAGAAGCTGGTCGGCCCCGCCTTTAAGGACATTGCCGCCAAGTACAAGGACGACAAGGGCGCTGAAGCCCGGCTAATCGACAAGGTTAAAAAAGGCGGCACCGGCGTATGGGGCCAAATACCCATGCCTGCCAATACGGCAGTGAAGGACGAGGATATCAAGACCCTCGTAAAATGGGTACTGGCGATCAAGTAATTCTAAATCGCGATAGAAACGACTTTTTGTAGGAGTGGGCTTGTCCGCGAAATGTCTGATATCGCTGGCAAGCCCGCTCCACAGGCAACCGGATATATTCGCGTTTCTATCGAGAATTGGAATAATCGGGCGCTATCGCTTAGCTGTAGCATAAAAAGGCCGGGAAATCCCGGCCTTTTATCTTCCTGTTTCAATTCACAATATTTGACAAAGCTCTAGCACGCTGCGCATAATTTTCGCTTATTTCAACTCACCGCCCAACATCCCCCTCATTAACGCAACTCTTCCTTGGAGAAAATGCTATGAAATCGTCTACCAAACTGGGCCTCGCAGTTCTTGCCGCACTGAGCCTTGCTGCCTGTAGTCAGAAAGAAGAAGCTAAACCCGCTGCCAAAGCCGCCGCGCCCGCCGAACCTGTGGTGAATATCAAGATCGCCCATGCCGGCCCGCTGACGGGAAGCATCGCCCATCTCGGCAAAGATGATGAGTACGGCGTGCGCCTTGCTATTGACCAGGTCAATGCCAAGAAGATCAAGATAGACGGCAAGGTACTGCAAATCGAAATGCTGAGCGAGGACGATCAGGCCGACCCGAAAACCGGCACCACCGTCGCGCAAAAACTGGTTGACGCCAAGGTTGCTGCGGTCATCGGTCATCTGAATTCAGGCGTAACTATCCCCGCTTCGGAAATTTACGCCAAGGCGGGCATTCCCATGATTTCCGGCTCTGCCACCAACCCGGCGCTTACCGAGCGCGGTCTGAAAACCGTGTTCCGCACTGTAGGCCGCGACGACCAGCAAGGCCCTGCGCTTGCCGCTTATATCGCCAACGAGCTCAAGGCCAAGAAAGTCGCCCTGATAGATGACAAGACAGCCTACGGTGAAGGCCTGGCCAACGAAGTGGAAAAAACGCTGAAAGCCGCCAAGATAAACCTGGTCGGGCGCGAGCGTACTACCGACAAGGAAACCGATTTCAAAGCGATTCTCACCAAGATCAAAGCCAAAAATCCCGACGTGATCTTTCACGGCGGCATGGACGCAACCGGCGGCCCGATGATTAAGCAAGCGCGTGAACTGGGCATCAAGGCCATATTCGTGTTCGGCGACGGCGCTTGCACCGATGAAATGGGCAAGCTCGCCGGCCAGGCAGCCGAAGGACTTGTCTGCTCCCAGGCTGGATTGCCGCGCGAAGCGGCCAGCAAAGAATTCGCCACCGCCTTCAAGGCAAAATATGGTGACATCAAGCAATACGCACCCTATTTCTACGACGGCGCGCTGGCCATGGTTGAAGCCATGAAGAAGGCCAATTCGGTAGACCCGGCCAAGTTCGGCCCGGAAATTTTTAACGTGAGCTTCAGCGGCGCCACCGGCAAGGTCGAGTTCGACGCCAAAGGTGATCGTAAAGACGCGGAAATCACCATTTTCAAACTGAAAGGCGGCAAGGTGGTTCCCGAAGCGATTGTGAAGAACGGCGTATCCGCCCTGTTTGTCATGCCTGACGCAGCGCCTGCCGCTGCACCTGCGGCTGCCCCGGCTCCCGCAGCAGCTCCGGCTCCTGCCGCTCCCGCAGCGCCTGCCAAGGACGCAAAGCCGGCTGAAGCGCCGAAGAAATAAATTCGGAAACCACAAAACGGCAGCGCAATATCGCTGCCGTTTTTTTTCTGTCGCTCATCGCACGCAGTCGCACTGCCTTATCCCTTCAACAGGCTTCCCATGCGCACTACATCACTGCAACGATTTATAAAGCGCAGCGCCATCCTGGCAAGCGCCATTCTCTGGCCGCTCACTGTAACGGCTACTACCTTGCAAGTGGGGCATTTCTCAAAACTCAGCGCTGTCCCCACCGTCTCCGTTTCCGCCACCCCAGCATCGGTCACATCAGGTTCGCCCACCACTCTCACCTGGTCTTCGACTAATGCTGCCAGTTGCGCCGCCAGCGGCGCATGGAGTGGCAAGCGCAGCTCGTCAAATTCAGTCACTGTAAGTCCTGCCACGACGAGTACTTACACGATCACCTGTAGCGGAAGTGGCGGAAACACCGCCCAATCAGTAACGGTGACAATAATTCCCGGTGGCGGCTTCGTGCCGCCTTACGCGCTGCCCTTACCGGGCCAGGCCGTTGCACTCGGCACGCAAACTGCTCAGGACGTTCGCCCGGCGGCGTATGACGCAGGCTCGTGGCAATACACGCTGTTCGATTCTTACGGCGGCGGCGTCTTTGTGCAATCGTTTTCGCAGGCGGGCGCGTATGCGATTGCAGGCACAGGGGGGCACAGATCGCCCGAGCACACTGGCGGCGTAGTGTTTGATTTCCAGACCGGTTCATGGCAATTGCTGCCCGACGCATCAGGCACACCGGTGCATGCGGATATGTTTTTTGTGGCGGATACGACTGGTTCACCCGAATACGAAATCGCCTTGAATCCCACCACCCCCAACACCGTGCCATCGCCTCCGCACCCCTATATGAATCTGATGCCGCTGCCGACGGAGCTTGGCGGCGGGCCGCTGGGTTCCTTGATTTATCCGATTCAGGCCGCTCAATGCGCCGAGTCGGTGGCCAGCACGCGCGCGCATCGTTTTGATCTAGCTACCCGCACCTGGTCGCGCTATACCTCTAACCGCCTTAGCGATTTAAGCCAGACCCTGTTAAGCCCCCCGCATGACGCTCCCTCGGTCTATGACCCAAGCGCGAAGCGCATCTGGCAACTGCCGAACCAGATTCATTCAACGCAAAATATTGGATACATCGACCTCACCGAAGCCAGCCCGCAGTGGCGCCTGAGCGCCTCATGGGATTGGCCGCCCACATGGGATGGAACTGACTCCGCGTGGCTCGACGACACGCGTCGCCTCATTCTCATGCAAAGCCCGACGCGCCTGGTTGCGCTCAACCTGAACAACCTCACCGCGGGGCCGCGCTTGCTCACCTTCAGCGGCACGCTTCCGCCTTACGGAAATCGCTGGGCATTTTATCCGCCCGATGGCAGCTTCTATAACAAAAGCAACACCGGAAACGAGATATGGAAACTGACGCCGCCAAGCGGAGATCCGCTAACAGGAACCTGGGCCATCACCAGTTTCACAGTGACCGGCGCGACGCTGCCGGACATCAGCGTGCCCGCCCAAAACGCCGGGGCGCGTCACTTCACGCGCTTCTTCTACGTCCCGGCAATTTCCTCCTTCGCCTGGATCGCCAACTCGACCAGTCCGGTGATGCTGATTCGCCCGCCAAGCTAATCTTTCGCCAGAGTTCACAAAACCACAACCCGCACGAAACTTAAGCGTTGCGGTGGTTCAGACCTCCAGTCTTGATCCGCCATCGCACTGACAGAGGAAAACAGCATGACAGCCAATCGAATATCAATTTTATT
>JAYWAM010000033.1:0-2795 GCA_043782425.1 Betaproteobacteria bacterium
CTCACGCCGGAGATTCGCCAGCGTATCGAGGCCGTGCTCGCCGTCGCCGCATGACCGCCTGCGACACGCCGCTACGCGCCTTCTGGTGCCGCATTCCGAGCCGGCCCAATTTCGGCGACGCACTCACGCCGTGGCTGATGCAGCGTTTGGCCGGGCATTATCCGCGTTTCGCAATGCCAGATGAGCGGCAACCCAAGTTTTTCGTCTGCGGCAGCATCGTCGACCTCGCGGGCCCCAATTGCACGGTATGGGGCGCGGGCCTCATGAACTACGATGACATAATCTCACCAGCAGCGCGCTTTCTCGCGGTGCGCGGGCCACGCACGCGCGCGCGTGCCCTGGCGTGCGGCGCCGATTGCCCCGAAGTTTATGGCGACCCGGCGTTGCTGCTCCCCAGGCTGCACACGCCGCCGACTGTAATGCGCCAGCAGCCCGGTTTCATTGCGCACTTTTCCGATCGTCCACGGCTCGACGAGCATTGGGTGAGCGCGCAAGGGATGCGCTTGATAGATATCCAGGAAGACATCGATGCAGTAATCGACCAGGTGGCAAGCTGTGCGTGGGTGATGTCCTCCTCGCTGCATGGGCTCATCGTTGCCCATGCCTACGGCGTGTCAGCATTATGGGTGCGGCTGCGCGATTTGCCGTCGGGCGATGGCACTAAGTTTGCCGATCATTACGAAGCGCTTGGGGCGTCGGTGCCCATGCCAGTCACCATCCGTATGCACGAACGCCTTGATCTACGGCAACTCGAGCGCCTTGCCTGGTGCCCGTCGCAGATTGACACCGAAGCGCTCTGGCGAAGTTGCCCATTCTCGCGATGACCGCTGACGAACTCCTGGCAGGCATTAGCGACGGCAACTACCATTGCGGCGGCATTCGCTGTCTGCGCTTGTTCCGTGTCGAACGCGACCTTGCTCGCGCCTTGTGCAGCGAGGTGAATCAGCTATGCGCGGTGGAGCAGGGCTCCGACGTGCAAGAGCGCGAGCATATTACTCACTGGACCCGCCCGACCGGCGCGGTGCGGCAATTTAGTTTGCTTAATCGCAGCGGCGACTTCGGTGACTTTCAAGACGATCATGATCTCTCGTGTCTGGGTAAGCAGTTTCACCATGCTGAGCGTTACCCGCATCTCGCTGCCTTTGTGGCAAACTTCCAGCATGCCATCAATTT
Organism: Betaproteobacteria bacterium; assembly: GCA_043782425.1. Classification (GTDB taxonomy): domain Bacteria; phylum Pseudomonadota; class Gammaproteobacteria; order Burkholderiales; family Usitatibacteraceae; genus JAYWAM01. The sequence goes on from JAYWAM010000033.1 coordinate 1,174, forward strand.
TCGCGTCAATGTGCTCGGTGCGCATGCAGGTTTATCGCCGCACGAAGAGCACAGCCTGTTCCTTAGCGCGTCCGGCACGGCGGCGGTGCATGCGCGCTTCCATTTGCCGCTACGCACCTCGCGCGCCACGCATATGATATTAGAAGGAGAGGTGTACCGCTTCGTGCCACGCACGGTTTACTACTTCAACCAAGGCTGTGTGCATGCCGCCGCTAATCAAGGGGGCGAACCACGCATCCATCTCGTGTGGGATATGCTTTTAACGCCACGGGCCTTCGAGCAAATGTTCGGTGATGCGGTTGAACCACCGGGGATGCGCCGCCTCGCGCCGCATCTACGTGCGATACCTTTGCGCGGACGCGAACCAATGCCGAACTACGCACGGCTGCCGCCACGCGTCACACCTCTTGAAGCAAACCGCCTCGCGCTCAGCCCGGTGCAGTGAACCTAGAAACCGCTGTTGACCGCTCGCGCCTGGTCGAATCTTGTGGCTTTGCGGAGCGTTGCGCGAACTTTGCCGTTCACCTATGTCATGAAGAATGGCGATTTGTCGAAATTTGTTGAGGAAGCGGTACGAGAATGACATCAATGGGGAATAGCAAAGGAAGCGATTTCCGATCGATGTGATTCTAGAGTTGTGCTGCCGTGAACGTCGAACTACAATACAAAAATCGGGGCCGCAAAAAGCACCGAGAGACTATGACGTGGAGGCACCAGTGGCAAGCTACATCGAAGAACTGACCGTACGGGCAGGAAGGTGTCCAGCAGTGAACTTCTCCTCCTCCGGTACGCTGGGAGACTGGCAAGCGTTTCATGTTCCCTTCTTGCCGCCGATGCCAAGCTCAGCCACGGGAAAGATTCGGGTGCTAGTTTCCGCGAGCGACGATGAAGTGAATGCAAGCGACCATCAGGCAGTTCCAGTCGTCATTGTGGGCGAAATCAGTAATATGGGTTTTACAGCATGGGTTCGCAATTCAGATGTTTCATCTGGCTGGTCCGGTCTGGTATGGTTTGCAATCGCGGAGCAGCCTGAAGTGCTGTCAAATGGTTCGTCACAAACTCCTCCGTTAATACGCTTCGGCTCCACCCAGCCCCAACACTTTCAGTACACGGGCCGTCGCGGCGACTGGCGGCGGTGGGAAATTCGACATGGTACGAACGCTGGTTTTTCAGGCATACCTTGCAGCATAGTATCGCCTACAAATCAGAATGTTCGAGTGCACGCCTCATCTGCAGTTGGCATCGTGGCGGGCGAGACCATAGATGGCTTCAACCTGGCTGCTAGAAGCGCTGATGTAGGTCCGGGAGCTTGTAGCTTCTGCTACCTGTCAGTATTGATTGGTGGTGGGAAAGCTTCTGGAAAGCAGATGGTTGACAGTGGGCAAGTATCACCGCGAAATTTCTCGGCGACAGGCCTATCTGGGGACTGGCAGGTTTGGTCAGTTGCTTTCGCCGAGCCATTCTTGGTTCCGCCCGTTGTCCTCTTGACAGCCGACAATGCCAATGGAACATTGAATTCTTATGCGCGTGCGGCGGTTGGTACGGCATTTGACACGACGACTAATGGGTTTACCCTTGCTGCAAGAAATTCTGACGTGATGGGTGGGCCGGCCGGATTCACT
>JAYWAM010000034.1:0-19335 GCA_043782425.1 Betaproteobacteria bacterium
GGGAGGGGGATGGTCAGGTTGCGCTAACCGGGACTACGAATTTCACTTTGGGGCGACCAGGGTGATAGTTCCGTACGTATCGGTGCCGTTGTTGCGCACCGCGTTGTTGCCAGCGCTTTCTAAAAGGCCGAAGTAGTTATAGAAGCCATAAACGTTGTCACTTACCGTATTGCTGCTCGCCCACATCTTGCTGCCCCCAGCATATACATTGATCCCAATACTATTGTTCGAAATAATATTGTTGCTGGCCGAAAATGTGACGGGGGCGCTAGCAACAGATTCCGCAGCCACGCCATCATTCGTGTTCCGAACGATCCGGCTGTCACGGACGGAGACTTTTATCAACGCAGTTGCGTTTGTCGACAACGCGATGACGCCGGAACTGTTTCCATCCACGGTAGAGTCGGCTATGTCGGCAGTCGTTATGGTACTGGCGGCAATTCCAGATACATGGACACCGATATTGAAATTTCCGCTGATCGTGGCCCGCGTGACGGTGGCGCGCGCGCCGTCTTCAATCACCAGGCCATGGATGCCGTTGCCTCGTATCGTCGTGTCTGTGATCCGCACGCTGCTGGCGCCGTTTACGTAGATGCCGTGTCGCGCGTTGGCGATGAGGCAGTTTTCGACCGTCAGACTGGCGCCGTTGGTCATGTAGATTCCCTCACCCGCGGCCCCGCCTAGCAGCGGACCGATCACTAAATTGCGCAGCGCCACCTTAACGCCTGCCGTTGCGATGTTGATGGCATCAAGGCCGCCCACCGCCAGCACGCTGCCCAGCGCGCCGGGCACCGCGAGGATGGTCACCGACTTGGTGATATTGACCGGCCCGGTGTTGTAGTTGCCTGAGTCGAGCATCCAGATCTCGCCGCCATCGGCCACTGCCGTCAGTGCTGCGGGAAGCAGGCGGCAGGGCTGCGGCAAGGTGCAAGGGTTGGCGTCATTTCCGCTTGGTGCAAGATAGGCGCGGAACAACTGGGCATGCGCTGTGGCCGATAAGAACAACATAACGATGAGGGCAAAGGTGCTACGCAGGACGGTACGATAAGTCATGGCAAATTCTCCAAAGCAATTTAGTTTTCAATCAACTGAAAAATCATTCCGGTAGGCGGGGTTATGCTGGGATGATCCGACCTACGAATTTCATTTTGTGGTAACCACAGTGATGGCTCCGTACGTATCGTAGGTGTTGTTGCGCACCGCGTTGTTGCCCGCGCTTTCAAAAAGACCGCCATTGTTGTAAAGGCCAATATAGTTATCACTTACCGTATTGCCGCTCGCCCACACCTTGTTACCAGGAAGGGCTACTGCGATGCCACCATATCCGTTGTTCGCGACGATGTTATTGCTGGCCGAAAGCGTGCCAGCATCGCCTGAAGCAGCCCCTGACGCACCGACACGCACACCATCATTTGCGTTCCGAACGATCCGGCTGTCATGGACGGAGACTTTTAACATTGCGTTCGAGCTCGAATCCATGAAGACGCCGAGACCATTCGCATCTATTGTCGAGTCGGCAATATCGGCAGTCGTGGTGGTGCTTGGGGCGTTTCCGTCCACATAGACGCCATACTGGGTGTTCCCGCTGATCGTGGCGCGCGTGACAGTGCTGCGCGAGCGGTTTCCAAGGTATAGGCCAGCAAAGGCATTGTCTCGAATCGTGGTGTCTGTGACCCGCACGCTGGCGCCAGCGTTAACGTAGATACCATGTCCCGGCAAGTTGGCGATGAGGCAGTTCTCAAGCGTCAGCCCGGCGCCGGCAGTCATGTAGATGCCGTTTTGGCCGCCCCCGCCTAGCAGGGGAACAATCACCAGATTGCGCAGCGCCACCTTGACGCCTGCCGTGGCGATATTGATGGCATTGCCGCCTGCGGCCAGCACGCTGCCCAGCGCACCGGGAACGGCGAGGATAGTTACCGACTTGGTGATATTGACCTGCCCGGTGTTGTAGTTGCCCGAGTCGAGCATCCAGATTTCGCCACCATCGGCGACCGCCGTCAGCGCCGCAGGGAGCAGACGGCAGGGTGCAGGCAAGGTGCACGGGTTAGCATCGCTGCCGCCCGGCGCAAGATAGGCGCGGAACAACTGGGCATGCGCCGTAGCCGATAAGAACAACATAACGATGAAGGCAAACGTGCTACGCAGGGCGGTACGATAAAGCATGACTAACTCCTCTGGAGTGAACGTAAGGGCAGGTGATTCAATTGAAACTGAGAGTAAGGGCGTCTCCGGGGTGTGTCGCACTTGAAGCTGGTGTTGATAAAAAGTTCGAGGCGGGATTAGAGGATTTATATAAATCCCTATCGCTTCTATTTTCGGTCTTGATGTGCTTATCATTGCTCCCTACCCACTGTTACGAGGAAAGGGGAGCAAAGCGGACATGGGAAAGAGAGATAGCTCTTATAGGGGCGAATAGGCGATAGCCGGATTACGCCAAATGTTACGTTCGGACAGTAATTCTGGAGTTCGGCGGCAAAGCGCCCCAAAGGACATTCCTCTGCACCGCAACGATCAACCCGGGGAGAAGAAGCAAAAGCATCTTCGCCCGATTTTTTAGCGTGACTAAATCCCTGATACGTTAATAGTCACTGTCTGACTTGCGCTGCCGCCCGCGCCGCTGCACTTGAGCGTGTAGTTGCCCGTGCTGCTCAGGTTATTCAGTATTTGACTACCCGAGCTGGCCTTCAGGCCACTCCACGCGCCACTGGCGGCGCAAACCGCGCCGTTACTGCTCCAGGTGAGAGTGGCGCTACCTCCGGAGCTGACTGTGCTGAGGTTCGCTGCAAGGGTAACGGCTGTCGGTACGTTAGCAGGCGTAACACTGTTGGATGGCGCCGATGGCAAGCTGTCGCCCGCCGCATTGGTTGCTATTACGGTGCAGGTGACGGCTACGCCAGCGGCGAGACCCGTGACCACGATGGGTGACGCCGGGCCGCTCGCGCTCTGGCTGCCGCAGGTGGCGCTGTAGCCTGTGATGGGTGAACCGCCGTCGGAAGCGGGCGCGCTGAAGGTGACGGAGACTTGCGCATTGCCTGCGGTCGCCGTGCCGATGACCGGCGCGCCGGGCGCCGATGCGGGCGCAGTCACGCAGGCGTTACTCACCGCAATAGCCGGCTCAACATAGCCGCTGAACTTGGCTATGCCGCGATGGTTGTGCAGCATGGTTTTCACGGCAGATAAAACCCATGCGTCCCAGTCAGCATAGCCGCGCGAGCCATGTGCGCCGCCGACAGGGCAATAGCTCAGCACATACTGGCTGCCGACCGCGCTCTTGTGATAGTCGGCACGATTGCGCGCGCCGCAATTGTCGTAAGTACATAGGTCAACCGGGAAATCACCATCGCCCAGGTTTTCTATCATGGCAATGGAGTAGGCGCTGGCGTCGGCATCCCTCGGTGCGGCATAGTAGTAGGTGTAGCCCGAGTCCTGTCCCAGTATGCCGACCACCTTGCGCCCTGCGTTGGCGCCGCCGCTTCCATCAAATGTCCCGATGGCGCGCAAGTAGCGCACCACCGGGTGTATCTGCGTGCCGCCAAAGGATTCGCCCGTGAGCACCACGGCGCTACAGTCTGCGTAAGTCTGCGCGCACAGCGCATCGAGTGCCGCTTTGGCGCTTTCGGGGAGATCGCTATACCACATGCCAGTATTGGTCTGATGAAACCCGATGTTCAGTGCGACATAGCCCTGATTGGCAAACATAATGGCCTGTGCATCGCGCACCGCAGCCACATCGCCGCTACCGCCCCAGCCAGGCATGAGCACCACGACGGGACGCTTCTCGGCGCCGAAGTTGTTCAGCCGTGTCACTTGCGCCGTCGCGGGCCGCGTGACGTTATCGTCGGTGCTGGTGACGTTATAGTTAAAGCTGGTGTTTAACAAAGCGGGGGCTACTGGGAGCAGATTGTTTATCAGGAGCTGTCCAAAGTCGGTTGGATAAATCGGCATGCCGATCCAGTTGGGCGTGGTGGAATTGGTGTTCCATGCCACACCCGGCGTATCGGCGATCAGATTGGGCGGGCAGTACTGATGAAAGGTCCACGCAAGGTGCGGTATGTTGTTGGCCTTGGCCATGTCCATCAAAGTTTGCATGTCACTCACCGTGGCCTGATTCCACTGATCGTTGATGGGACCAAACTCGCCGACAATCACCGGGATAGTGCGGGTGGGCGCAACCAGCAGCAGCGATGCGAAATCCGCGGGTGAGTTGTAAATATGCGTTTCATAGGCGACGTTGACGCCGCCGCCTGCGGTAATCGGATGCGTCACGTAGTAACTGAGATCGCGCGCCCAGCCGCGCGTGCCTTGAACAGTCACGATATGGCGGTTGGCGCCGAGCGCGCTTTCCGCAGCGCGAATCGCCGCCACGGCGTCGTTCATCCGTGTCCAAACTTGCGCGTCCTGCGCGCCATCGAAATTATTCTGAGGTTCATTGCTGACGCCGTAGAGGACATGGGAAGACGCGTAGAAATCCTGCGCCAGTTGCGCAAGAATCGTATTGGTCGCAGCGGTCGGCCAGCCATTGGCGTCGAGCGAAGGATCGAGCCAGATGCTGACCAGCACATAGACGCCAGGCTTGGTCCCGATGTAGTCAACAATCTCTTTGACCTTGCTGCGATAGTTGGCGTCGGTAACGTAATTATCCTGAGGGCGGCGCGATTCCAGAGCGAGGCGGATAAAGCTGGCTTTCCACTGATCCGTCAACACATCAATACGCCGTTTCACTTCGTTCACTCCGGTGACGCCGTCGTTGATCGCCGTACCGTCGAGCGCAGTGCCGCCGCCGCACGAGCGCGTATCGTGGAGATTTGCGCCGCGACCGATCCAGGTGCTGCCATCCGCATTGACGATGTGATTGCCTGAAGTCGCAAGCCACCCGGTTGCGTGCGCCTGCACACTCAACAGGCTGAGCAGAAGCCACAAAGCCGGACAAAGGGGATGGGCAAAACAACCGGGCGTTTTCATTTATTTCTCCGCGTCAAATTCACCGCAGCTAGCAGCGTGCGTTTCGATTTCTGGATTTTAGTGCGCATGACAAATCCTTCATAATATACCTGGAGGCAACACATATTCTTTGCTTCCCACTCACTGTGACGATGGCAGGGCGGCAAAGCGGACATGAGAGATCAAACATTTGACGTGACGCGCAGGACAAGCGCGAAATGGTGTGCTGTGTTTCTGGGCCGACCCACGGAGCAGCCTCATGCTGAAGACGGTGGGTTGGTTCCCGCCGCCACGGCGGCAACCACGGTGTTGCTCGCGGTGGCGATCACCGTGATGTTGTTGTCGGCAAAGTTCGCCACATAGACGCGCGTGCCGGTTGCGTTGACATCTATGCCGCGCGGACTGGTTCCTGCCGCCACGGTGGCGATCACTGTGTTCGTCGCGGTATCGATTATAGAAACGTTATTGCTCACGCCATTCGCCACGTAGGCGCGTGTACCGGTGAGGTTGAGGGCGATACCACGCGGGCCGACCCCCGCTGCCACGTTGGCGATCACGGCGTGGGTCGCGGTGTCAATCACCGAGACGTTGTCACTGCCGCGATTAGTGATGTAAGCGCGCGCGCCGGTGGGGTGAATGGCGACCCCGTACGGATGGGTTCCTACCGTTACGCTGGCAAGCACGGCGTTAGTCGCCGTGTCGATCACTGAGACGTCATCGCTGACGTTGTTTGCCACATAGACGCGTGTTCCGGCGGGGTTGACGGCAACGCTATATGGATCGCTTCCTACCGCCACAGTAGCGACCACAGTATGAGTTGCAGTGTTAATCACCGAGACGCTTTTGCTGATACTGTTGGTCACATAGGCGCGCGTACCGGCGGGGTTGAAGGCAACGCCGAACGGCTTGTAGGCCACTGCTATAGTGGCGACCACCGTATTGCTGGCGGTGTCGATTACTGAGACGTTGTTGCTGCCGTTGTTCACCACGTAGGCGCAGGTACCGGCAGGATTGACGGCGACTCCGATTGGAAAGGTCAAGGCGCCTAGCGCAACAGTTGCAACCACCCTGTGGGTTACAGTGTCGATAACCGAGACGTTGTCGCTGGCATTGTTTGCCACATAGGCGTGCGTACCGGCGGGATTGAAGACGACGCCGCGCGGGCCGCCACCCGCTGATACGGTAGCGATCACGACATTGCTGGCAGCATTAATCACCGTGGTGTTGGCGTCGCTTCGGTCAGGGATATTCGCAAAAGGTGCGGCGCTGGACAATTGCGCAGCGTAAAAACGAAAGTTACGCGCGACATTCGAAAGACAACGGTAGAGCATAAAACCCCCCTTAGCGTTAAGTTACATCAGGTGTGGATCAGATTCGTATGGAGTGCGGCGGCAAGACGCCGCTGCTTCGAGGCCAAGCATTCAAATGCCGTTGCGCCAAATAACCTGTGGCGTGAACGTACCTCCCTATCCACTGTTACGAGGGCAGCGCGGCAAAGCGGACATGGGATTCAAAATAGTTTGAGTAGGGCGCAATAACCAACGGGCATTGCGCCGTATGTAACGTTCTGGCGTAGGGAGTACTGCGGCTAGACGCCGCTTTTTCAAGGCGCGCACGTCGCGTCAAACCCAGGGCGGCGACGTGTCACCGCACTCCAAAGGTGGATCCGGCCTTCGGCCTTGATCCCCCTGACATTCGAAATTTATCGTTTCGCCGTCCGCTATCGGCGCGCTGCGACTCCCAGCGGCGCTAGCGCCAACAAACCCATGCGCACTCGGACAGCGTGGGGACGGAGGTCGCCGCTCCCTCGCCAGGCCCGCCTTGATCGACAATGACACCGCTGGCGATCAGATCGCCAGCGCTAGCGGCTCATGATCTATTCCTGCCTTACGGGGCTATGCCAACCGGGCAATACGCCCAGGCTCGGGCTTGAAAGGCGACACGGCAAGCGCTGGCGTACGAATTGTAGAATGTCACTGATAAATCCCAGTCGGTTTCCTTATGTTGAAATATTTGTCCCGAACAAGAACCAAACCAACTCATTGTCACCGAAGCTTCATTGGGTGGACCCTGCACCCAGCCGTTTATTTCCGTGACATTGCCAGAAAGCACTATTGCGTCCATGGTGTCCAGCGCGCACTGATGGTTGATGCGTAAACTTTTTTTGAGCTGACCGGAATAGGCTTTGTTTTGACTGATTTCAGTGCCTTCCGCAGACGACAGCTCAAAACTGGCGCCAGGTGACCAAAGGCGCTCGGGCACTTCAACCCATTCGCGCGCCGCCGCAAACTGCGCCTGCATTGCCGGTGAGGTTTTGCCGTCGGCGGTGACAACGGTAACAGCCACGGCATGATCAGTGGCGCCGCGGATGTTCGCTGGAATCTCAAGATCAATTACGGTCATGTCCCACGCGGTGAAAGCCGGTTTGAGTTTACCGCCCGGGAATTGGCCGATGATCTCAACGCGCCCTGCACGGTCGCCCAGGCATCTCCCCCATAGCGTAACCTTGCCACCCGGCTTGAGGCGGCCTTCCACCTCGGAAATTACCGGCGGTCCTTTATCAAGGCATTGGCTTTCAGAAAAACTATGAATTAAGCTGCTGCCTGAGCTAGAGATAGAATCTTTGCGTACGCGCGCCGCCAAACCTGCGGTCTGCGAAGACAAGGCGGCAGCAGACGGCGTGAGCGCCGGGGACTTCTTCGCTCCCGTTCCCAAATTGTGCAGCGTTATCTCATGGTTCATAGTTCTTGGCGGCGCTGGCGGCGCATTTGCGGCGCCACTCTTCACGTTGAGAGCCGCCAGATCGAGCTTGCGCGCACCGCCTTTAACCGTTTTCGGCGGCCCGGCTTTTTTTGCGATTTCAGCATGGATTTTTTTCTTCACTTCTCCTGCTGTCGTCTGCTTACCGCCAACAATAATTATTACGCGGTCTTCCATGCTGAACAGATTCTTCGATAATTGCGCAGCGGCGGCTTTCGCGTCTGTGCTGGTGTTGGCATTCGCCCCAAATTGCGTCAGCGCCGGTTGTTGTTTGATGCTATTGCCGATGATAGCTTTCGCAGGATCTCCCAGTGCGGGTTTTTTGGGTGGCAAAGGTTGCGGATTTAAATCTTCGGCCTGGCTGCTCAATCCGGACTGGGTTTGCTGCAACGCCGGACGCTTGAGCGCAGGTAGATTTTTCAATGGCTCGTTTTGCCCCGGCGCCGTCTTGCTGCACGGCATGTCACTTTTGGCCGCGCCTGCGTTTGCCGTATTCGATTTTTCAGCGCCGAGCTGGCTTTCAGGGCAGCGTGCGTGCAATGTGCCTCCATCGCCCACTGCGCCCGCTGGCGATGCGGCGCGGGCGGGGTTTGCTGCGGCCAGCAGCACTGCACAGGCTAGCGCTATTGGGCGAAGGCATTGACCGTAGGTTTGCTTCATATTGTCGATCCTTCAATTTGTTGGCGAGGCTGACGGCTGCGGGTTAAATGCGCCGGGATCAGCTTTTTTTGGTTGGGTCTGCGGCGTGATGGGTGCTTGCATTTGCGTCTTAGGGCGTGCTGCGCCGCCGCCAGAAAAAGCTGAGGGTGCAGCAAGCTGAGGTGTGGTGGTGCTCAACGGGATCTGCGCGCCCACCGTTCCCAGCGCATTGGCCGGAGTCGTGGCTTTGCCTTGGTTGAGCGCCGCCGGACTCTGCAAGTTAGAGTTCAATACACCGCTCGCCAATGGCCTGCCTGGATTGACGAGCTGGTCGTTGAGCCGCGGCCTTTCCTTGTTGAAAATGATTTTTTCCTGGTTGAGAGACACGTTGGTGCGCGTATCGGCCTGCAACGTCAGGTTAAGGCCGGTGAGCAACGGTTGCGGGTGCAATGCTTTGGTGTAGTTCCAGCCTTCGGGGCGCACGTTCAAAACATATTCAGTCCTCTGACGAGCGCCATTTCCCACGGCAACGGGTGTGTACGGTTTGTTGCCGTAACGAAACTCCAGCAGATTCGGGAAGCCGGGCACAAGTTGCTCCGCAGTGTAGTCACATGTCTGGCCCGCCACCGGCGCTGCAAGCGCCGTGCCACGCAATTTACCCACTGCCGCCATCGGTGGCTTGCCAAAGTCTGTGCCGGAGGCATTGAGCAGCGGGGCAGGCCCGGTCTTCACCCTGGCCGTCATCTGTATTTGGTCGCAGTTGCTGATTCCCAGGGGAAGCCCCTTCAGGTCCCCGATGGCGAGGCGGCCCCGCACGCTGGCGGTGCGCGCCGGAAGGGGCAATTCGCGTACGCCAAACAGTAGCGTCAGCTTGTTCGTGTCGGCCCAGACGCGCAATCGTGCGTATTGCGCCGGCACGCGTGCTTGCGCGTTGATCGACGCCAGTGCGTTATTCAACTCTTGCTTGATCGTGTTGTTCAGTGCTGTGTATTCCGGCCGCTGGGGGTTGTTGATTTCGTCGGTCATCCAGCGCCACAGGTCACGCCCAAGAAACAAGTTCGCCACATCCGACGCGAAAAACTTGGCGAGGTCGCAGGATACGTTTTGCGAATCGGCCTTGAAACCCTGCACCACAACAAGTTTGTCATTCGGTGCGTAGCGCGCCTCCAGCAAACGCGCCTTGTCGTCGGTGACCGCCAGCTTGAGGGTCAGCTCTAGTGAAAAGCGAATGCTGCAGCGTGGGTCGGCATAGGATCCCAGCCCGATGCCAAAGGCGATGTCCGGCGTGGTCGAAGTGGCTTCGAGGTAGGTATCACGCACCAGCAGCTTGGCAATTAAACCAGTATTGCCATCCGCAGCAATGCTCAGTTCCGGCGCATTGACGTTTATCTTCAAGTCATACAGTGACACGCCCTTGGCGAAAAGATTGGGCGTTTGCAGCCGCGCGCGAATGGTATCGATCAGCTTTGGCTTGACCTTGTCCCAGGTTTTGTTGAGCGAAGCTGTGATGGCATCCTTGCTGTCGTAGACGGTCTGAACAGAGTCATCATCGGTGAGCGGGTTCCAGGGTTGCACGAGCAGCTTCATGCCCACCGGGCCTGTCGCCCCTACAGCTTGAAGGCTGAAGGCAAGCGCCGAGAAAAACAGCATAATGACGCTAATGCCTCGACGCACAATGAAACCTGCGCGGTGGGGCGCGAAACCAATAGTTGTATCCATTGCGTTCTCCATTTGATGTGTTGCTGATTAAGGTACGAATCTCCGCGATAACTCAATCACCGCCTGGTCGATGATGGCGCGCAGCGCCACGTCGAGGCTTTCTTTGCGCTGCTGTTGCAACTGCATGTCAGGTGCGTAGTCAGAGCCTTTACCCTTGCTGGCGCCCTTACGGGTGAACGCCGCTCCGATCAGGTTGCCGATGCCCGACAAGCTCGTCGAATCGCTCGCAATCGATTTGCGCACCGTTACCACGTCTACGATGTCGCCTGTTGCAACGTCAACAATGCGCACATCGATGCCGATCACATCGCGGTTCGTGTTGGCGCCGAGTTCGGCGCCAGCGAAACGGATCGTTCCGGAGCGCTGCGTTTCGCTGGCGTTGGCTTCAGTGATCGCCCCTTCGAAGATGTACTTAGCGTCCGTTAACACTTGCGTCGCGCTCGTGCCGGATGTGATCCCCGACGCGTTCAACTGTTTTTCGCGAAGCACGCCTTCGTTCAGCCGCGCTCGTTCGACAACGCGAAACTGCCCGCTCTGGACCAGCGCCGTCTTGAACATGTCGGTGGCGCCGCGCACAGGAATTTCGCTTACGCTCGAGCGAAATTCGTAGATGGAAACGGCAACCCGGTCTCCCGTGCGCCGCGGAAGCGTCCTCAACGCCTGCGAGCTGGTCGAGCTATCGACCTGCGGCGCCTCGTAGGATGGCGTGTTCGCGCATGCTGTGAGTGCCGTTGCGACGGCAAACGCCACAGCGCGCAATGCCCAATGTCTTCTGCTGTTCATGAACGATCCCCAGGTGTTGATGTTGGCGTTTGTTGGGTTACGCAATAAAGTCGCTCACCCAACCGGCATGACTACTGCGTATTTCGCCGCAGCCGCGCTGTACCCAGAAATGCCAGCACGATGCCCAGCAGCAGCAAGCTCCACTCACTTAAGGTAGGGACTGACGATGCGGGTAAGGCAGCAAGCGCGAAGGCGGCCGAAAACTCGGACGTGCTGTTGGGCAAATTGGTCGCCGCATCGGTCGCTGTCGCGGTGAAGTTGGCCTGGCCAGGGGGAACGGCGAACACCAGCGGCCCGAAGCTCGCGTTGCAAGCTGAGTCGGTGGTCACGTTGGCAAAGCCGAGAAACGTCTGGCCTTCACCGTTACCGCTCGGATCGGCAGCCACGTTCGAGAAGAACTCGATGCGAAAGGGCATGCTCGCGGTGCTATTCAACGTGCCCGAGATCGTGACGTTGCCACCCGCGACCGGCGCCGACGTGATCACCGGGTAATTCTGCCCGCGGTTTCCCGGTATGGCATCGACATCGCACGCGTCGTTGACTAAAGGCGTACCCGCCGGATTATTGAGACTGATTCCCAGCCCGGTGTTGGAGTGAATGGAGTTGCCCAGAATGCTGTTGCCGAAGCTGCCTGTGTCTGGTTGAACCCAAACCCCCCCTGCTTGATTGAAAGCGATGGTATTGCCTTGTAACTCACCTGTGCCGCCTATGGCGTTGCCGGTTCCGCTAATGTAGACACCGGCTTGCCCATTGCCGAGCGCAGCGACGCCGTCCCGCTGCGTGCCGATGAGATTGCCCTGGAGGAACAATCCGCCGGTGCTTGTGGTGTACACGCCATTGCCGCTGTTACCCGAAATGAGGTTGCCGAAAATGCGCGTATTTGAAGTGGCGCTCTGGGCCGTGGTGCCGAAGATAGTGACGCCATCCCGAAAACCGCCGCCGTTCAACGCGGCCGTGCCGCTAATGTCGGTGCCGATGTAGTTGCCCTCGATCAGCGTGCCACTACCGTTGTCGATTGAGATTGCCCCCCGCGTATCGCCTGATAAAAGATTTCTGTCCGCAGCGGCGGGGCCGCCGATAATGTTGTTGTTGCCTAAATTCTGCCGGATGGCGAACCCTGTGCTACCGCCCATGGCCGCCGTGCCAGCCGGATTGGTTCCGATGAAGTTACCGGCGATGGCGACGTTACTCGCGTTCATGGCGATCTCATCACTGCCGCGATTGAAAACGATGCCGCGGATGGTCGTCCCTGCGGCGTTGATGTTCAGTTGGCCCCCACCGCTACCGCCGTTCACCTCGATGAGCAGGACGGTGTTGAGCGCAGCAGGAAACGCATTCGTGTTGGGGCTTGCCCCCGGCTGCGTGTAACCGTTGATGAGCACCGCCTCGGTGATCGCCGGCAGCAGCGAAGCCGGGGTGATGGTATGCACACCGGCCCCGGCAATATTGAACGCAATCGTGTCAAGACCTGCGGCGCCGGCCGCGCACTCGCCCGCAGCCGCGCCCGAAGCGGTGTTCGTGTTCGCCGCGATGATGGCTTCACGCAGTGTGCATGCGCCATCGTTGGCGGCGGTGTCAGCCGTGCTGTTGACCGTGATTGTGGCGGCCTGCGCAGTAGCGGCCAATAGCGTGAGGACGACTGCGTAAAAACGCAAGCTGCGCAAAGCATTTGAAAGAGTGCGGACAAGCATAAAACCCCCTTAGCGTTAAAGTTGTATCTGGTGCAGATCAGATCCGTATGGAGTGCGGCGGCATGACGCCGCTTTTTTCAAGCCAAACATTAAAAATCCATTGCGCCAGGAAATCTGGGCGCAAACGTTGCTTCCTATCCATTGTTACGAGGTCGGGGAGCAAAGGCGGACATGAGAAGTCAAAAATTTCAGCCGCACGCGTCAAAATTCCAGCTTGGTGATGTTCTTGGAGACCGCAACACCATCGATGGTGTAGCGCAGCGTGGCGCTGGTGGCGCTGGTGAAATTGATAGTCGCGCTACCCACCGGCGTGCTGCTAACCGGAACACTGCTGAAGAGAGCGCCGAAGTAGGGGCCGGAATAGCGCGACACCGGCGCAGAGTAGACCGTACCATTGAAACTACCGCCAGCCATGAAGTACCAGATGGGGTTGCTGGTCGAGTTGTAGTGATACATAACAATGCCGTAACCGCCGCTGCCGCCGCGGATAACCGACAGGCCCCAGCCCGATTCGCTGGCGTTAAACCAGGCGCCCGTATAGTCCGGGTTAAGCAGCGCAGCCGGGCCACCGATGAAAAGGCCGAAGGCGACGGGGGAGGATCCCACCGCCACGTTGGTCACCACGGTGTTATTGGCGGTGTTGATCACCGAGACGTTGAAATTGCCGTCGCCGTCACTGCTAGAGTTCGCCACGTAAGCCCGCGTGCCGGCGGGGTTGACGGCGACGCCAAACGGGCCGCTTCCCACCGCCACGGTGGCGACTACAGTGTTGGTTGCAGTGTCTATCACTGATACAGTGCCGTCGCTACCGTTCGCCACGTAGGCGCGCGTGCCGGCGGGGTTGATGGCGACACCGAATGGCACCGTTCCTACCGTGACGGTGGTGAGCACGGTGTTGTTCGCGGTGTCTATCACCGAGACTGAGTTGCTGAAGAGGTTGGTTACATAGGCGCGCGTACCGGCAGAGTTGACGGCGATACCTAACGGATTGGTTTGCACCCCTATGGTAGCGACCACGGTATTGCTGCCGGTGTTAATCACCGAGACATTGTTACTGTTGTTGTTCGTCACATAGGCGCGCGTGCCGGCGGGGTTGACGGCTATGCCGGTCGGGCTGTCTCCCACCGTCACGGTGGCGACAACGGTGTTGTTTGCGGTGTCGATCACCGAAACAGAGTTGCTGCGGCGGTTCGCCACATAGACACGCGTGCCGGCAGGGTTGACGGCGACACCGACTGGCGCGTCTCCCACCGCCACAGCGGTGAGCAAAGTGTTGTTCGCAGTGTTGATCACCGAGAGGTTGTCGCTGCCGTTGTTCGCCACATAGACACGCGTGCCGGCGGGGTTGACGGCGATGCCAAACGGAGCATCCCCCACCGCCACAGTAGCGACCACGGTGTTGCTGGCGGTGTCGATCACTGAGACGCTGCTGCTGTTTATGTTGGTGATGTAGGCGAATGGGGCGGCATGGCTGGCGCAGGCCCACAGCAACAGCATGACAGCGCAAAAGCGCAAACTGCGCAAAGCATTTGAAAGAGTGCGGACAAGCATAAAACCCCCTTGATTTGGCAAGAAATTGTAGGGTGGATCAAGGCCGAAGGCCGCATCCACCAGGCATTCAAGTGCGCCGAAATGCATAGCGCCCTATCCACTGTTACGAGAGCAGCGCAGCAAAGCGGACATGGGGATTAAAAATAGTTTTGAGGTAGCACGTGTAGGGGGCAATAACCAACGGGCATTGCGCCGTATGTGACGTTCTGACGTAAGGCGTGCAGCGGCAAGACGCCGCCTTTTCAAGGCGCGCCGCCGCCAAAAGCAGGCGTAGGATGGGTTGAGCGTAGCGATACCCATCAATCCCCCCGTTTCGCGAAATCTGATTTCCCTCCGCCTCGCCCGCCTAATCTTTCGGCGCGATTGGGATAGCAACTGACATCGACTATGCGGTGCGGCGTGTCATGGCTGTTCGGAGGCGATGGGTATCGCTGCGCTCAACCCATCCTACGCGGGCTACGCGGGCTGATCTTGTCTTCCTTGAGGTCCATCCGTGTTTATCTGTGGCTCAAAAAAAGTTTTCTTGAGCGACTTCACTTCTCAGCATCGGGGGCGATGTTCGCCGGGGGGACTATGCGCTGTGCGTCACTCTGCTGGCCGTCTTTCGCGCTGGCGTGCTTTTTATGCGGCGCAGCTTTGTTTGTTGCGGCGGCAGAATGACTTTTGTTCGCAGCCGGAAGAGCGGGCGCGGGCGCGGCCTCTGGCGCCGACTTGGCGACATGGCCGCCCTCGCAGGTGGCGAATGAGGCAATTTCTTCGCCGTAGTAGGCGCACGCGCTGTCGTCAACGCTTTGCGGAGTCGCAAAGGCAGGGATAAATTGCAGCGTAAAGAACATTGCAAATAGAGTGCGGTAAAGCATAAAACCCCCTTAGCGTTAAAGTTGTATCTGGTGCGGATCAGGTCAGCTTGGAGTGCGGCGGCAAGACGCGGCTTTTGCAAGGCCAAACATTTAAAACCCTTTGCGCCAGGAAATCCAGGCCGCAAACGTGGCTCTCTATCTACTGTTACGAGGGCAGCGCAGCAAAGCGGACATGGGGAATAAAATTATTAGGGATTTCTCGAAATCGAATAGCCCGCCGATAAACCGCCATCGCTATCCGGCGCAATGCGGCAGCGCCTGATTCCATTTCTCAACCATTAGTTCGTTAATAACGACTGCTCGAAATCGCAAATATTCGTCGTCCCAGCGGAGGCTGGGACCTAGTCCCATCAACATCATTTTGAAGCAATAATCAGATCTTGTAGCGGACTGGGTCCCAGCCTCCGCTGGGACGACGGGTTCTCTCGTTACTCATCACGGCTTTCGTATTTGAGGCCATTAATTAATGCGCTAATGAACCGTAAATGGAATAATGCCTACAAGGATTACAACGAGTTCAGGAACGCATATACGGCAGCCTTGTCGCGCTCGTTCAGGTCGAGGAAACGGTCGCGCACTATCCGCCCTTCTCCGTCATGGGCAGCGATAGTGTCGCGCAAGGTGGTGGCCCGGCCATCGTGCAGATAGCGGGAACGCAGGCCCAGGCCCAGGAGAGGCGTGGTGCGCCAGTCAAAGCCATTGGCGTCCCCTTGCACGATTTTGTCATCCAGGGCGGGGCCCATGTCATGCAGAAGCAGGTCGGAGTAGAGGTGAATTTCCTGGTCTGCGGCGGGCATGCTCGGTACATGGCATTTGGCGCAGCCGATGGCGTTAAACACCTGGGCGCCCCGGGATATGGCGTCCCGGCCATCGATCACTCTTTCCGCCGCGGCGCCCGCATGTGCAGGCGCGGCGGCAGGAGACGGCAGCGCAAGCCGGGTGTAGCCATAGCTTGCGGCGGCCGAAAGCCCCAGGATGAGCACGCTGGCGAGAAGAATGTGCATGACCCCTTTTCCTGCGAATAGCTTGGATATCCGGGTATTCAGGCCCAGCGCCACCATCACCACGATGAACAGGAAGGTGTCGAATTGCAGAATCATGCCCTTGGCAAGGCCTGGCAGGGCCACTGCGGAGTTAAACAGCATGACGGCCAGGAACCAGGCGATAAACCAGGGGAAGGCCACCGGGCCGGACTGAGACGTCCTCGAGCGGATCTTCCAGAAATAGCGCATAGCCAGAATCATGGGGATCAGCATCAGCACCTTGGCCAGCTTGACCAAGGTGGCCGTGTTGACGGCCAGCTCGGATACGGAAAATCCTGCCCCATAGACCTGGGCAAGCTCGTAGATGCTGGCCCCCACGAATACCCCGTAGGTCTCGTCGTCAAGCCCGGGGATGAACCCTTCCAGAAACAGATAGGGATAGGCGAACAGGGCCAGGGTGCCGAACAGCGTGATGATGGTTACGGCAAGCGCCGTTTGCTGCGGACGTCCCTGGATGGTGGCAGCCGTTGACAGAATGGCGGCAGCGCCGCAGATGGAACTGCCTGCGGCCAGCATGACGGAAAAATCCAGGTCGAAGCGGAAAACTCTGCGCAGCAACCACAAGGAGATGAAGAATACCGAAAGCAGTTCCGCCGCAGCCACCAGCCAGGGAGCCCATCCCAAGTCGAGGAGCAAGTGTACGGTCACCCTGAATCCCACCAGCACGATGCCCAGACGAAGCAGCTTGCGCATGGCAAACTCCAGTCCTGGCCTGAGGTTGTCGGGCAAGTGCATGACGTTGCCTATCAACAGGCCAAATAGGATTGCCACCAGCAAGGGGTTTCGGGCCAGCGGGTCATTCAGGCCATTGGTCAGCCACGAGGCCACCAGGGCCAACAGCGCCGAGACGGCCAGCCCGGGGACCAAGGGCTTCCAGTAACTGGCGCCGAACCAGGAAAGCATAGTGGTGCGGACGTGCAGAGCGCTCATTTGGAGACCTCCGCGTCCGGTCGGGTCAAAGTCCGCAGATAGGCGGCGACGGCCTTTACGGTATTGGCATCGATATCGAATCGCGCGGCTTCGCGCCCGGCTAATTCGGTCTGCACGGTGTGGGGATTGGAAAGCCCCAGCTCGCTACTGAAGGCGTTTGCGACCATGTGTTCCAGGGAATCTTTGTCGGCTTTCCAGCCATAGCGCCCGATCTTGAGCCCATCCCTGGTCTTGACGTAGTTGGGCCGGCCATGGATGCCGTCACCCTTGCCCACGGCGTTGGCCAAAATGGCTTCCGCGGGAATCCGGTCGGCCAGCGCGATGCCATAGAGCGCAGGAGGCATGCGCGAGGAAATCACGTTCGTCTGCCTGGGCACACCCGCCGCAGGCGCGTTGCTGAATCCGAACTCACGCAGTGAGTGGGTGCGCGCCACGGGTGCGTTGAGGCCATCGAGTGGCTGTAGTCTGCCCGTCACGGGGTGAACGCGCGCAACGCGTGTGGCGAAATTGGCCTCCTTCGTGCTGCCGCCGCCGGGCGTCGGCTCATCATGGCATTCCAGGCAGGAACGGGCATTGAACAAGGGACCCAAGCCTTCTGCGGGCGTGAATTGCTTGGCGAACAGGGCAGCGCCCTGCGCAGGCAAGCCCCCATCCGCAGCGGGCTGCTTGGCTGCGTAGCTCCCCTGAGCGTCGAATGCGCCGACCTCGATCACGACCCCGGCTCTATCAGGATACTGGGGCACGGGACCAGTCAAGGAAATCCAGATTTTCTGGGCATCGGCGGAAACCGCAACAGCTTGGATGGCAGCAGGCCCGACGATTCCCAGCCCCGGCACGGCGATGCGTGCGCGGGCCAGCACTGCACCGGTCTGCGACAGCCGCAGCAGTACGCCGTCGCCCCGGTTCGCGACAAACAGGTCCGAGCCGCCGGAGAGCGTGGTATGGCTGGCGAACCTGGGATTGGCTATCTCCGGGAGCGCGGCCGCCAGGTCCACGGGTTGGTTGAAGTAGGCGGAAGATAGGTAGCGCGTGCCCTTGAGCCGGAAATGTGTGGCGTCGTTATCCAGGTTCAGCACGGCAATACGATTGCCAAATTGGTCGGCGAGATAGAGTGCGCGGTCGGGGTTCCACTTGAAGGCGATGCCGACAAGTCCGTTCGCATCCTTGTGCGGCATGATGGTGTTCGGGCCAGCAAGCCCGTCCACCCCGTCTTGGACGTGGACCTGGGCCACGCTGCCGTCCGCCAGGGCGACGGCAAACACGGCAAAGCCCGTGGCGTCGGGGGATGCACCCATGAAAGCGGTGCCCAGCCCGCCACTGGAAAGGTTTCCCGCCGTGTACTGTCCCTTGACATCGGATCGCGCCTCGGGAAACACGCTACGGTAAAGGTTGCCGAGTGCGCTGCGCCCAAACAGGTCGCGCGCATAGGCGCCCCGTACGCGGTTTGATGCCTCCGCGGCAAACACGCCCCCCGATTCCAGGCTCGGTGCGTTATCCAACGGTCTGCCATCCGGGTCTAGCACACTGCTCATGGCGGGCCCGGACGGCCCCATGGGTGCGCTGGCGAACCAGGGCCGGCCAAAAGCGTTGTTGACGGAAACGTAGCGGGGATTGGAGATGGCGGGCATACGGGCGGTGCGCGCTTGGCCATTGTAGTAACCGTTCAGGAAATCCTTGCTCTGGGCCGAAAAAAGCATGACCCTGCCATCAAGGGTTGCCGGGGATTTCTTGGCGAAATCCGGGGGGATGAGCAGAGGCTCTGTGGTGCGCGGGTCCAGTGACAGCACGGCGCCGGGCGCAAAACCGGCCTTTGCGGGAGGCAGGCCGAAGTTCGATTGACTGGTTACCAGCAAGCGCTCCGGGAACAGCGCCCGCCCCTCGCGCGTCTGTGTCAGAAACTCGGGGTTGCTGGGGATAGCCCCCCCGGCATGGAACATCCCCACTTGGCGCAGTCCGCCAATGCCGGGAATGCCGACGGCAACAATCCTGGCCTGAAGAGTATAGAGGGGCGGGATGCCGACGGGGTTGACCGCGACGCCTGCCGGTTCTGAGTCCGCTGCCACGCTAGAAACCACGGTGTCGATTGCCGGAACTGTGCCGCCACCTCCAATATTAAATTTTGAGTGTGCCGGGATATTGGCGAAGTGGGCGGCGTGGGCGGCGCCGCTCCATAACGACAGGACGGCAGCGCAACACCATAAGCTACGCGCAGCATTTGTAAGACAAGCGCAAAGCATATAGCCCCTATTTGTTTTTGTAAAAAAATTGGGCGTACTTGGGTGCGATTCAAACTGATGTGGCATATTTCCAATTCTCGATAGAAACGTGAATAAATTCGCCTGATTTGTCATTCCCGCGAAAGCGGGAATCCAGCAAGTAGAGGCGCTACTCTTCTTGACAAACCCATTATGATAAGAA
>JAYWAM010000035.1:0-7361 GCA_043782425.1 Betaproteobacteria bacterium
CCGGGCTATCTGCATTCTCGCCAAAGAGCAATTCAAATGGCGCCGCTGCGTCGAACTGAACCCCTGAGTCCGGGACTAACGGCGCCGCGCCAGTGCCGTTCCTGTCAGTGAAATAGTAATCATCGCGGGGGCTGATGCCAAAGAGCTGCTGGCGCCAGTGCCCTTTCCAGCGAAATCCGTCTTCAAAACCCATAATCATGCGGGTATCGGCCCCGGTTTGGCGCGCACCGAATGAGCCGAGGATTCGACCGTTCTGCCGCACGCTGATCACCGGTGCGAGCTGAGCGGCAAGAGGCGTTGCGACATTAAAAGGCTTGAGCTTCAGCGCGACCACCGGCGTGTCGCCGAACTCGGTACAGCGCACACGCCAAACCGTTACATCAGTCGCGTACGTAGCTCGGTCGAGCGGCGTTGCGTTGATGTGGATCGCGCGGAAAAAGTTAGAATTGGCAGGCGGGTCGTCCACCTTGCCTTCTGAGCGGATTCCCTGTGGATAACAGGCTATCGGATCTGCCGCAGCGGCATGAAAGGCTGAAAAAATAAGTGAAGCCGCGAGGGCCCATAGGGATAACAATCTTAAATTGGGCATTGGAAATTCTCCGCAAGAAACATTCATTGGATAGATTTAGTGTCTGTGCGCCGCTTACTGCCCCTAAAACGGGGGGTGTATTTATATGCGACTAAATGAAATTCCAAGCAATAGTTTACTCTACGTTTCTTATGGTCACATCACTCCCACGCTTCTACTGCCCGCTGCCGCTCGCATCCGGCGTCGAGATCGCATTGCCTGAAGCGGCCGCGCATCATGCGGTGCGAGCTCTGCGGCTGCACGAGGGCGATGCGATCACGCTTTTCAATGGCGCAGGCGGTGAATACGCTGCGACGATTCGCTCGATTCAAAAAAGCGCGGTACTTGTGGCGCTCACAGCGCATCACCCGGTTGAACGCGAATCCGCTCTCGATGTCACGTTGGTGCAGGCGCTGGCCAGCGGCGATAAAATGGACTGGATGATTCAGAAGGCCGTCGAGCTGGGTGTGACGCGTATTCAACCGCTCAGCGCGCGGCGTTGCGTGCTGCGACTCGACGCACAGCGCGCCATCAAGCGCGTCGCACATTGGCAGTCGGTAGCGGTGTCGGCGTGCGAGCAAAGCGGACGTAATCGCGTGCCTGCGGTGCTGGCGCTTTGTGATTTAGCACAGACGCTCGCAGCGGCACAAGATACGCTCAGGATCGCGCTCTCACCAGAAAAAGGCATCGCCCTGAATAAGGTCGAAGCCCCGACCCAAGCGCTAACTTTTTTTGTCGGGCCAGAAGGCGGCTTTGACGCCGACGAAATCAGCGCCATGCAGCACGCGCAGTGTTGCTTTGTCACCCTGGGCCCGCGCGTGCTGCGCACCGAGACGGCGGGTGCGGCGGCGCTGGCGGCCATGCAAACGCTGTGGGGCGACTGGAAAGGCTAGTGTCACGGCCACGACAGAGGCATGAATAAATTCGCCTGACTTGTCATTCCCGCGAAAGCGGGAATCCATGTTTTTCAAGAGAAAAATGGTTCCCCGCTTTCGCGGGGATGACACTTATACTGAAGTTGCTTAAACTCGTTTTCACATCAGGTTGAATCGCACTCGCGTCTGATCTTCCATTTACCATTTGGACCGGATAGCATCTAGAATATATCGCTATGCCCAACCCCAGCCAAAGCAACTTCGACCCTGCCACGCTCAAGTGGGTGAGGGACGAGATTGAAAACTCGCTCGTCATGGCGCGCGAAAATCTCGACATCGTTGCCGCCAAACCCGGCGATGCGAAGGCTATTCAATCCATTACAGACGAGCTGCACCTGGTCACCGGAGCGCTGCTGATGGTGGGCCTGGGTGCCGCCGCCCGCCTGAGCGAAGAAGGCGAGAAACTTATCGCCACATTTAATGACGGGGTTCCGGGTGATGCGGCAAAACGCGTCATGCTTGCAAAGCACGCAACGCTGAATTTGTCGAGTTACCTCGATAGCCTGGTTGCTGGTCAGCCCGATCACCCCATGGAGCTTGCGGCGTCTTACGTGCTGCTCAACAAGGCGCGCGGCGCCAACGACGCATCGGCAAGCGATTTATTCAATCCGGATCTTTCAGCCGCAGCCCCACAGTTGGAAACGCATGATGTTGGCGAGCTGCCGCAGGGAAAAATGTCGGTAGGCGCGATCAATCTTAGCCGTGGCATGTTCCAGGCGGGGCTGCTGAAGCTGGTGCGCAACAAAGACCTGGTCGGCGGCGCGCGCGACATGCGCGACGCGGTGCTCGCCATCGAGGCGCTGAATGTTTCCCCGTCTTCGCGCGCCTTCTGGTTCACTGCCGGCGGTTTTTTTGACGCAGTGGTGAACGATCCTTCCGGCGCGGGCGCGCTTGCAACGCCCATGTTGGGCGGGATCGACCAGCAGATCAAAGGTCTGATCGAGGGCAGGCACGAGACGCCGGAGAAGCTGTTTCGTGACATGCTTCTGGTCATCGGCAGATCGACCGCCATGACAGAGCGCATTGCGCAAATACGTCAGATGTATCGGCTCGAAGAATTGCTTGCGCTTCCCGGCGCCAAACCGCGCGCCAAGCCGGACAAGGCGCTTATCCCGGTTGTTCGTAAGTTGCACGAACAGGTGCGCGAGTTGAAAGACGATTTCTTGCAATTTACCGGCGGAGAAAATTCCGCTCTGCCTGCGCTTGCCAAGAAGGCTGCAGCGCTCGCCGCCGGTGGACAACAGTTGTCCAATCGCGAGATGGCGCGGCTGCTTCAGGTGCTGGGTGCGGTCGGTCGGCATTTAGGCAAGAGCGGGCGGGCGCCAAGCGAACTTCAGGCGCTGGAAATCGCTACCGCGATGCTGTTCGCGGAATCATCTCTTGAAGATTATTTCAAACTCACGCCCGAGTTTGACCAGCAGGCCGCGCTGATCTGCTCGCGCATACAGAACGTAATGGCTGGTGTCGAGCTTCCGGGTTTGAAGCCTGGAGACAACCTCTCCGATACCATGGCGCTGCAAGCGCAAACACAGCTTCTGATTTCACAGGTCGGCAAGGAGGTACAGGCCAATCTTGCCCAAATCGAGGGCGCGCTCGACGAGTACTTTCGCGATGCGGCGAAAATCGCAGGACTCGAGGTTCTCGAGCAACTGTTCCAGCAAGTGAGAGGCGCCTTGAGCATGCTGGAGCAAGAAGAAGCGGCAGCGCTATGCAAAGCGCTGGCCGGACGAGCGGCGCAGTTTACCAGCGGCGCGCTCAAGGGCGAAGGCGAGGAAGCCCGCGCAATCGCCGAAGGGGTTTCCGCACTCGGCTTGTTTGTAGAGGGCTTACAGCAAGGCTCGCCCGATGCGCGCGCCATGTTGCTGCCAGCATTATTGCGCTTCAATATTCCACAAAAAACGCTCGAGGTGAAGAAAAGCCAGGCCAAAGCGCCTGTCGCCAAAGACGCTACTGAAGCGGAGAAGCAGAAGGAACGCGCGGTAGCAAAGCGTGACCCTGGCGCCACTCAAACACGCAAGCAAGTGCGCGAGGCCGTGAGCGAAGCGAAGCGTACTGTCAGCGACCCTGGCGCCACCCAAACGCGCAAACAGTTGCGCGAGGCTGTGAGCGAGGCAAAGCAAATTGCCGAGCCAGGCATGACCTTCACGCGCAAGCAACTGCAAGAAGCCGTCAGCGAGGCGAAGCAAGTCGTCGATCCGGGCGTTACCTTTACTCGAAAACAACTGCGCGACGCAGTCAGCGAGGCGAAGCGCACCACGGCGCTGCCCATAGAAGCCGCGACTTCACAGCTCATTGCGCCACAACCCGTTTCCCGCGCACTGAGTGAACTGGAGCTATTAAAGCGCTCCGAAGCCGGCTTGACGGTTGTAGTACAGGAACGCGATAAGCGCATCCGCACGCTACAAATGCAGATGGTTGCGTTACACAAGGATGCAAAGCTGGTTAGCGCGCTGCGGGCGGAAGTAAAGGAATTGCGCGCCGCACTGGCGAAGCTGGAAAAGAAGTCTCGTTGATGTTGAAAAAAGCGTGCAGTTGTGCATCGGACTGATCAGATTGAGTCTCGCGCAAAGAAACGGCGGACAGACCGCATACCAAGCAGTGAAGTGCGCAGCGCCATTACGGCGCCCGGCCTCAGCATTTTCTCTGCACCGTGGAATAACTAACGCCGCTTGATTTTGTGCCGGATTACACCAGGATGATATGCACCCGGTAAGGCCCGTGCGCGCCGATGACGATAGTTTGTTCGATGTCCGCAGTACGTGATGGTCCGGAGACAAAGAATGTGGAGCGTGGCGGCTCGCCGACTTCCTGGCGCATCAGCGCAAAGGCATCTTCCATAGTGCGCACGATGCGCTCCTTGCGCAGCACGGCGATGTGGGTGTCGGGCAGCAGCGCAGTGGCTTTGGGTGTGGCGGCGCTGCCCAGCAGCAGCAACGAGCCGGTTTCAGCAATGGCGCAAAAGCTGCCGGTGATGCCGCTGGCGTCGCTGGCGTTGGCGGGGCGGCTGGCGTAACCCACTCCCGCGCCGTGCCAGTCGAGATGCGCGAATTCGGGCCAGCCTACAACCTGTGCCGACAAAGATTGCGCTTGCAGGTAACGCGCGCACGCGGCGGGAAGAGCGTCGAGCGAAGCGATCTCATCATGCGTGCTCAACAGGCGCGCGCATTGCTCTTTGAAGCGCTGCACGCCGTCAGTCCACGGCATGGCGGGACGCGGACCAATACGATGCTCGGCTATCGCGGCGCGCACCTGCGCCAGTTCCGCTTCGCTGGTAATGGCGTCGCGTCCTTGCAATTTGCGGATGCGGGCGAGGATGTTGTCGCGTGCAGTCATGGCATTTGCTTTGAAATTAAGAATTTCGTAATGCTCAATATTGCCGGTCTACTCCCCTCGCCCGCTTGCGGGAGAGGGGCGGGGGTGAGGGTGATCGGCAGCGCGCTCACCATACAACTCGCGAAAAGTTTTCCCTGCCGCCGCCGGTAAATCACGCCCGGCAGTCCAACCATCGAGACCCGGCAGGCGGTGTATGAGTTTTTCCTTGCCGCCGAGCAGCGCAGACAGGCGCGCACCGAGTTTGCTGGCAAACGCATAAAAGCCGGGGCGCTGCACCGCAAATCCCCAAAGCTTAAGGGCCATACGTTCAGTCCAGGGCCTCAGATTGTGATCGAACTGTTTTTCGCGCAGCTTGCGCATCAAATCGGGCAAGGGAATTTTCACCGGACACACCACGGCGCACGCGCCGCAAAAGGTAGAGGCGTTGGGCAGGTCACCGGCATTTTCGATGCCGACGTAAGTGGGTGTGAGCACCGCACCCATCGGTCCCGGATACACCCAGCCATAGGCGTGACCGCCGATGTTCTGATACACCGGGCAGTGGTTCATGCATGCGCCGCAACGGATACAGCGCAACATCGGCTGCATGTCGCTGCCGATGAAGCGCGTGCGTCCGGCGTCGATGAGCACGATATGCATTTGCTGCGGCCCATCGCTCTCATCGGGCGCTTTAACGCCGGTGTTCAAGGTGAGGTAGCTGGTAATGGATTGGCCGATGGCGGAGCGCGGCAGCAGACGTATCAAGGTGGCGAAATCTTCCATCGTGCCGATGACTTTTTCTATGCCAGTCACCACCACATGAATGCGCGGCAGCGTGGTCACCATGTCGGCATTGCCTTCGTTGGTGACGGTGAGTGTGGTTCCGCTTTCGGCGATGATGAAGTTTGCGCCGCTGATTCCCATGTCGGCGCTGAGGAAATGCGCGCGCAATTCCTCGCGCGCCTCGCGCGTCATGGCTGCGATGTCGGTGAGACGCGGCTTGTGATGATGCGCCGCAAACAAATCCGCGACCTGTTCCTTGCTCTTATGCACCGCAGGCGCAACGATATGCGAGGGCGGCTCGTCAGCGAGTTGCAAAATGTATTCGCCGAGATCGGTTTCGATCACCTGCACGCCAACTTCGGCAAACGCCTCATTGAGACCAATTTCTTCAGTCACCATCGATTTCGCTTTGGTGATTTTTTTTACGTTGTTTTGCTGCGCAATGTCGAGCACGATGCGGCACGCTTCTTCCGCCGTCTCGGCCCAATGCACCACTGCGCCGCGGCGTGTGGCGTTGCGCTCGAACTCGATCAGATAAGCGTCGAGATTAGCCAGCGCGCGATCACGCAGCGCCGCCGCCGCGCTGCGAATCTCTTCCAGATTATCAAGCTCAAGCATGCCCCGGGCGCGGCCATCGACAAATTTGCCCTGGGCTTTTTTCAAGGCGTTCTGCAATACGGAATCGTTAAGCTTCACTCTCGCCGTTTGCTTGAAGAACATGCTTTGAATCTGCATCGCTTAAGTCCCTCAAAAACTATAACCACAAAGAGCACAAAGAACACAAAGTTTTTCTGGTTTTCTAGTGTGCTTTGTAATCTTTGTGTCCTTTGTGATCTTTGTGGTTAATCGCTCTTGACATCGCCCCCTGCCAGTATCTCGGCAAAGTGATATACCTTGGTGGTCATATCGCCGCTGCGCCGTAACCGACCTTCGATATTGAGCAGGCAGCCCAGGTCGCCGCCGACGATGGCGCCCGCCCCAGTCGCTTTGATGTTTGCACATTTGTTGTCCGCCATGCGCGTCGAAATTTCGCCCAGCTTCACGGAAAAGGCGCCGCCGAAGCCGCAGCATGTTTCACACTCGGGCATTTCAGCAAGCGTTGCGCCGCTTAGAGCAAGCAGGGCGCGCGGTTGCTGCTTGATGCCGAGCTCGCGCAGGCCGGAGCAACTATCGTGATAGGTGACTGCGCCTGAATATTTTCCCTGTAGCGTTGCCACTTTAAGAACGTTGACGAGAAAATCGGATAATTCGTAGGATTTCGCAGCGAGCTTCTCGAACGCCGCTTGCTCTGCGCTTCCCTTGAATAAATCCTCGACGTAATGCACCTTGATCTGTCCGGCGCACGAGCCTGAGGGCGCGACGACGTAATCACAATCCTCGAACTCGGTGAGCAGTTTACAGGCCAGCGCAATGGAGATGGCGCGCGCACCGGAGTTGTAGCCAGGCTGGCCGCAGCAGGTTTGCGATGCCGGGACGATGACTTCGCAGCCCGCGTCTTGCAGCAGCTTGAGCGCCGCGAAGCCGATGTTGGGACGCAGCAGATCGACAAGACAGGTAACAAACAGGCCGACTTTCATGCGCCCACTATAGCGCAAAGTCGCAGCGCGTTTTTAGTCTCTTATCAGCTAAATCTTCGCGATTTGTGAAAAGAATTTTCGCGCCAAGACGCAAAGGCGCAAAGAAAATCAACCCCGTTTTTTGTTTTTCTTCGCGCCTTTGCGTCTTGGCGCGAAAATTCTTTTCACAAATCGCGAAGATTTAGC
>JAYWAM010000036.1:0-2785 GCA_043782425.1 Betaproteobacteria bacterium
TGTGCGAGCGCGTTGGAAAAACCTTGGACACCACCGCCACTGTGAAATCCGAGCGCGCCAGTTGCAGCGCCGCGCGCAAGCCCGCGCCGCCGCCGCCGATGATCAATGCATCGAAGCGACGCGTGTTCATCGCACGCCCCACAACACCGCCGCCATCGCGGTCACGCAGGCTGCGAGCGTGACGATCACGATCAAGTACAAAGTCAACCGCAACCCGAGGGGCCGCACATAATCCATCAAAATATCGCGCATGCCGACCCAGGCATGCAGCGCCAGCGTGGCAGTAAACAGCAGCATGACCAGCCGCATCCATAGCGGCGCGAACAAGGCTTGCCAGCCGGCAAAATCGAGCGGCAGCGCCATGCCGATTCGCCACAGCAGCAAAGGCAAGGTCAAGGCCATCACCACCGCAGTGCCGCGCTGCAGCAGCCACAAGCCGGTACCGCTATGCGCACCCGCGGCGGTCTTCATCTGAACAAGACCCACGCTGCGAGCAAACTCACAATGCCCGTCGCCAACAACATGATGAGGCTGGAGGCCCGCGCGCTTTTCAGCGACACACCCCAGTGAATATCCAGCGCCAGATGACGCAGACCGGAAAAGAAATGCTGCGCAAACGCCCACACCAGCGCGAGCGCTAGAAGCTTGGCAGCGGGCGTCGAACCCCACGCGACCACACGCGTGAACCCGGCCTCGCTAGTCAGCGTGAGTGCAAAGCCCCACACCATCAAGGGCAACAGAAAAAACAGCAGCGCCCCCGACACGCGATGCAGAATCGACACCCAACCCGTAATGGGGAGATGCAGACGAAAAAGATTCAGATAAACGGGTCTGTTGGCGGGCAGCATTTCTCTATATTTTTAAAATTACCGCAATCATTTATCACAGCAAATAGCTGGGTAATGCTATTACGATTGGTAGAAAATCGTGATGAGATGTCAGAGACGGAGGGTTGAATTCATTTTTTCTTCCAGGTTTGATCGTTATCGTTAGAGATACCGTGCTTGAGTAGGAACATAGCCTTGGCTAATTGCGTAGTCTCGGCCCTTTGAACTCAAACGATAACTCGTCCCGTGAATATAGTTGTGGGTGTCCCGAATCATGTCGTTGATATGCAGCTTCTCAAGAGCTTGATCAACCATGAGATTTGAGGTGCTTAGGTGGCCAGCTATCTCGTGAAGTGCAATCCAAGCCCCATCACCACCCGCAAGCACGCGCACTACATCGCCTTCAAATTGGCTTAGCTGCATTTGGCCCTCATCGGGAAGAGATTGGGAGCGAATGCCATCGGTAACCTCAATGCTTACCGAGCGTTTGCTAGATAGATAGTGACCGGCCAGAAGTAATGCCCCAGCAACCACTATGAGCACGCCTATAGGCAATGGGACTAGATACGACAAGAGAGACCACACCCAGGTTAAACCAGTGGCAATAGTGCTCCATACGAAAGGAAAAAATCCGAGCAGCCATGTAATAGCGGCAAGTATTAGCCCACCAACAACTGTAGCGATTGTTCCAGAAACAACGCTGCTATGTTCTTTCAACAATGTTTGCCCCTAACGAATAGTGCTATCCCTGGCTGGCCGCGCCAAGACAGCATATCCTCAATGCGATTCATCGCGATGGAGAAACTCATTGGCTTAATTTTCGGATATCGGCGCTATAAGATTGTAAGCTTGGGGAGGCCGTTTTCAAATTGATGGCAGCTTGCGGGGTGCTGCCGAGTCGTGATTCTCTCTCCGTACTCAGATCAAGGCGCGCGGTCGCCGCCATATTTTCCAGCAATCCAACTTGTTCAAGTCAAGCGACTTGCCATTGATCGGATCGAGCAAACGTACTGTAGCGGGGTGCCAGCGCAAGTGCTGTAGCATCGATGCAAACCAATCGCGCTCCATCGCGCTGATCGCTTCGCGCCAACCGAACGCATCGCCGTATTGGCCTGCTGCGCTCAACTGATCCAGTACGATCAGTTTGTTCTCCTCAAGCAGCCCGGCGGAAAAAACACTCGGCATGGCCGCGGCCTCCACCCCGCAAAAACGCCCCAGCGCTCGCACCTCGGCATCATTGCTGTACAACGTCACCGCAGGTTTTGGGACTGCGGGAAGACAACCTCCACCCCACAGCCAAAGCGAATTCACTGGCAACTCGCCACGCGCTTCCCGCGCCTGATTCACCGGATGTTCGAACAGCAGCATCTGTAATTCGTTCAGCTGAGTTCGAAACAGCATCGCGTCGTCACCCTGCGGCAACAGCGGATCGATATCGCAGCCCACTGCGATCGAGATGGGCGTAGTGCGCAGTCGAGGGACTTGATCGAGGCGCAGATACCAGCGCGCGGGGTGCAATGGCTGCGGGCTTAATGCCATGCCGAAATGATCGCTGATGCTGCGCGCCAGCGCGTCGGCTTCGGATTGCAACAAACCGAGCACGCCACTGTCGGCCAGCACGATGCGGTCGCGCATCACCCGCAAATGCACCGGGTCCGCGCGCAACCAGTAGTGCGTGCCGGCGTCGCCCCCATCGTATTCCAGCGTGATCGGCGCGATGGGGTAGTCCTGCTGTCCCGGTATGCCCAGTTCGGTGCAGACCTGCGCTTCGACGCCTTCGGCAGCGCAAGCCGCGAGGCGGCCGCGGGCGAGCAACGTTTGCCATGCGGGCAAACGCAAATCCTGCGCCGCCGTATCGAGCAGGCGCGCGGCAGGAAAAAGATGTGGCACGATCAGTTGCATCGGCTGGAGTAGTCCACGCAAAACCCAAAACTACCATGCCTAGGCACTACGAGTTA
>JAYWAM010000037.1:0-19263 GCA_043782425.1 Betaproteobacteria bacterium
AGGAGCCTGTCGGACTTAAAGAATCGTAGCGAAAAAATAGCTGAGCGAGAACAGAATTTGATTATTTTTTCGGCAATAGTCTTTCCTATTGCTGAAAAAATAAGCGAATTATGGTCCGCTCAGGTATTTTTGCAGCCGATTCCCTTTAAGTCCGACAGGCTCCTAGCCGTCCATGTCGGACTGTAAGAGAGTCGTGTAGTCTTGGCCGCCGTAGAACACGCCGATGATGGATACCAATTCGGTAGCCACGTCGAAGGCGATCACAGTTCGCCCTTTGTAGTTTGTGATGCGCAGGCCGGGGCGTATGTCTTCGCGGCTGACACCCAGATGTGGGAAAGTCCGCAATCGCTCGCAATACGTGACGATGGCGCTGGTATAGCGCTGGGCAATCTCCGGGGTCGCAGCAACCGCGATGTAGCGATATAGCGCCGCAAGCTGTTCCTCTGCCTCCGGTGTGAAAACAACGGGATACGGCTTCACGCTTTGGCGGTGGCAGTCTTATGTTCGGCTGCGAGCCTTGCCTGCACCTGGTCAACGGTGACAGCTCGCGATGGCTCGGCTTTCAGTGCGTCATAGGTCGGCCCAACTTGCTCATGTAACCAGCTTTCCACGGCGCGATCACGGGCCATCAGAACGCGCAGCCCGTCCCGGATCACTTCGCTTTCGGTGGCGTACTCGCCGGTCGCGACTTTGGATTTCACAACGTCTGCCATCTCGTTTGGCAGTGTGATGCTGAATTGCTGGGTTGTGCGCATGATGAGCTTCCATTGAAAATGGCAGGATTAAATCATACGCTCCCAACAGTTCTTTCTCCATAAATGGTAGGAAAAGAAATCCACAGAGAACACAGAGAACACAGAAAATTAAACGCGGTACCTTCCTTATTATTCTCAATACGCTGGTGAGTGTTCAAAACCTAACGGCGTTAAGGAATCTTTGTACAAGTGTCTTCCCCGCCCCGATTAAAGAGCGGAAAATAGGGTCAAGTCTGAGAAAGCGGTTATATTTTTCCCTGTTACTCACATGGAACACCCGATATTGAATCGTTTGGGTTCAAGACAATCAACCTGTAGGGAGCAGTCGGCATGGGCATGTTCGAGTTGATCAAGACATTGGCCGACGCTGATATTGAATATGTGTTGGTGGGCGGTCTTGCGGTAGCGTTGCACGGCTATCAACGGGTAACGATGGATGTGGATGTAGTGCTGGCGATGAATGAGGAAAATTTACGGCGCTTCATTGACTGCGCCAAGACGGCGGATTTGCGCCCGGTTATTCCCGTCAGCCTTGATTCTCTCGCCCGGCCCGAATTGATTGAGCAGTGGTGCAACGAGAAGGGAATGCTGGCCTTTGGCCTGCGCGGCCCTGACGCGATGGCAACCGTGATGGATGTTCTGGTCAAACCCGTGATTCCTTTTCTCGACCTGCGGCGCGACGCCACCATCATCAATGTCGGCTCATTGAAAGTGCCCGTCGCCTCGATTGAACATTTGATTGCCATGAAAACCGGTACGGGGCGTAGCAAGGATGTGCTCGATATTGAAGAGTTGCGGAAAATTCAGTTTAGAAAAATATCATGACAGCCGATCAGAACTATCGTTTGTTGCAGGAAATCGAGGCCAATCGAAAATTTATTTTGCTGGCCTACCAGCAAAACCCGAAACTGCTTGAGCAGGCAGAGGCACGAATCAAGCAGTTGTTCGATGTGCATGCTTACCGCGGAGAAGACCCGAATGTCTGAGCCCGCTGGCCTCGCGCACGCGGTAATCCCTGAGCATCTGATGCTCAGCCGTCTGGCGCAATCCGAACATATGCGTGAATTCTTTATTCAGATGTGGATTCAAAACCCCGCTTTGGCAAAGCAAGGCGGGATCAAAGTACAAAACCTGTTGTCCCCGCTTGCGGCTACCGATGCGGAGGAAATGGTTCCGGCGCCGCTGCAACCCAGGAAGAAACGCCCCATCGGCTTGAGTACGAACATCGAAGAGAACGGGAAATAGACGGTATTATGGGTGTGATTCAAACTGATGTGGCGTATTTCCAATTCTCGATAGAAGCGTGAATAAATTCGCCTGATTTGTCATTCCCGCGAAAGCGGGAATCCATGTTCTGCTAGCAAAAAAATGGTTCCCCGCTTTCGCGGGGATGACAGTTGTTTGGAGGTTCTTGAAATCCGTTCCGAAAGAATGATGGAGGCATAATGAGCAATCCCATGCTGTCGAGATTGAGCGAACAAGATTACCTGCATGGTGAATTGTCCAGCGACATACGCCATGAATATGTCGATGGTGAAGCCTATGCCATGGCGGGCGCAGGTGAGGCGCACAATCTGATTGCTGGCAATATTTTTGCCAAGCTGCGTGACTTTGCGCGTGGCGGTCCATGCCGCGTGTTCATTTCCGACATGAAGCTGCATGTGCAAACGTGGAAAGCATATTACTACCCCGATATTATGGTGACTTGCGATCCGAGCGATAGCCACAGCCACTT
This sequence comes from Betaproteobacteria bacterium, assembly GCA_043782425.1. Lineage (GTDB taxonomy): Bacteria > Pseudomonadota > Gammaproteobacteria > Burkholderiales > Usitatibacteraceae > JAYWAM01. The sequence continues at coordinate 2,491 of JAYWAM010000037.1, forward strand.
CAAGGAGCGTCCCAGCCTGGTGGTGGAAGTGCTGTCGCCCAGCACTGAAAGCACCGATAGGCGCGAGAAGATGTTGGCCTACCGCACCTTGCCTAGCCTGCGCGAATATGTGTTGGTCGCCACGGACAAACAACATGTTGAGCACTATCACCGCGATGAGCATGACGAATGGCGACTCGCTAGCGTTAGCCAGGCCGAGCCTCTGCTGTTGGAAAGCGTCGGCGCCAGCCTGACGCTGGAGGAGATTTACGAGGACGTGCGACTGGATACTCAGGGTGCAGTTTGAGCTGAGGTGTAGTCATTCTTGATGAACAATGAGGTAGCCCGTCGTCCCAGCGAAGGCTGGGACCCAGTCCGCCACACCATCTGATCATTGCTTCAAAGTGATGTTGATGGGACTGGGTCCCAGCCCCCACCTTACAGCATGCTGGGGCAGGCTCCGCTGGGACGACGAATATTTGCGATTTCGATCTGTCATTATTAATAAACTAATGGTTGAGAAATGGAATTACCCGCGCTTTGGGTTTGACGCGACGTGTCGCGTCTTGAAAAGAGCGGCGTCTTGCCGCCGCACTCCAAAACAGCGCTGCTAGCCGTTCGCGATAGGTTGACCGGGAAGCAACCTAAAATTCGAAGCTATTGAAGGTGTTGTGATGTGCTTCACAGACTCTTCTTGAGAGTTATGCGAAGCTGAAATGGTGGTAGCCACTGTGGGTCAGCGCAGATTCCCTCCTCTAGCCGCTCTAGGTGTTTTCAAGCATTCTTGCTCCTGGCGCTGCACCCAATGGCGATCAGAACTTTCAATTTGTGCATCGCACAAGGAGTTTGCCTATTTCTTGGGGGGCTAATAAAATTGAAAATTCTTTTGAAATCAATTGACAAAACCCGGTTGTTGATCTAATTTCAAGTAACTATTGTTAACTAGTCTATGGCAAGGCTAGGTGTTACCAATGAATTGAGACATGCACATGGGCTTATTCACGAAAACCAAGAATATTGCTGGCTGGCTGGTTGTCAGCTTTCGCGAGGATGGTTTTTGCGTTGCCCATGTTAAGCGTTCCCTCTCAGCCAAGCCTGAAGTCACACTAGCACTTGCCTACCCCGGCACTGCCCCTCCCCCTGCTGTAGCGCTGGAAAAACTGGCGAAAGAATGGCGCGCTGATCGCTGCCAATGCACGACGCTGCTGGCCAATGGCGAATACCAATTATTGTCGGTGGATGCGCCTAACGTGCCGCCTGCGGAACTCAAAACCGCCATACGCTGGCGCTTGAAAGACATGCTGGATTTTCATATTGATGATGCGACCATCGATGTGCTGGATATTCCCCTGGAAAAAAACGCCGCAGTACGTAATCACTCGATGTATGCGGTAGCCGCGCGCAATCAATTGATAGAGCAGCGTCAGGCGCTGTTCGGCCAAGCCAAAATTCCCTTGAGTGTGATAGATATTCCCGAGATGGCGCAGCGTAATATCTCTGCGCTGCTCGAACCGAAAGACCGCGGTGTGGCGTTGTTGTCGTTTGACGTAACGGGCGGGCTGCTGACGGTGACTTTCGGCGGCGAGCTTTACCTGTCGCGGCGCATTGATGTAACGCTGGAGCAACTACTGCAATCCGATAGCGAGAAAAGAAACGCCTTCTACGACAGGATTACGCTGGAGTTGCAGCGCTCGCTGGATCACTTCGACAGGCAATATCATTTCATCACGCTGGCGAAACTGGTGCTTGCGCCGCTATCTGAAGATGCTGCGGGCCTGCGCGAATATCTGGCGGCGAATCTTTACATCCCGATCGAAAGTTTGAATCTGGAATCGCTGTTCGATGTGACCAACACTCCAGAATTGCACTCTCTTGAACGCCAGCAGCATTTTTTCCTGACACTAGGCGCAAGCTTGCGCCATGAGGAGAAAGTGCTATGAGCCAGCAAATCAATCTTTTCAATCCGATTTTTCTCAAGCAGAAAAAACATTTTTCCGCTGCTACCATGGCCCAAGCTCTCGGCCTGATCCTGCTTGGCACAGTTCTTATGGTTGTCTATACCCATTACCAGGTAGCCGGTCTGAGCACTGAGGCCAGCACAACCGACGCCAAACTTAAAGAAGCCCAGGCGCAGTTGGTTGTTGTCAACGCACAATTTGCGCCACGCCAAAAAAGCAAAACAGTCGAAGAAGAAATTCGTATTGCGGAAACCGAAGTGAAAGAACTGCAGCAGGTGGCTGAAACCCTGCAAAACGGCGACTTTGGCAGTGCTCAGGGGTATGCGGAATATTTGCGCGCCTTTGCGCGCCAGATCGTAAGCGGCTTGTGGCTCACCGGCTTAAGCATCCACGGCGCGGGAAACGACATCGGCATTCAAGGGCGCGCATTGCAGCCCGAGTTAATTCCGGCCTACATCAAGCGCCTTAAAAGTGAGCCCACGTTGCAGGGAAAATCTTTTTCCACCCTGGAAATGCACGTACCGCAAGTGGAGACCGCCGCCGCTACGGGCACAGCAGCGCCTAAGCCGCGCGTAGCAGCCGGGTATATCGAGTTTGACTTGAAATCGTCTGGAATTGAAAAAGCGCCGGATGCGCCCGGAACACCCGGAGCAATCAAGAAATGAAGCGCTATTGGCAAAAACTCGCTCTTAAAGTCGATGCTTTGACGCTGCGTGAGCGCGCCATCATTTTTGTCATGGCGGCGTTGTTCGTGGTGGTGTTGATGAATGTGCTGCTGCTCGATCCGCAATTTTCCAAGCAAACGCAATTGTCGAAGAAAACACAGCAGGAGCAGGCGCAAATTGCCGCTATCCAGGCGGAAATTTTACAAAAAGTGAAATCGCAAGGCGTTAATCCCGATGATGCCGAGCAGGATCGTTTACAAAAATTAAAGCAGCAAGCAACGCTGATACGCACTACGCTGCTGAAAACGCAAAAAGATTTGGTGTCCCCGGAAAAAATGGCTGCGCTGCTTGAGGATATTTTGAAGCGCAACGGCAAATTGCGCCTGGTCTCGCTGAAAACCTTGCCGGCAAGCAGCCTGATTGAACCCGCCGCAGGCGCTGCGCCGCCAGCCACAGCTTTGCCCCCAAGCCAGCAGGGCGCGCGATCCATCTACAAACATGGCGTAGAAATCATGGTAGAGGGCGGCTATATGGACATGCTCGAGTACATGGCGGCGCTGGAAGCAATGCCGTGGCAGTTGTTTTGGAGTAAAGCGCGACTGAACGTGGAGGAGTACCCTAGAACCACTTTGGTGCTGACGCTATATACCTTCAGCCTCGACAAAAAATGGTTGGCAATATGATGGCGCCTTTAACAACAGCACAAAAGCTGCCGCCCTCGCGGCCCTCCCCTCTTTTATTGCCTTTTAATTTTTGCCTTTTAATTTTTGCCTTTTGCCTTTTGCCTTTTGCAGCCATCGCCGCAGCCGAGTCCTTGCCCGACCCCACCCGTCCGCCCGCGTCGCTGAATTTGGGACAGCAAGATGTAACTAAATTTTCCGGCCCGGTGTTGCAGTCGATAATGATCTCACTTGAGCGCCGGGCGGCGATCATCAGCGGTCAAACAGTCAGATTGGGAGAGAAATTCGGTAACGCAGAAGTGATAAAAATCTCCGAGGGCGAAGTCGTGCTGCGTAGCGGCAAAGACTTACAAACACTGAAGCTTTTCCCTAATATAGAAAAGCTGCCCGCTTCGAGTGGGGCCGAAGTTAAAGCCCAGAGCCGCGCACAGACAAAGGTGAAGTAAAGTGAAAAATACCCTATTGATTTTCGTAGTTCTAGGCTTGGCCGGATGCGCCGGGGCGCCGTCGAATCGCGATGTCTATGACCGCATAAACAGCGAGATGGGAAAAGCCGCCGAGGCCAAGGCGCAACCGGATGCGGTTTCCGAGGCGCTGCTGCCGCCGCTCGTCATTGAGCTGCCTAAAGCGCGCGAGCCGTTAGAGGAGCGCTTTAATCTGGCGTTCAATAATGTGCCGGCCAGCGAGTTCTTTGTCGCGATCGTTTCCGGCACGCGCTACAACATGCTGGTGCACCCGGAAGTGGCGGGAACGATTTCCGTCAACCTCAAGAATGTCACCCTGTTTGAAGCGCTCGATGCGATCCGCGAACTTTATGGCTATGACTACACGGTGGACGGTTCGCGCATAGTCATCAAGCCGCTGACCGTGCAGACGCGCATTTTCCAGGTGAATTATCTGACCGGAGTGCGCAAGGGAAACTCCGACATACGCGTGACCTCAGGCGCGGTGAGCGAATCGTCATCGGGCGGCGCGGCCTCTGCGCCGAGCGCGGCAGGAACAACGTCCTCATCGACAAATACTTTACGTTCACTGGAAACCAGCAAGATCAATACTGCTTCCACCAGTGATTTCTGGAGCGAGTTGAAAGCCGCGCTTGAGGCCATCGTCGGCGGCGGCAAAGACAAAGACAAAGACAAAGAGAGTAATAACGTCATTATCAGTCCGCAGTCAGGCGTGGTGGTGGTGCGCGCCCTGCCCGAACAACTACGCAACGTCGCTGCATACCTCAAAGCCACACAGCTTTCTGTGGATCGCCAGGTGATCCTGGAAGCCAAAATACTCGAGGTGCAACTGAATGACAGTTACCAGTCGGGCATTAACTGGGCGTCGTTCGCCTCGTTCAGGGGAGGCACCCTCAATCGCGCATCGACTGGTTTCGTGTCGCCAGGCGCTACTCTCGCGCCACTGAATGCGGATGGCACGCCCAGTGCGTTGGCGAGTATCGGCGCCACCGCCATCAATGCCCTGAGCGGCGCGACCCTGGGTGCAGCAGACACTGCGGCCGGATCGCTCTTTGGGCTGGCATTTCAGACCAGTAATTTTGCTGCGCTGATCTCGTTCCTTGAATCGCAAGGCACGGTGCATGTATTATCGAGCCCGCGCATCGCCACCTTGAATAATCAAAAAGCCGTGTTGAAAATCGGCACCGATGAGTTGTTCGTCACCAACGTGACTTCCACCACCAGCACCACCATCGGCAGCTCAACCAATGTCAATCCGCCCAGCGTGACACTACAGTCTTTCTTTTCTGGTGTGGTGCTAGATGTAACGCCGCAAATCGATGAGCGCGGCAATATTATTCTGCATATCCGCCCCTCGGTAAGCCAGGTCACCAGCGTCAATAAATCGATCGATGTGGGCGGAACCCGCCCCTTTAATCTGCCCGTGCCGTCGAGCAACACCTCCGAAACCGATAGCGTGGTGCGCGGCAGAGACGGGCACATTATCGCCATCGGCGGCTTGATGCGCCAATCGACGACCTCAGATCGTTCACAACTGCCGGGCGCTGGGAGTGTCCCGGTAGTGGGAGAGCTGTTCAAAAATACTAATCAAGTTACGCAAAAACGTGAGCTGGTCATCCTGCTCAAGCCGACGATTGTTCAGGAAAATGGAACCTGGGCGGAAGACTTGCAGGAATCCCAACGCCGCATACAGTCGCTAGACCCGCGTAACGCGGCGCCGCTGTACAACGCCACACCGCAGACCGAGAACCAGCAGTAGCATGTACAAGGAACACTTTGGATTACACGAACTGCCCTTCGGGGTAACGCCCGACACCGGTTTTTTTTTGCCTGCGCCAGCGCGCAACAAGCGCTCAATACGCTGCTAATCGCCGCCAGAAATGGCGAGGGCTTTATCAAGATCACAGGTGAAGTCGGAACCGGAAAAACGCTGCTGTGCCGCAAGTTCATGGCGACCCTGGACCAGAGTTTTTTTACGGCCTTCATTCGCAATCCTAACCTTGAACCGCGCAGCCTGATGCTGGCGCTGGCCGATGAGCTGGAAATCCCGCTGGAAAAAGATGTCGAGCAGTACAAACTTTTAAAGGCCATTAACCACCGCTTGCTGGTTCTTGCACGCGAAGGTAAACGCGTACTGTTATGCCTCGACGAAGCGCAGGCGATGCCGTTGGAAAGTCTGGAAGCGCTGCGTTTGCTGACCAATCTGGAAACAGAGAAACGCAAGTTGTTGCAAATCGTTTTGTTCGGACAGCCGGAGTTAAACCGCAAGCTACAGCACGAGTCGATTCGCCAACTGACCCAACGCATCACCTTTCATTACCATCTCGGGCCGCTGGACAAGAACGATCTTGAGTCCTATCTGGTGCATCGCCTGAGAGTGGCGGGCTTTAGCGGTGACCGGCTGTTCTCCACTGGGGCGGTGCGCACACTGAACTCCGCCAGCGGCGGCATTCCGCGGCTGGTGAACATCCTGGCGCATAAATCCTTGATGGCTACTTACGGCGAAGGCAAAAAGCAGGTACTGGCGCACCATGTGCGCGCCGCCCGCGCCGATACGGTCGCCACCCGAAATGGTCTCTGGTCCAATCGCTGGTTATGGGGGGCATTGGCCATGCTTTTCGCCACTGTCGGCGTGTGGACTTATCTGCAATGAGCCTGATAAATAAAATGCTGCTGGATCTGGATAAACGCCGCTCCGATTCGCTTGCAGGAAGCGCTATCCAAGGACAGATCAGACCCGCGCCACAGCACACTGGAATCCAGCGCGCATGGTGGGTGGGGATTGCGTTGGGCCTGGCATTGCTCTTGGCGGCGGGAGCGGCCTGGTTAGTGTTGCGCCCCAGCGCGCCACAGATAGCTACAGTGACACCAGCGCCGCAATTGCCGACTGCCACCGCAGCCCGCGCACCCACACCCGAAGCGAGTGCGGTATTGCAAGCGGAGCCCCAGGCGCTTTTCGAATATCAACTGAAACTTGATAACCAACTAACACTCGACAGCCTGCTGAAAGATACGGCGCGCGCCACAGCAGCTAGTGACTCTGCACCGCCAGCGCTAGCAAGCGTCAAACCTGCGCCGCCCTCTGCAAAGGCTTCAGCAGAAAGATCCGCCGCCTCACGTCTGGCGCCAAACACGTCCGATGCCGCTACCAGTATCCACAAGCAGGTGAAGGAATTGACCTTGCAGCAGCGCGCTGAAAATGACTATCGCAAGGCGGTAACTCAGATGCGCCAGGGTAAGGTGACAGAAGCGATAGCGGGGCTGGAGCAGGCCTTACAGCTTGACGCGCGGCACGGCGCGGCGCGCCAGACCCTGGTTGCCTTGTTGTTGGAAAGCAAGCGCCAAGACGAAGCGATGCTCAAGCTGCGCGAAGGCTTGAACCTGGACCCGAGCCAGGCAGGCTTGGCCATGATTCTGGCGCGACTCCAGGTGGATGGGGATAAAGGCGAGACCCGCCCTGCGCTAGAGACGTTGCAACGCACGCTGCCTTATGCTGTAGAGCGCGCCGATTATCAAGCCTTTGTGGCGGCCTTGTTGCAGCGCGAAGGGCGTCACAAAGAAGCCATAGAGCACTATGGTTTGGCATTGCGCAAAACGCCGCAAAACGGCGTGTGGTGGATGGGGCTGGGCATTTCCTTGCAGGCGGAAAATCGTTTACCCGAAGCTCTGGATGCCTACGGTCGGGCAAGGGCGTCCAACACTTTGTCCGCCGTTTTGCTGGCATTTGTGGAGCAAAAGTTAGGGCAAGTGCGCCAATAACCCGGCTTAAATTGCCCGATATGTCGATAATTACCCTATGTTCATCACAGGAATGTAAGGGTGGCGCGCCGCCAGGCTAATAGCTATTGCGCCCTGTGGCGCCTAGAAAATGGGCAAGCAAGCATTGACAGGAAGGGGATTTGGGTCTCACACTAGCACACAAATATAAGAACAGGCGGCGCCCACAAGGCGCCCGGAAGTCAAAAAGAACTGGTGTACTGCCAAGGAAAATCTGATTTATCAGGCCAACCCGACAACGTTTTATGGGGTGAATTGCTAACCTTATGCAAGAAAAATGTGCCGTTGGGGGTACGGAATCGCGTCATGTTTCCGTCTCTAGCCGTAACAGCAAGAGTATCAATCAATTAACCCAAACCTTAGGAGGAGTAAGTTCCATGAAGCTCGTAAATAAGTTGTGCATTTCCGTGTTAGCCCCAGCTTTTCTGTTTGCCGCCAGCGACGCGTATGCTCAGGAAACCCCCACTACTGCGCCAGCGGGCGTCAAGATCGTCGAGGCCAAGGAAGTTCAGGACCTACAGGGCAAGGGCGCCACGCTGGTGGATACCCGCAAAGCATCGGAATATGGCGAAGGCAGCATCAAGGGCGCGATTTCGGTTCCCTATGACCCGGAAAAAAGCGCCAAGGACGCTGGCTTTGACTCCAAGATGGATAAGTTTGACATGAGCAAACTGGCCGACAAAAGCTCGCATATCGTCTTGTTCTGCAATTCGGGTACTTGCTGGAAATCCTACAAGGCCGCCGTGGTGCTGGCAAAGAGCGGTTATTCGAACGTGTACTGGTACCGTAACGGCGTTCCCGACTGGAAAGCGCGCAAACTGCCGATGGAATAATTCGCCTGCGTGACCATTTCGTGGAGGGGGCCGCCAAGTTTCACTGGACCACTGGCAGCCCGCAAAGTATAAATATTTAGTCTAGGAGGAGACAAAATGATTTACACGATTAAATCGCCCGCTTTAATTATCATCGGCATTCTGATGTTGATTTGGGGAGCGCTTAACACTACCGGCTCCATTGATGGAATGCAGGCCTACTTGCAAAAAAGCGCCTATTCCGACCGCATGAAAGTCAAAGAGAAGTTTGACGCCGAGTTGCGCGTCGCAGCCGAAATGGCCAAGGCGGATGGCAAGCCAGCGCCGGACATGAAAATGCCGGGATCAAACTTTGAAAAAGAAAAAGCCAGCCAAGCCAAGCTTGCCTACATTTTCGGCGGCGCTTTCGTGCTGATAGGCCTGTTGATCATGGTCATGACACCTAAAGCAGGCAACTTGGATTACTACATTTCAGTGATCCCAGGGATTGCTTTCATTCTGCTGATCGCGTTTGTAGTCCGATGGGGGCTTGACCCGGTGTTCGCCAATTGGGGCGCGGCCGCCAAGGATACGCTTGGTTTTGATTTCGCCAATATCTTCAACCTGAACTATGTGGTGCTGGGGATCGTGATCGGTATGGTCATCGTCAACTTGTTCAAGATTCCGGCCTGGGCAGCCAATGGTGTGCGCACGGCGCGCTTCTTTCTCAAATCTGGCGTGATTCTGCTCGGCACCCTGTATAGCGCGGCGGAACTGGCGCAATTGGGCGGGCTGTCTGTGATCATGATAGGCATCTTTGTGCTGGGTTCAGTTGGAGTGGTGCTGTTCATGGGCAAACGCATGGGGATTCCCAATTCCATGACCGCGGTGCTGTCGGCGGGCATGGGGGTGTGCGGCGTGTCCGCTACGGTGGCGGCGTCTCCCGTGGTGCAGGCCAAGGCTGAGGAGATTGCTTACACCATAGGCACCATCCTGATTTTCGGTGTGGGGTGCATGTTCCTGTTCCCCACCGTTGGCCATCTTCTCAACATGGGCCCGGTACAGTTCGGCGCCTGGGCCGGAACCGGCATCCTGAATTCGGCGCAGGTGGCGGGCGCTGCACTGGCGTTCGATTCCAAGGGGATAGAAACGCTCAAGGTGGCGGAGATTTTCAACATCACCCGTGTGTTGTTCCTGCCCATCATAGTGCTGTGGTTGGCTGCATGGTATGTCAAACATGAAGTCGGTGCGCAAAAGGTCAATCTAGGCCAGGTGCTGGTCTCCAAATTTCCGGTATTCGTACTGGGCTTCATTGCCATGTTTGCCCTGAGTTCAGCCGGTGTATTCGCACCGGCCGGACATTATCAGGGGAAATATTTCAGCAGTGCAGAAGTCAAGGAAAGCGGACTGCTGAACGCCAAAGAAGTGCGCGCACTGGAAGGTGAAATAGCCAAGATGCAAAATCCTGCCGAAACGCAGGCGCTGAAAGACCTGATCGCCAACAAGAAGCTCACAACCCGCGAGCAGAGCCAGACACTACGCTCGGTAGGCAAAATCGAGGGACTGGATGCGCTGGCCAAGGGCGCACTGGAAAAAGCTAACAAGGCGGCCACGCACGACTCCAAAAATATCAAGGAGTATCGTAACTGGATTGCATGGCTGTTCGCTTTTGGTCTAATTGGGCTGGGTATGCAGATTACCGGTAAGGCGCTCAAGCAGGCTGGTGGTGCGCCGTTGATTATCGGTGGTGTGGTAGGCACCCTGAAGGCAGTGGGTTCACTCATCGTGGTGCTGCTGTTCGTCAAAGAATTTATTTAAGGAGACTTATCATGGCAGATCAAAAATTTGAACGTGGCACCAGCCTGTCGATTTTCGTCAGCGACCGGCGCGAGGACTTTAGCGCGTTGATTTTCGCATTCGCCATTGCATTCGGCGTCTTGCTCATGGCCAGCTAAGGTAAATCTACCAAGCGCGGGCGCCCTGTGAGAGCAGGGTTCCCGCGCTTTTTTTTGCGCTTTCACTTTACACATGACATGTTAAATTCAAAAACAATATTACTGGCGCAGCATGGAACTGCCGGGGCCTTGCTGGCCGAGGCGCTGGCGTTTGATGTGGCCGTTCCCGAGCAAACATTAATCGTGCATTTGCTGGTGGTGCCGGATTTTTGGGCGGGCATGCAAGGCGACGATTGGCTGAATAACGCTTCGACCCGGGATGTATTTGGCCGCTATGTTGAAGGCTTGTTGCAAAAAGATATGGCGGCGCAGTTACTCGCATTGGAAGCGCGCTGTGCCGAGCGCCACCTCAACTATAAATCCATTGCGCGCTATGGCGACCCCGCAGATTGTCTGCTTGAAACGGCTCTGCAGGAACAAGCTACGCTGGTGGTAATTGGCCCGCCGCGGCCCAAAGGCATGACAGGCCTGCGCTCCCGTATGGATCTGGAGCGCCTGGTGCGCAAGCTTACTGTTCCGTTGCTGGTCGCCAACCACGCCCGATGATCGATCAAACCGCTGCTGCTGATGCGCACAAAAATACTGCGTGGGTGACCATAGCAATTCCTGTCTCACCTGACAGTTTGTTCGATTTTCTGCAAAACACGGAACGTCTGTTTCGTCTCAATCCCTATCTCGATATCAGGCAGTGGAAGGAGATGGTCGGCGGCAAGCGCTTTCATCTCGAAGCGCTGAATGAGATGAACGGCGTAACCTATGATCTTGCCATCACGCTTGAATCCTCCCAACCCGACGCCAGCATGTTCCTGAGTTATGACAAGGGATTAAAGCGGGCGCTGGAAATCACGTTACAGCCGGACGCAGGAAGCTCGGGTGGATCAATTCTCACTTTGCGCGACTATTATCACGAGCCTGCTGGTGAAAACCTGGAGCAGCAATTGAAAGAAGTGGATCACGGCCTGACCCACTGGGCGGCATCCATCCGGCAGTATGTGCTGGGGCTGAAGAGATGGGCTTGGTTCTGGCCTTACCGTTGGTACCGGGAGCACTTCTGGCTAAGCATGCGCCCGACGCACCGCCGTATTGCGCGTATGCTGCTATGGGTGACGGCGCTGGAATTTATCGTATTCCTGTTCGTGTTCATCATTTATTGGCTGGAATTAGCGCGCACTTAGCTTATTAAGTATGAGAAGCCGAATGATCCACAGAAAACACAGAGGAACACAGAGGAGAACCGAAGACAATGTGAAGTCGGGGCGAGGCGCGCCGCTACGCCTCCATCGCCATGCCAATGATAGCGCGGGCGCGAGACTCTTTATTTTCTGTGTTCCTCTGTGTTTTCTGTGGATTTCTTTTCTCATCTCGCTAAGCTCATCAATCGACGTAGGGCGCAAGCGTTATTGCTCCGGATGAAAACATGCGGTGCAATGCGCGGCGCTTATTGCACCCTACGGCCCTGAATAAGTGTCGTCCTCGCGAAAGCGGGGAACCATTTTCCTTTTTTAAAAAATGGATTCCCGCTTTCGCGGGAATGACAAATCAGGACTAAATCAAAGCTTCCATATAAATTGAATTAGAATGAAAGTCGCCATACTCTCCGACATACACAGCAACCTCGAAGCGTTGCAGGCTTGTCTGACGCATGCCCGATCCCAGGATGCACAGCAGTATGTTTTTCTGGGTGATCTGGTGGGTTATGGCGCCGATCCGGTGGCCTGTCTGGACATCATTCAGGAGCATGCTTTGCACGGAGCAGTGGTGCTGCTCGGCAATCACGACGCCGCAACGATTTCGAATCAGTACAACGATATCGATCAAATGAATTTTGTCGCGCGCGACGCCATCTACTGGACGCGCTTGCAACTGCGTCCCGATCAACACACATTTTTGCAAAGTTTGCCGCTTACGGCGCGCGCCGGAGATGCGCTTTATGCTCATGCCAGCGCGCATCAACCGGCCCTTTGGCATTATGTCACCGGCGCTCGAGAGGCGGCGCGCAGTATGGCCGCCACAGAAACAGCCTACACCTTCATCGGCCATGTTCACCACCCGATGTTATATTTCCGCATAGCGGGTCAGGACAGGGCGCGCTCATTCAATCCGGTATCCGCAACGCCCATTCCGCTGGGACTGATGCGCCAATGGCTCACCATCGTCGGTTCGGTGGGACAGCCGCGTGACGGCAACAACGCCGCTTCATACGTCATGATGGATTATGGAAATAAATCACTCACCTTTTTCCGCGTGCCTTACGATTACATGAGCACTGCTAAAAAAATTCTCGCCGCAAAGTTGCCCGAGCGTTTGGCGCGGCGGCTGGAGCATGGGCGGTGATCGAGAAATTACAAGCGGGAAGCGAAGTTGACGGCTTCCGCATTCTCGAAAAAATTCACGAAGGCGGAATGGCGCTGATTTACCGGGTTTCTAAAACGGGAATCGACCTGCCGCTGATCATGAAAATCCCCAAGCTTGAGTTCGGCGATCATCCGGCATGCTATATCGGTTTCGAAGTCGAGCAAATGCTATGCGCCGCGCTATCCGGGCCGCATGTGCCCAGATTCATCGCTAAAGGCGATCTGGAGACTCACCCTTATATTGTGATGGAATATATCGAGGGGCCGTCGCTCAATCAGGCTGCCTTGCGTGCGCCCTTACCGGCAGCCGAAACGGCGCGGCTGTCAGCCGCACTGGCGGCGGCAATACATGATCTGCACCGGCAGGACGTGGTGCATCTGGACGTGAAGCCGGAAAATGTTTTATTTCGCCCGAGCGGTGAAGCGGTGTTGATCGATTTCGGCCTGTCGCACCATGCGCGTCTTCCGGACCTGGTAGAGGAAGAATTTCATAAGCCGGTCGGCGCCTCAGCCTACATTTCACCGGAGCAGGTAATGGGAATACGCTGCGACCCGCGCAGCGATATCTTTGCTCTGGGTGTGATTATTTACCAATTGGCTACCGGCAAGTTGCCCTTCGGCGCCCCGGCCACGTACTCGGGCTTTCGCAAGCGCTTGTATCTTGATCCGCCGCCGCCGCGAAGTATCAATCCTGAGACACCACCGTGGCTACAGGAAATCTGCCTGCATTGTCTGGAAGTGAAGGCGCATAATCGTTACACCACGGCCGCGCAGGTGGCTCATGATCTGGTGCATTACGATCAGGTTACCCTCAGCGAACGCAGCACACGCTTAAAGACCGCAAGTTTTATTACGCGCGCGCAGCGCTGGCTAGCCTCGCTGCGTAGCAAACACGAGCCCTGTCCTCCACCGTCCGCGCACCTCGCCGCCACGCCGCATATCCTCGTCGCACTGGATACGACGCATGTGGATGAGAAGATGTTTCAGGCGCTGCGCGATGCGGTCAGCCGCGCCATGATTGCCGAGCAGGACTGCCGCATCACCTGTGTGACGGTGGAAGAGCCGTCGATATTGTCCGAAGACGATCATGGGCGTGAATTGGCCAACAGCCTGCATACTCAGCGATTAATGGAGTTGCGCCACTGGGCAAAGCCGCTGAATTTGCCGCTAGAAAAACTGCGCTTTCACGTACTGGAAGCGAGCAATCCGGCGACGGTGCTGGTTGAATATGCCAAGGCAAATCAGGTTGATCAAATTATTTTGGCTGCGCGCGGCAAGTCTGCGCTACAGCGGATATTGGGCAGCGTTTCGTCCCATGTAGTGGCCCAGGCGCCATGTAGCGTGACCGTGGTGAGAACACCGCAGGCATAGCTAACATGTAGGTTGGGCGCGTGCGCTGTAACCCAACAGCCCCAAAGGAATGTCCGAGTTTGTTGGGTTACGCGATAAAGCCGCTAACCCAACCTACAGAATGCTGGTGGCGATGATCTGTTCACTTATTGACCGTCCACGCCGTTAGCCCACCGTTGGCGGTGCAAATCTGACAAATAGTCGCAAATCGCCAGCCTACTCGCCAACAAGCGCCTATCCTGACGCAATCGCCCTATCCCAACAGGAGATTAATTGTGGAAGATATCGATCCGATTTACAAAGAAGCCAGACGTCACGTCAAACAACTACGCGGCTTTTATCGCCACGCCCTCACCTACCTTGTGGTGGTGAGTTTTCTTGCCGTCATTAACTTCATCACCAGCCCTGGGCGACTGTGGATTCAGTGGGTAATTTTTGGCTGGGGCATTGGTCTGGTGTCTCACGGCTTATCGGTATTCGCCTTTCGCGGCGTGTTCGGTAAAAACTGGGAAGAGCGCAAAATTAGCGAGTACCTGGACAAGCGCAAGCAGCAGGCCACGCGTGCAGAATCTTAGGCACTTCGGCTAACATGGAAAACATGAACTCCCCTGCCAACACCACAGCTAACGTCACCACACGGCAGCAAGCTGATGTTGCCGCCGTTAAGCGCAACTCTAGCCACTTTCATCCGCTTGAAATCATTCCCTGGTTCCGCCGTTATAAGTACACCTGGTGGCGCGACATCATCTATACCTTCATCTGGAATAACCTGATTGGCCTGGCTTTCGCTGCTGTCGGATTCACCTACAGCGGCAAAGTTACGGCGGGCAGATTAGCCAATAGCCTGCTCTTCGCCAACTGCATCGGCTACATCATTCACGTCCTGTTTATTGTCAGTAGCAAGACTTTCGATCCGTGGGTTTCGCGTCAAAGTCGGACGGTGATTACGCTTTACTACGCGGCAGTATCGACGTTGGGCGCGTACCTCGGATATTTTCTCGCCGCATCCTTTCTCGGCGCGGATATCTGGCAATTTTTCAGTCCAGAGCTTCTGCTTTCGGTAACGGTCACCAGTCTGATCATTTCGCTGATTATTGGCGCCATCTATTTCTGGCGTGAACGCAGCTTGCTGGCGGAAATGTCGCTGGAACGCGAGCGTCTGCGCGTTGCCACCATAGAGCGCGAAGCCACGCTGGCCAATCTGCGCACACTACAAGCGCAGATTGAGCCGCACTTTCTGTTCAACACTTTGGCCAACGTCGTGAGCCTCATTCATCCCGAACCAGACACGGCTAAACGCATGCTGGAAAGTTTCATCGAATATTTACGCGCCTCTCTCGATGTTTCGCGTCAAGCAAGCATCACGCTGGAGAAAGAATTCGAATTGATGCGCCACTATCTTTCCCTGTTGCAAATCCGTATGGGCGGGCGCTTAAAGGTCACCATCGATTTGCCACAGGAGCTAGCCGGTCAGGAGTTGCCTCCCATGCTCATCCAGCCGCTGGTGGAAAACGCCATCAGGCATGGCCTTGAACCCAATATGGACGGCGGCGCCATTGCGCTTTCGGCACGGCGCGACGCCACGCATTTACGCATAGTCGTGGCTAACACCGGACTGGGATTTTCCGGCGCCAAAAGCAGCGGCATCGGCCTGCACAACGTAAAGGAACGGCTGGCCGCGCTCTATGGTTCTGACGGCAGCCTGGAGATAGAGGAAAATGCGCCATCGGGAACGCGCGTCATCATCAAGATCCCTACCCTAGTGTAGTGCGCCATAAATAAAGGGATTTATCGCCCGGTTTGTCATTCCCGCGAAAGCGCATATGCGCTTTCGCGGGAATGACAGATTGGGAGTTAATCTGGTTGTCCAAAGCTGCATTAGGACCGTTCTGTTTGACGCGCTAAACTAGTCTAGACATACGAAATACGGAGCAACATTGCCCACCGCCATCATTGCCGACGACGAAATCCACCTCGCGCAGTACCTATTCGAGCGCCTCAAGGCGTTTTGGCCGGAACTCGATGTGCTCGGCATCGCCAAGAATGGCCCCGAGGCGTTCAAGCTCATCGACGATGCCGGCCCGAACATCGCCTTCCTCGACATCCGCATGCCGGGGCTTACCGGGTTAGAGGTGGCGCGGCGCATCGACCAGCGCACTCATGTGGTGTTTGTCACCGCTTACGATCAGTATGCTGTGGATGCTTTCGAAAATGAAGCAGCCGATTACCTGCTCAAGCCGGTTGCCGACGAGCGCCTGCAACGCTGCATCGCGCGTCTCAAAAAGAAGCTCGCCGAAAACGTAACGCCGGGCTCCGTCGGCGATTTGCTGCTGCGTATCACCAACTCGCTGCCAAAACTTTCGAGCAACTATTTGCGCTGGGTACGCGCCTCGGTAGGCGAAGTGGTGCGCCAGATCGCGGTAGAAGACGTGCTGTATTTCCAGGCGCAGGACAAGTATGTGAGCGTAGTGACGCGCGATGCAGAAGCGCTGATCCGCACCGCGATTGCCGAATTGGCCACGCAGCTTGACCCGAATGAATTCTGGCAAATTCACCGCTCCACCATTGTCAATGTGAACCGCATCGCAGGCACCACGCGCGATTTTTCCGGGCACATTTTGGTGAAACTCAAGGATCATAAAACCGAGCTAGCCGTGAGCCGCGCCTACGGCCACCTTTTTAAGCAGATGTGAACCAGCTTGGTGGGGTGCAATTCAAACTGATGTGGAGACACTCCAATTTGCGTTATTAACGTCAACAGTTCTGCCGAATGTAGGAGCGAGCTTGCCCGCGATGGCTG